>CAJOPG010000075.1 GCA_905236355.1 Paludibacteraceae bacterium | reverse complement strand
TTCCATTGTAACTGAAAATCGGCAAAAAAGATAACAAAAAGAAAGTCGTGTAAGCGTGAAACAGTCTAATGACCGATTTGGGTTAAAAATATCGTTCCAAACTATCTCGGAAACATTTTCATAATTAAGCATAAAATTGTATCTTTGCAGCTGTTTAGAAAACACTGGTTGCAAGAGCAAAAACAAAAAGATGCAAGACACCATTTGTGCCATATCAACGCCACAGGGTATAGGAGGCATAGCTGTAGTGCGCATATCAGGTAGCGATGCCATACTGATAGCGGATAAGTTGTTTCATGGCAAGCACACATTGTCCGATGCCCCCGGCTATAGTGCACATTATGGCACCTTTGCCGATACTGACGATGTGATAGCAACCGTCTTTCGCACTCCTCACTCCTTCACTGGCGAGGACACAGTGGAGATAGCATGTCATGGGTCGCTCTACATACAACAGGAGATACTGAGGCGCCTGATTGACACTGGTTGCCGCCCTGCCTTGCCGGGCGAGTTCACCCGACGCGCGTTCCTGAACGGGAAGATGGATCTGAGTGAAGCGGAAGCGGTGGCCGACTTGATAGCCGCAGAAAGTAAGGCGGCACATGAGATTGCCCTCAACCACTTGCGGGGAGGTATCTCGAATGAACTCAAACAACTACGGGACCGACTGCTGCAATTCACTTCACTCGTCGAACTCGAACTCGACTTTGCCGACCATGAAGAATTGGAGTTTGCCGACCGCAGCGAACTCAAGGCACTCGCCAAGGAAACGGAACAACACTTGAAACGACTGGTAGATAGTTTTCAGTTAGGCAATGCTCTGAAAAATGGCGTACCCGTGGCAATAGTGGGTGCTACCAATGCCGGCAAGAGCACCTTGCTGAATGCATTAGTAGGCGACGAGCGGGCTATTGTGAGCGATATTCATGGTACCACACGCGACACCATAGAAGACACTCTGCGGATAGAGGGAGTACTCTTCCGACTCATTGATACGGCAGGTATCCGACAAACCGACAATACAATAGAGAACATCGGCATTGAACGGAGCAAAGCTGCAGCCGGAAAAGCAGCAATAGTCATAGTCCTGCACGATGCCACGCAGACAGAAACTGATGACTATGCATGGATTGATGCCGGCAAACGCTTGGATGTATATAACAAGAGCGACCTGCTGACCGATGAGCAGAAAAAACTGTATGCCGGCAAAGGGCTGCTTTTGTCCGCCAAACGAGGGGAAACAGAAGAACTGATTCAACACTTGATAAAGCGTTGCCGGAAAAAGGAGGCTGAAGGGCAAGTACTTATCAGCAATATCCGGCACTATAACGCACTCAAGGAAGCCATGGAGGCAATAGTGCGTGTGGAAGACGGATTGGAAAACAACGTAAGCGGGGAGTTACTCTCAATGGACTTGCAAGACTGTCTCAGTGCCTTAGGAGAGATAACAGGAGAGATAACCTCACAAGAAGTGCTGAACAATATATTCAAGCACTTCTGTATAGGAAAATAGAACAAATCTAGAATCAACATATTATGCTTTCATCTATGACAGGTTACGGCAGAGCGGAGTGCCTGCTGCAAAATCAGAAATACATCATCGAGTTGCGCTCGCTCAACTCCAAACAAGCAGATATCAATCTGCGTATTGCACCGCTGATCAGGGAGCGGGAATTGGATATTCGCACCCTGCTCGCCCAACAACTGGAACGGGGCAAAATAGATTGCGCTATCTGGCAAGACAATAGTTTGGCAGACAACGGTGAAGGTGCTGTCACACCAATCAACAAAGCCGCATTAGACTACTATGTAACGCAACTGCAGCAATATGCCGCCGAGAAAAATCTGCAAACCGATGTATTGGCTATCGCCATGCGTATGCCCGATGTGGTGAAGGTGCAGGAGCAAAGCAATCTGACCGACGAAGACTGGAATGCACTGAAAAGCGGGATTGAAGCCGCCATCATACAGTTCAATGCCTTCCGCAAACAGGAAGGAGAAGCTCTGCAACACATGTTTACGGAAAAACTCAACGGCATACTCTCCCTGCTCAGTCAGGTGGAGCCGTTGGAAAAAGAACGTATCGAGAAAATCAGAGCACGATTGGAAGAAAGTCTGAAACAATTGTCTGAAGAACGACAGCAAGCCACCGACCGCAACCGGTTGGAACAAGAGATGATCTATTATTTAGAAAAGTTGGACATCACCGAAGAAAAAGTCCGGCTACACAATCATATACGCTATTTCTTTGAGACAATGGAAAGCGAAAACTATAGCGGTGTGGGCAAAAAACTCGGATTTATCGCACAAGAGATGGGCAGGGAAATAAACACACTCGGCAGCAAATCCAACCACTCCGAAATGCAGATTATCGTTGTCAAAATGAAAGACATCCTCGAACAAATCAAAGAACAAGTGCTCAATGTATTATAAAGAGAGCGAAGACCATTGCATTGAAAAAACCGACAAACATCAAACCTAAGAACAACAAGCAATGATACTAATCTTTTGTGCCCCGTCTGGTTCCGGCAAGAGCACTTTCGTGCAATATCTGCTGAACCGATACAACAACTTCGAGTTGTCCATCTCTGCCACTTCACGCAAACCCCGCGGCACGGAGCAACACGGTGTGGAGTACTACTTCCTCAGTGCCGAAGAGTTTCGTCAACTGATATTGGACGAAAAACTGGTGGAATATCAGGAAGTGTATGAAGACTACTTCTATGGTACGCTGAAAAGCGAGATAGAGCGCATTCAGAGTGCAGGAAAGCATGTCATCTTTGATGTGGATGTGAAGGGAGGACTGAATCTGAAAAAGATCTTCGGCAAAGACGCCCTGTCTATATTCATCATGCCGCCATCTATTGAAGAACTGCGCAAACGTCTGGTGAGTCGGGGCACTGATAGCGAAGAGATGATAGAGAAGCGCATTCAGAAAGCATCTGTTGAATTGCAGGATGCACCATTGTTTGACCGCATCATTGTCAACGACAACCTGCAAAACGCATTGCAGGAATTGGATAACACCCTGCGGGAAAAACAACTCATCACTCAACCATTCTAACCGCACACATTAAACAACAGCCATGCGCATCGGTCTTTACTTCGGCTCCTTCAACCCTATCCACTACGGACATATCACCTTGGCGCAGTATGTGCTGCGTGAGTGCAATATGGATGAAGTGTGGCTGATGGTAAGTCCCAATAATCCGCTGAAGGACAAGTCTGAACTCTGGGACGAGACACTACGCTATCGTTTCACGCAGGAGGCATTGAAAAATATTGAGGGACTTCGTGCCTCCGACTTCGAGTTCAGTCTGCCGCAACCATCCTATACGGTTATCACACTAAAAGCCCTTTCGGCGGCCTATCCGCAACACTCGTTCACACTCATCATCGGCTCCGACAATATGGCCGTCTTTCACTTGTGGAAAGACTACCAACTCATACTGAGCAACTATCCTATAGTGGTATATCCGCGTAGGGGCAACGACATGAAGGCTTTGAAGCAACGCTATCCGCAGATGCAAGTGCTGCACGACGCCCCGCTATATGACATATCATCTACCCAAATACGCCGTCTGTTGGCGGAAGGAAAGGATGTGTCATCACTAACACCTATTGATATCAACTCTCTACAAAAACATCTAAACAGCCCCATACAACCATGAAACATCTTATTCCTCTTCTTTGCTGCCTGTTAGTAGCCCCCACCTTCACTCTCAGTTACGCACAAACCTCTTTTGTCTATCAAAACGAAGAGGCACAGCAAGTGTCTATTCTTGTAGAAGGAACTGAATATGCTATGCAGAGCAACGGCAAAGGCGGGTTCAACATCACTCTCCCCCCCTTACCCTCCGACCTCTACCAGTATTGCTTTATGGCAGACGGCAACCGTGTGCTTGACCCGAATAATCCTTTGGTGATGCGCGACATGATGAACTATAGCAACTACTTCTTCACTGCCGGAGACACCGCTTCGCTCATGCAGACACAGCATGTAGCGCACGGCACCGTAGAGCAGGTATGGTATAAAACGGGAGGCAGGACACGCCGGATGTCTGTCTATCTGCCCGCCGGATATCATGAAGCTAACACTTTCTACCCCGTTCTCTATCTGCTGCACGGTAGCGGAGGCGACGAACTGGCATGGCTCGAACTCGGTAGGGCAGCGCAAATCCTCGACAACCTTATCGCACAACAAAAAGCCAAACCCATGATTGTCGTCTTCCCTAATGGCAATATGTATCAAGACGCCTCACCTCTTTATTATGACGAGCGAAAAGACGGCAAAGTCAAGTGGTCTGACCGTGACACGCGCCTCAGCGGCGCCTTCGAGACGGCCTTTCTTGATATTCTCAACTTCACGGAAGACCATTACCGGGCTAAAAAAAGCAAAAATGCACGGGCTATCGCAGGACTCTCTATGGGAGGATATCATGCCATGCATATCTCACATTTCTACAACTCCTTGTTCGACTATGTCGGCCTTTTCTCACCGGCATTCTCCACTACCTACGACCCCAAAACCGCCAACACACCCAATGCGCAACTCTCGTTCCCGTCAAACAAAAATACACCCAAGATATATAAGAATGTGGAGAAAGACCTGAAGACACAATTCAAAACACCCCCTGCACTCTATTATATCGCTATCGGACAAGACGATTTCCTCTACCCCGAGAATGTGCAGTTCCGCGCACTGCTCGACAAAAACCACTACCCCTATACCTACATCAGCACCACCGGAGCACACACTTGGACCAATTGGCGGCACTACCTCATCGACTTCCTGCCAAGATTGTTCTGAAAAAGCACTCACATTTTGCGGGAAATGTAGTTTGAGGGCACAAACATTTTGCGAAAAATGTAGTTCATGCCCTAAAACATTTTGCGGAGTAAAAACTTTATTATACCTTTGCATCCGTAAACCAAGAACTTATAGTTTCATCATGGTATTTAGACGCAAGTTATATGACGACATGCTTTACTGGAAAGCAGAACTGTCGAATCGTTATGCCTTACTGATTCAAGGGGCAAGACGGGTTGGAAAATCCACACTCGTTGAGGAGTTTGCAAAGAAAGAATATGATTCGTATATACTTATTGATTTCTCGCAAAAATATGATGAGATTGATGAGTTATTCAACGATATGCACGACCTTAACTATTTCTTCTTTCGCCTACAAAACATCTTTCAAGTAACACTTTACGAGCATCGGTCTGTTATCATTTTTGATGAAGTACAATTGCAACCTCTCGCTCGTCAAGCCATCAAGCATTTAGTAAAAGATGGCAGATATGATTACATAGAAACAGGCTCGCTACTTACTCTCAAGCGCAATGTAAAGAATATCGTTATCCCCTCGGAAGAACATCGATTAAGGCTTTATCCTATGGACTATGAAGAATTTCGTTGGGCAGTTGGTGATGAGGTAAGTAGCGCTGGCATCCGTCAGGCTTTTCTGATGAAAAAAGCTGTAGGAGAAGCCGTACATCGCAAGTGGATGCGCGATTTACGGCTATATATGCTTATTGGTGGCATGCCACAAGCTGTTTACGAATACATCACTACTAATAATTTGCGACAAGTGGATATAGTAAAGCGCAAGATACTTGAACTATATGATGATGATTTTCGTAAAATAGACACAACCGGTACAGCCTCTCGAATTTTCCGTAATATACCATCACAACTGACATCACACGCATCCTCACTGAAAATTGCCACCACAACTGACAAACGCGCCTCCGCTATGTTAGATACTATCATTGCAGATATGGAAGATAGTTTGGTCATCAATATGGCATATCAAGCCAATGACCCGAATGTAGGAATGGCACTTAGCAAAGAACCTAATAAATACAAGATGTTTATGGGTGACACAGGACTATTTATCACATTAGCGTTTATGGATAGAGATAGTACAGACAATATTATTTATAACAAACTATTAAGTGATAAATTATCTGTCAACCTCGGCTTTGTATATGAGAATCTCGTGGCGCAGATGCTTCGCACTGCCGGCAACGAACTATTCTATTATACGTTTCCCGATGGCAATAATCATAATTACGAGGTTGATTTTCTTCTTTCGCGTGGATACAAACTCATACCGATAGAGGTCAAATCCTCAGGTTACAAGGCACATAAATCATTGGATGCCTTTTGTCTTAAGTTTCACGAGCGCATCGGTGAACGCTTCTTACTCTACACTAAAGACTATCAAACCGATAACACTACTACATATCTTCCCATTTATATGGCAAATCTATTGTAGCTTTGGTAGTCCGATTTTTGTTCCTTTGTTTTATGAATAAGACAAAAGCATCGTATTTGGACGAAAAATACGATGTTTTTTTCCAACCAAATTAATAATTGGTTGTTACTTCTAATGGCAGACATGGATTACCATAATCAGAACCTAAAGTTCTAAATACTATACATAATTTATTAAGCGTTCCCACACTTACATCATCAGAACATACATTTTCTTTATCTTTATAATCGCCACTATACCATTCAATGTGAATATATCCATAATATGGAACAAGGTATGTTCCACATAATGAACCTTGACCTACAAGATTATCAGAAGAATCATAAATTCTTACTAATTTAAGATTATCATTCTTTTCTCTAGCAAAAGCAGGGTCACCATAAGAACCTTTTATCGTAACACTTGTACATTTATTCGGATCGAGAGAATCTATATCACTCAATTTTTCCTTAATTGTTCTATTACATCCCATAAATCCCATGGACAAGACTACCAATAACAAAAAACACAGAAAATAACCACAATAATCTTTTGTGATATATTCGTGTTCAAACTCACTATAAGAGCCGTTCCTACTTAACTTGGAATGTCCGTCTAAAACATTCGTGCCAATTAGGCTAAACTTAATTTTTCGTTTCATATTCAATCAAGAATTATTGCTACTCCCCCTATAGCAAACTTATACAATGAAGCGTGGGAGATTGAACATTTCTCACAGAGGTATCGCCAAACACCCACAACAGAAACATACAACCACCCACACCCGCTAATATCCGCAAACGAATACGAATACAGCCAGTGCCGTCGTCCTGATTGTCTTCTGTTGTTGAAAATTTTGGCGATTTCCTGTGAGAAGATATACAAACGCTTCACTTCCTATTTTAAGCAATTAGACCTGTATTGCCACTGCAATCAGCTACTAAATTACTGCGTGCAAATTTATAAAACCGACAAATTATTTGACATTAGCTGGCAAGAACACTTCAAAATCAGGAGCGTCCATTATGAAGCGAGCATAAGTAGCTAATAAGTTTATGTCTGTGCCATAGATATAAGTCTCACCAGATAATCGCCCATAAATCACAATAGTTTTTTATGGTCGAATTACAAGTGCCCTTTCTTGCGATTGATTCTAAAAAAAACGATTGCACGTTAACAAAACTTTTTGTAACTTTGTGCGCTTTTCGTGAATAGTATTTCCGCAATGCCTCACATGGAGCAGTTCGCAATGCAAACAACAATAATATTAACAACATAAACAATTTTATATCATGAAACCATCTCATATCGAGCACCTCGGAATCGCAGTGACTTCATTGGAAGCCACTATCCCTTTCTTTGAGTTCTTAACCGGCAGCAAATGCTACAGCATCGAAGTAGTAGAAGACCAAAAGGTGAAAACCGCCTTCTTCAAAGTAGGTCAGACCAAAATTGAACTGTTGGAGCCCACAAGCCCTGAAAGCACTATCGCCAAGTTCATTGAGAAAAACGGCGGACGCGGAGGCGTGCACCATGTGGCTTTCAATGTAGAGAATGTGGCAGACGCACTTAAAGAGTGCGAAGAGGCTGGCATCCAACTCATTGACAAGGCTCCGCGCAAGGGCGCCGAGAACCTGATGATTGCTTTCCTTCATCCCAAATCCACTTGCAGCGTGCTAACCGAAATCTGTCAACAACCCAAGTAATCTAAATTCCAAATCATACAGAATATGGATTCAGCAAAATTACAAAAACTCATAGAAAGCCGTGCCAAAGCAAATGCAGGAGGCGGTGAAGCGGCTGTAGAAAAACATCATGCCAAAGGCAGCTATACTGCCCGCGAGCGTATCAACATGCTGTTGGACGAAGGCTCTTTTGAAGAGGTGGATATGTTTCTCACACATCGTTGCACCGACTTCGGAATGGAGAAAAAAGTGTTCCTCGGAGATGGCGTTGCCTGCGGATCGGGTACAATAGACGGCCGCTTGGTATTCGTCTTCGCACAAGACGCTACTGTTATCGGCGGCTCCCTTTCCGAAACAATGGCACAGAAAATATGCCATGTAATGGATATGGCAATGAAGTTGGGTGCCCCCATCATCGGTCTGAATGACTCAGGAGGAGCCCGTATTCAGGAAGGAGCATGTGCACTCGCAGGATATGCCGAAATATTTGAACGCAACATCTTGGCGTCCGGCGTAGTACCACAAATAAGCGTTATCTTTGGTCCGTGTGCCGGAGGTGCCGTTTACTCCCCTGCCCTCACCGACTTCATCATGATGACAGAGCAGAACTCCTACATGTTCATCACCGGTCCGAAGGTGGTGAAATCAGTTACCGGCGAAGATGTTACCGTAGAACAACTCGGTGGTGCCAAAGTGCACGCCACCAAGTCTGGTGTAACGCATTTCGTGGCAACCACCGAAGATGAAGCAATGCAGGAAATTCGCCGTTTGATATCTTTCATTCCACAAAACAACATGGAAGAGGCACCGCTCTTTGAATGCACCGATGACCCCGCACGCATAGAAGACAGCTTGAACGACATCGTTCCCGATGATCCCAACAAACCATACAACATGAAGGACATCATCTACACCATCGTAGATAACGGCGACTTCATGGAGGTACAGAAGGACTATGCCAAGAATATCATCTGCGGTTTTGCTCGTTTTAATGGTCGGTCAACGGGTATCATCGCTAACCAACCCAACTGGCTTGCAGGAGTACTGGATTGCGACGCCAGCCGCAAGGCAGCCCGCTTCGTACGCTTCTGCGATGCCTTCAACATTCAAATACTCACACTCGTGGATGTCCCCGGATTCCTCTGCGGAACAGGGCAGGAGTATGCCGGTATCATCGACCACGGAGCCAAACTGATGTTCGCATACGGTGAAGCCACCGTGCCCAAAGTAACCATTACCGTTCGCAAAAGTTATGGCGGAAGCCATATTGTGATGTCCTGCAAACAACTGCGCGGCGACATGTGCTACGCATGGCCCAATGCAGAGATTGCCGTGATGGGTGCCAGCGGGGCTGTGGGTGTGCTTCAGGCTAAAGCCATCAAGGCCATCGAGGACCCCGAAGAAAAGAAGAAATTTATAGCGGAGAAAGAGACGGAATACAAAGACAAATTTGCTTCCCCCTATCAAGCAGCCAATCGTGGCTATATCGATGATGTGATAGAGCCGCGCAACACGCGTGCACGCATCATCCGAGCCTTCGAGATGCTGCAAACAAAACGCCTGACCAATCCACTCAAAAAACACTCTAATATCCCATTGTAATTATGATACTTGCAGCCAATTGGGGACATATATGGATGGTAACATTGCTGGGCTTCGGCTTGGTATTTCTCCTGCTGGTAGTACTGATTTATGTACTCAAACTTTTCGGTTTCATCATGCGTCCGCGCGTGAAAGTGGAGAAACCGCAAGAAGTGCATGAAGCAGTGGGTGCTCCACGCAAAGAGAATTCCGAGAGCATCACACTCACAGGCAACGCCACAGCCGCCATTGCAATGGCACTGCATCTGTATTACAACGGCATCCATGATGAGGAGCCGACCCAGGTAACCATCAAAAAAGTAGAGCGCAAATACTCTCCATGGAATAGTAAACTCTACGGTATGAACAATTTACACAGAAACTAACATGAAAGAATTCAAATTTGTTATTGACGGTCATGAATACTCCACAACCGTCAACGAAATAGGTCAGAATCTTGCAGAAGTAACCGTCAACGGCACTACTTTCCAAGTAGAGATTGAGAAAGAGGAAACACCTGCCGCCGCTCCTCGCCGTACAGTGCAGCAAGTGGTAAGTCAGGCACAGCAGGCGCAAGGAACGCAAGTAGTCAAATCACCGCTACCGGGCAGCATTGTGAAGGTGAAGGTAAAAGCGGGCGACAAAGTGAATGTGGGTGACGAATTGCTCACTATGGAGAGTATGAAGATGGAGAATAGCATCAAAGCGGAAGTCGCAGGTACGGTGAAAACCGTTTATGCAGAACCCGGAAAGAATGTGATGCAGGACGACAAGTTGTTGGAGATTGAGACTGCGGCCGTCGCAGCTGCCCCTCAACCCGCTCCTGCCGCTCCTAAAACTGTAACTCCCCAACCCGCACCGGTTCCCAAAGCAGAAACCCCCAAAACGGCTGCCGCACCCGCTGCAGGTCTGAAAGTTACTTCGCCTCTTCCCGGATCCGTCATTAAAGTGCTCGTGACTGAAGGTCAAGCCGTAAAGAAAGGCGACACATTGCTCACATTAGAGTCCATGAAAATGGAGAATGCCGTCATGGCAGAACAGGATGGTGTTGTGAAGCAAATCTGTGTCAGTGCAGGACAGAATGTAATGCAGGAAGACCTGCTGCTCGTTTTAGGTTAAACATCTTAACACCTTTCGCATGAAAACAATCAAATATTTGTTTCTCACCCTGACACTTCTCTTTACAGTGTCTCTATCTTCGGTGGGAGAAGAAGTCGGCACGGAAGAAATTGTTCTCATCGAACAAGAGGATGGCACTGCAACGGAAACCATCATAGAAGACGACTTCGCACCCGATGCCGGACCGGCAGTCTGTGAGGAAGCGGTTGAGAAGGAAAATGTATGGACCGAAGTGGCAGACTTCTTCAAGACCATGGGAATTGTCCGTATGTTTGATGGCAAAGAAGAATCGGGTGACTGGCGTCAACTCATTATGCTTCTCATCTCTTTCTTCTTGCTCTATTTGGCTATCAAAAAACAATATGAACCACTTCTGCTATTGCCTATCGCTTTTGGTATGTTGCTCACCAACCTTCCGGGTAGCGGTATGTTCCACAGCGAACTCTGGTCGGAGTTCCTTGACCCGTCAAGTCCTGCCTATCATAGTTATGGCGCAATCCTGAAAGAGGGAGGTTTGCTGGATGTACTCTATATCGGTGTGAAAGCCGGAGTCTATCCCTGCCTTATATTTGTAGGTGTAGGTGCGATGACCGACTTCGGACCTCTGATTGCCAACCCAAAGAGTCTGCTTTTAGGTGCGGCAGCACAAATAGGCATATTCCTTACATTCCTTTGTGCCAATGCCTTTTCTCTGACAGGCATTGACGCTATCAGTTTCACTGAAGCACAAGCAGGAAGCATTGCCATCATAGGTGGCGCAGATGGGCCGACCAGCATATTCCTCACATCCAAATTAGCGCCGGAATTGCTGGGCCCGATTGCTATTGCAGCTTACTCCTACATGGCCCTCGTTCCTGTCATTCAGCCGCCTATCATGCGCGCACTGACAACGAAAAAGGAGCGTGCCATCAAGATGAAGCAGTTGCGCTCTGTAAGCAAGACCGAGAAGATTGTCTTCCCGATTATGGTTACCACCGTTGTAGCACTCATGCTGCCGGATGCAGCCCCTCTTATCGGATGTCTGATGCTGGGCAACTTGATGAAAGAGTGTGGCGTAGTAGACCGGTTAAGCAAGACGGCACAAAACGAGTTGATGAACATCGTGGTTATCTTCCTTGGCTTGTCAGTAGGTGCAACGGCAACAGGAGCCTCTTTCCTCAACTGGCAGACTATCATGATTCTCATCATGGGTATTGTCGCATTCAGTTGCGGTAGTGCAGGCGGTGTATTGCTCGCAAAACTGATGAATGTATTCTCCAAAGAGAAAATCAATCCGCTCATTGGTTCCGCAGGAGTCAGTGCCGTGCCTATGGCAGCACGCGTCAGCCAACAAGTGGGACAAGAGGAAAACCCGAGCAACTTCTTGCTTATGCACGCCATGGGACCCAATGTGGCAGGCGTTATCGGAAGCGCGGTGGCCGCAGGCCTGTTGCTTTCTTTCCTCGGCTAAGCAATCACATATTGAAGATTGGAGAAAATAGTGAACGGCTGACCGATTGCGGACAGCCGTTTTCGTTTGTCCTATTCGACAAAAAGCATTACCTTTGTGCTCACAAGTAGAAAACCATGAAGATAGCTTTTCATACTTTAGGTTGCAAACTGAATTTTGCAGAGACTTCTGCCCTCGGCAAAGAACTCCTTTCGCGGGGACACACCAAAGTGCATACCGGCGAAGAAGCCGACATTTGCATTATCAACACTTGCTCTGTAACAGATGCAGCCGACCATAAAGGGCGGCAGGCTATACATCGTATTCGTCGCCAGAACCCGCACGCCACACTCATTGTCACAGGTTGCTACGCACAACTCAAACCGCAGGAAGTCAGCAATATTGAAGGAGTTGACATCGTAGTCGGAAGCAACGAGAAGGCGGATATTCCTCTATTGGTTGACAATCTGGAGAAGGCACACCCTGCCATACTTACTACTGCTCACAACAACATAAAGGCATTTCAGTCTGCCTATTCTAAAGATGACCGTACTCGCTGTTTCTTAAAAGTACAAGACGGCTGCGACTATTTCTGCACCTATTGCACCATTCCTTATGCACGCGGCAGAAGCCGCAACGGGAGCATCGAGGACATCCTACGACAAGTACGGCAGACTTTGTCCGAAGGAGCAAAGGAGATTGTGCTTACCGGTGTCAACATAGGAGATTTCGGCAAGAGCACAGGTGAGAGTTTTATCGACCTGCTGAAAGCTATAGACGTTGTTGAAGGTGAGTTCAGAGTACGGATATCTTCTTGTGAGCCCAACTTGCTTACGGATGAGATTATTGAGTTTGTTGCCTGCAGCAACCATTTTGCCCCCCATTTCCACATACCGCTTCAAAGCGGCAGCAACGAGGTGTTGCAGATTATGCACCGACGCTACACGCGCGAACTGTTTGCCGAGCGGGTGACACACATACGCCGCCTTATGCCACATGCTTTTATCGGTGTGGATTGTATGGTCGGAGTGCGTGGTGAAACGGAAGAGTACTTCGAAGATTATGTGCGTTTTGTTGAGAGTCTTCCTGTCAGTCAGTTGCATGTATTCACCTATTCTGAACGCGAAGGCACACACATGCTGCAGATGCCGCTTGTGGTTGTGTCTGCCAAAGAGCGCAAACACCGCAGCGACATCATGCACCGGCTTTCCGGACAGAAACTGACCGCTTTCTATAAGCAGCAACAAGGGCGTGAGGCTGTTGTATTGTGGGAGGCAAAGCGGGAAGGCGATATGATGGCGGGATTCACCGAAAACTATGTCCGCGTCCAACGACCATACGACAAAGCCGTAATCAACACCTTCGAACGCATCACCATTCCCTGAAACGACTACCTCATCTACTCTGCGGAAGCAGTCATACAATACATCGCTTTTCCCTACCGGTTTTGGGTGATTATTGGGTGATTATTGGGTGATTATTGGGTGATTCAGAACTTGTGATGTACCCATATATTGCCCATCCTGAACCAACTTGAATTTTTCACTTTTCTCTTTCCATTATTTATTGTATCTTTGTA
This sequence comes from Paludibacteraceae bacterium, assembly GCA_905236355.1. Lineage (GTDB taxonomy): Bacteria > Bacteroidota > Bacteroidia > Bacteroidales > Paludibacteraceae > Colicola. The sequence goes on along the minus strand of CAJOPG010000075.1, from coordinate 18,677 downwards.
CCCGAATATACTTTATTAGGTCTTTAATTGGTTATGGCACTCATAAAATCTGTTCGCGGCTTTACACCTCAAATTGGCAATGACTGCTTTCTGGCAGAGAACGCCACGATAGTGGGTGACACTGTGATAGGTGACGGTTGCAGCATTTGGTTCAACGCAGTATTGCGTGGTGATGTCAACTCTATACGCATTGGTAATCATGTGAATATCCAAGACGGAAGTGTGCTTCATACACTCTACCAAAAATCCACTATAGAGATAGGCGACTATGTCAGCATCGGTCATAATGTAACCATCCATGGTGCACATGTTCGTGATTACGCTCTTATTGGTATGGGTAGTACGCTGCTTGACGATGCAGAAGTAGGGGAAGGCGCTATCGTGGCTGCAGGAGCCTTGGTATTGAAAGGAACAAAAATTGGTCCGTATGAGATATGGGGCGGTGTTCCGGCTAAGTTTATCAAAAAGGCGGACCCTGCACAAACTGCAGAAATCAATCGGAAAATAGCCCACAACTATGCCATGTATGCCGGTTGGTATCAACAAGAATGAGCGAATCTGCTATCAAACTTCATTTAGTTTTTTAGAAGAACACAAGACCCCTATTGAAATTCAACAAGATACGATGACCCGTTTTTATGGGTTTGTCAGATACTCTTCAGCAAGCAGGAATGGGGACATAAAAGAGTATAATAGATTAGATGAAAGAGTGTTGACAAAAAGAAATTAACAAAATAAAGAATCAGTATATGTTTCATCGGATTTTACTAAAACTGAGCGGCGAGAGTCTCGCCGGCGAAAAAGGATTTGGCATTGACGAGCAGCATCTTGCTGAATACGCACAACAGATAAAGGCAATAGCCGACCGTGGTATTGAGATTGGTATCGTTATCGGCGGCGGCAACATATTCCGCGGTCTGAGTGGTAACAAGAAAGGGTTTGACCGTGTGAAAGGCGACCAGATGGGAATGCTTGCAACCGTCATCAACTCGCTTGCCTTGCAGTCTGCACTCAATGCAATCGGTCAGAAGGCGCGCGTACTGACATCCATACGCATGGAGCCTGTGGGCGAACTCTTCCAAAAAGACAAAGCACTCCGCCTGCTTGGGAAAGGTAACATCGTCATCATCGCCGGCGGAACCGGCAACCCTTATTTCACCACAGACACGGCATCCGTACTGCGTGCCATTGAGATAGAGGCTGATGTGATGCTGAAGGGAACTCGCGTGGACGGCATCTACACCGCCGACCCTGAGAAAGACCCTGAGGCTCGCAAGTTCAAAGAAATCACCTACGATGAGGTTCTCAGCCGCAATCTGCGCGTAATGGATCTTACGGCCATCGCCCTTGCGAAGGACAATCGTATGCCGATCTATGTCTTCAACATGGATACACCGGGCAACCTGCTCCGCATGATTGAAGGCGAAGACATCGGCACAATAGTACAACCCTGAACAACTCCAAACAACACACAATAATACTAAACAATACTAATATGCTTGACCCTAAACAAGTTAAGGCAGATGCTGAAGAGATGATGCAGGCTGCCGTTATGTACCTTGACGATGCCCTTGCCCATATCCGTGCAGGCAAGGCAAGTACAAAATTGCTGGATGCTATCCGTATTGACTACTATGGTTCGCTCACTCCGCTTGCCAATGTAGCAACAATTCTGACTCCGGATGCACGCACCATCACCATACAGCCGTGGGAAAAGAAGATTATCTCTGACATAGAGCGTGCTATCATCAATTCCAACATCGGACTCGCCCCTTCCAACAACGGAGAGGTGATTCGCTTGAGTATTCCCCCGTTGACAGAAGAACGGCGTAAAGAACTTGCTAAGCAATGCAAAGCGGAAGCGGAGAATGCCAAAGTGAGTGTACGCACGGCTCGGCGCGATGCTATTGAGACCCTCAAAAAGCAGATAAAAGAAGGTCTCTCGGAAGACAATGAGAAAGATGCGGAAAACGAGGTTCAGCAGATTCACGACAAATACATCAAGCAAATTGACGAGGTGTATGCCAAGAAAGAAAAAGAGATTATGACGGTGTAACCCTAATCGGAAAGCAGACCTATTAATATGAATTATTAATGTTTATTTTCGGAATCCTATTTATGCTTATGTTCATCTATTGGGGCATTTTTTAATTTTCGGTCGGCTACAATGCCCGCACCACCACCCCATTCGAACAAGTTTTTCGGGGGAATTCCGAGTGCCCTTTCTCAAGCCAAAATCCGCTTAAAATATATTGAACATAAACAACAAATTCTAATACCCCTTTATGTTTAAGATGTAAGAAGTTTTTTACTATGATTGTCAATCTTTTTACTTTCACTTCACCCATACACAATCATACGTCAGTTACTAAGGCTACGCAGTCTTTTCTGAAAGAACTCTGTGCAGCGCTTCCCAATGATGTCCGGTTGAACTTGTTGGACACTGACTACCAAGAATACGGCAAAGCTGACCTTGATCTTTTGTATATCCGCACCGGTGGTACGGAAGGGTTATTCCGGCAGTGGTATGAGTCAGCGCACCCCGAAGGACCCGTCTATCTGCTTACATCCGGCAAAAGCAACTCGCTCGCCGCTTCTATGGAGATATTGTCATGGCTACGTAACCGGCAGGCTCAAGGCGAGATATTGCATGGCGACACGACAGATGTGACTGAACGCATTCGCATGCTTGCCAATGCGCACGCAGCAATCCGGAAACTCCAAGGACAACGCGCAGGCGTCATTGGTCATCCATCTGACTGGCTGATAGCCAGCAATACCGATTATAACCTGCTAAAGCAGAAGGTCGGCATAGAATTGGTGGACATCCCGATGGACGAGTTGTTAAAGGAGATTAAGAAGCGTGAATACCCGATAGACGCCCCCCGACGTATCAAAACCTGTCCTTCTGATTATTTTGTTGGGGCATTGGAGATTTACGGGGCACTAAAGCGTTTGATTGATAAGTATCACTTGTCGGCACTGACGCTACGCTGCTTTGACTTGCTCTCCACCGTCAAAAACACAGGTTGTTTGGCACTTGCATTACTCAACGACGAAGGCATTCCTTCGGCTTGTGAAGGCGATATACCGGCACTGCTGACGATGATGATATCCAAGCAACTGACGAATATTACCGGCTTTCAGGCCAATCCTGCCCGCATCAATCCCGCAACTGGAGAATTGTTGTTTGCCCATTGCACGGTGCCTTTCAATATGATACGCAATTATCAATGGGATACGCACTTTGAGTCGGGTTTAGGGGTTGCCGTGCATGGAGAACTTCCTGAAAGTGCAGTTACCATTGCGAAAGTGAGTGGCGACCTCGCAAGGTTTTTTGCTAAAGATGCTGTGATTGAACGCAATCAGTATGAACAGGACCTCTGCCGCACACAGATTGTGGTGCAGGCCCCCGGCATCGGCGATTACTTTTTGAAAAACCCCATCGGGAATCATCATCTTATTTTGCCGGGGCATCACCAAAAACAGATAGAGGTATTTATGGACTTGCTTAATTCCGTAAGAAGCAAATGAATATAGCCATCATAGGTCCCGAAAGCAGTGGCAAGAGCACTTTGGGAAATGCTCTTGCCACTGCTTTAAACGGTCGGTATGTAGAAGAATATGCGAGACACTATATAGAGCAACTCCGCCGACCATACAACTATTTGGATGTCCTGCATATTGCCCGCATTCAACAATCTCAACTGCAAGAAAGAGGGGCAGGTTTTGTTGTGTTCGATACCGACCTTATTATAACCAAGGTGTGGCTGCAATACAAATACGGGCATTGTCCGCAGTGGATCGCAGATGCACTCTTACCTTTTTCCAATCCCATTGATTTGTACCTGCTATGTCCGCCGGTATTGCCTTTTGTGGAAGACCCTGTACGGGAGCACCCTCACGAACGGCAGGAACTCTATAATATCTACCTACAGGAAGTGGAATATACACACCTACCCTATGCCATCATTACAGGCATCGAACCGCAAGAACGACTGCGTCAGGCACTAAAAGCCGTCAGCGAGTCAACACTATCTGCTGCGTCATGCCTAACCGATTGTCCTGATTGATTGTGACAATGGTATTTTCACCCTTCACTTTCACTTTTACATTCCCGATAGGATCCGCCTCTGCCAACTGATAAACGCCATTCAGCGTAAGTGTCTGTTTGCGCAAGTCCCATGTGGGGTCGGCAACGCTCAGCGTTAGAGAATTGCCTTCCTGCTTGAGTATCACGGCAGCCACTCCGTCGGAAGTAAGTGCCAAGTCATCCACAGCAAGAGTGTTGGCTGTCCAGAAGTTGACTGCGAGGATGCTTTTCTCCTTATGCTCCACCGCCTGCAACTGCGAGGTATTGGCCAGTATGGTAACCGCCGGTGCTGCTGCATATTCTTTTACTTGTGCGGTGTTCATAGCCGGCAACAGATAGTAGGCATAGTGCGCTTGTTGGGGGGCATTGCCATGTGTGAACCAGATTTCTGTATTCCCATTGTCGGTCTGATTTACATTCAGCGTAGCACCTTCAGGGAAATAGTAACCGCCGATAGTCTCTAAGCAGGCCCAATCAGCCTGTTGCTGAGATACCTGATTGTTGAATTGTTGCAAAGTTTTGCCATCAGACAGCACAAGCGGATGCTTAAATCGGCGGTTTTCCACTGTGGTTATCACCTCACGGTCTGCATCAAGGTTGATATCAGCACCCAGACATACCACTTCGTTATCAAAGAAAAACCACGACTTCTTTGCTGTCAGATTGCTTGCTCCGCCCAGAAGTTGCATCATTGCCGAACTTACCATCCCTTGTTTGGCCCCCCCTGCACGGGCATTCTTCGGCGCTCCGGCCGGATTGCCATACATGGGCTGTGTGGTAGCCTCTTCCTTGCGCTCTATCATGTCAACAGTGGTACCCGGAACACGATAGGGGTTGATATTGAGCATATACTGATAATACTGCTTGGCATCTGTGGGAAGGTACAGATAAGTCATTCCGTCGCTTGTGTACCAACCCGTATTGTTCTGCTTGGCAGTGGCAGTGAGGAATGATTCATATTTGCCGATTCTGTTGCTTGACATACTAAGGGCAACCCTCCAACGGTCGGTTTGGTGGATAACTCGGTCGCCCGCCGCCCAAACAACGGAGAAGGGGATATCGCCGGATTGCTCGGATGCCAAGCGGAGCGCCTTGTCTACCACCGGTTTATATACCGGCAATGGGTTCAAACCCGAATACGGATTGCTGTAATGTTCGTTGTATGCTACTATATTTGCCGCCGTCGTCAAAGTCTCCTGACGGCTGACAGAGTCGACTATCAAATCGGCAGCATCAATAATACTGAGTGCAACCATTCTGGCATTGTTATAAGGGTCGGAAGCATTGGCACGCCCCATGAGCATTAGCAACATTTCTCCGTGATAGATCGAGGGGAGATAAGTCTTGTTAATCCAGATTGGCAATACATCCGCTATTTCCTGCGGAATAGAATATTGAGTGCCCTCCAACAATTGACACAAGTAGCCCGCCATCTGAATAATCTCTAAACCATAAGTCCCGATATAAGGAATGCAATTGTGTTGAATGAATGTGCCGTCTTGATAAAGCCCTTCTTTATTTGCAAGCAGGCTCACATTCCTCAGATATTTCTGTCTGCTGACATAGCCGTCTTGCCGTTTGATGGCAGACATCCTTTGCGAGGGGGTTGTCTTGTCACAAAAGGCAGAAACACAATAGTACATTGCGTCTTGCAAATCCTGCTTGCTATTTGTAAGAATACCCATCAAGAGCAGGTTGCGACAGATAGAAGCCTTGTTCGCCCATGTGAGGTCGCCGTTTTTGGTAAACGAGCGGATAAAATGAGCAACGCCTTCTTCATAGTGCGCTATCTCCTCAGGCGTGAGTTGTTCATATAAAATACTCACAATATGTGCATACGACCACGGAATTCCGATACGCCATTCCCACCAACTGCCTATCTTTTCTGTCTTCTTGTTATACCCTTCTTTATACAATAGGTCCAGTCCGAAGCGGATGTCGGCTAACAGTGTCTCATCTTGATAGAGTGTGCCTCCTGGGTAGGCCCAGGCCCTTGACATCTCAAGCAAGCGGGAATAGGAGGAATTAAGATGCACAGGTGTGTAAGCGGGCACATTATGCAGTTCCTTCAGGTCATTCCACAATACTGTAGTGTCTTTACGCATTGTCTGGCGATAAGAAATAGCACGCTTGTTCAAATTTGTCACATACTCTTTCATCTGAGGGTCGCTAAGAGTAGTGGTCGTTTCGCCGAGCACAATACGCTCGCGCAAGTGCTGCCGCATGAGTTCAAAATCGTCCGCCATAGCGGATAGCGCAAAGGTCATTACCAATGTTACTGACAAAAAGAAACGGTTACGCATAGTTTGACAAGTATTTGTTGCGTTAAGTTAATATAAAGGAACTTCTAAAAACTCTGCAAATGTAAACAATTTTTATAAACTTCGCAAACGAATGTGACCTGCTTTCATAACAACCGCATCAAAACGGGGGTTGTTATCGATAGTCACCCGTTGGCGGAATAAAAAAATGTCGTACCCATGCTGCCGATTGGCAGCAACATAACAGCAATAAATCTTTAGTGATTCATTAGTGATTCATTAGTGATTCGTTAGTGATTTATTAGTGATTTATTAGTGATTCAGCAGACCACACAATACTAATTACAGGGTCAGTTGTAATAATAAACTGATAGAAAGAATCAAATATGCACCGGTCTGATTCCGCTATCGGGTTAGTATTTTATTTTGTCAGAATGAAAAAAAAACTTATCTTTGCGGTCGGATAGTTGTCAGGAAAACAAGTAGTCAGACTATCATTGATTATATATATACAAAAAAATTAATTATATGAAACGAGAAGTATTACTGATTGGTCTTTCATTATTGCTCTGCATGCCTGTATTTGCAGGTGCAAAGAAGAAAGCAGACAAGGACACAGAGCGTTTTCGCTATGAGATTGAGTGCGCCGGCAACGGCATACAAGGCACCTATCTAATTAAAGTATGGACATATTCAAAAAAAGCGGCAGTAGCTGCCGAACAATGCAAGAAGAATGCTGTTCACGGTGTTATCTTTAAGGGCTACACCGGCGAACATGGATGTGTAGCACAGCGCCCTCTGGCACGCAATGCCGGAGTAGAAATGGAGTATGAAGCCTACTTCAAAACATTCTTCAGCGACAATGGAGAGTACTATAAGTATGTCTCGCTCACCGACACCGCCCAAGACATTGTAAAAGTAGGAAAAGAATATAAAGTGGGGGTGATTGTGAGTGTCAAAAAAGATGAGTTGCGGCGCGCCCTTGAGGAAGCGGGAGTGATTAAAGGATTGGGCTCGGGCTTCTAATAAAGAAAGAGAAAAATATATGGATAAATGAACAAATGTTATGAAAACAAATAGACTGACAATAGTGGCACTATTACTGACAAGCCTGATACTGGCAGGTTGTGGCAGTCGCCGTTCACAAGCCTACTATGACTACAAAAGCAAGGTAATCGGCACCGAATTAGACGGTTCTTATACTATTCGTGCCTGGGGACGTGCCCGCAATGCAGCCGATGCATACGAGCAAGCCCGCAAACAGGCAGTATATGATGTAGTATTTAATGAGATACAAGTAGAGAGTGGTACTATGGCATCTACTTCCGGAGTATTGCGTCCGCTTTTGATGGAACTTAATGCCAAACAGAAATACGAAGACTATTTCAATGCGTTTTTTGCAGACAAAGGGGAGTTTGAAAAATACTGCTCTTTGAAAGAGAAACGTGTACTCTCTTCCAACTATTCAAAAACCGATGCACAAACCATTGCGCAGGTTACGGTGTGCGTATATCGCAGCCAGTTGAAACAAAAACTGATAGACGATAACATTCTAAAATAGACCCTTATGAAGAAATATTTGTTTATATGCATCGGGTTGCTGAGTGCAACCATGCTGTTTGCACAGGCAAAAAAACCGACATTGATGGTAGTACCAAGCGACATCTGGTGCAATCAAAATGGTTATGTACAGATAATCGACAATCAAGGCGTAAAGCAGACAATTCCTGACTATGAACAGGCATTGCAGAATGATATGGACTTGAAACTGGCGATAGCCAAAATCAATGACTTGATGGCTGACCGAGGGTTCCCGCTTAAAGACCTTGAGGCACAAATAAAGTTGATTCGTCAGCAAAATGCTGAGCAGAATCTGGTGACCAGCAAAAACGGCAATGAAATGGCGGAAACACCGGTTGACCGCCTACTGCGTACCGCAAAAGCAGATATTGTAATTGACCTCAGTTGGGATGTTAGAGAACAAGGACCAAAGCGCACCCTCACTTACATAATGGAGGGCAAGGATGCCTATACAGGTAAAAGTATCGGTGGTGCTAACGGAGCCAGCCAACCCTCTTTCTCGGCAGACATAGCCGTACTGCTGGAGGAAGCGGTCGTGGCCAATATCGACAACTTCAACAATCGCCTGCAATCCTACTTCGACGATCTCTTCCAAAACGGAAGAGAAGTAGCCCTTGATATTCGTGTATTTCAAGACAACGAGGCAGGCATTGACCTCGAAAGCGAGTTTGATGGCGATGAACTCATAGAAATCATAGATGCATGGTTGGCAGAGAACACCGTGGAAGGTCGCTTCTCCAAATTGGGCTCTTCTGAATATTATGCCTCATACGAACAAGTTCGCATACCGCTATACAATGCCAAGGGCGTGGCTATGGACACCGAGGCATGGGCACGGCAACTGCGGAATGTACTTAGAAAAGAACCTTACAACATCCCCGTAAAAGTGATGAACCGCGGTTTGGGTAAAACAATACTCGTCCTCGGAGAAAAATAAGGAATGAGGAACAGCAGAACTGGAGAAGTGAACAATCGAATAATTGAATTTGAGAATATGAAAAAAATAGCAATCATATCAATCGCAGCATTGATGTCAATCAGCGTATTCGCGCAGAGCAACAACGACGGGCACAATCTGGCCCTGAAGGTGGTGGTGGAAGAGATGGTAGAACCCTTCCCCGCAACTGCCAAACTGCAAGTAGAAAACAAGTTGAACGCCTTACTCACCAAAAACGGCATAGCCTCAATGGACTATTTAGGTCAGTTTTTCATTACTGCCCGGGCTACCCCTCTGACAAAAGATGTTCTCCCCGGTCCTCCAATGCAGATTGCAGAAACTATGGACTTCACATTCTATATTGCCGACTATTATAATCAAATCATATTCTCCACCGCATCGGTTACCGCCAAAGGTGTGGGTACGAGCGATGCCAAGAGTTATATGGATGCCATCAAGAAGATTAACCTCAATTCGCCGGCACTGACCAAGTTTGTGGAAGAAGGAAGAGTGAAGATTATCAAATACTACAACGAGCAGGCGGATAAGATTATACTGAAAGCGCGTGCGCTTGCCAAGCAGCATGACTATGAGCAGGCGTTGTTCCTGGTTCAGACCATTCCGTCCGAATGCGACCGCTATGCAGACGCTATCGCTGTCGGAAATGAGATATATCAGGAATATGTTGATTATCTCTGTGATGTAAATCTTGCTGCCGCCAAAATGGCATGGGTGAGCGGTCAGAACTCAAAAGCTGCCGAAGAAGCAGGGCAGTATCTCGGATTGATATATCCTGAGGCTAAATGCTATGCCGAAGCCGAAGCCCTTTATGCTGAAATTAAAGGGAAAGTGCTTGACGATTGGCATTTTGAGATGAAGCGTTATCAAGACGGCGTAGATTTGGAACTTGCGCGCATACATTCGTGGCGTGATGTGGGCGTGGCATATGGGCAAGGTCAACAGCCCACCACAACCAATATCGGCTTCATACGCTAAACAGAGTGGACTCGGAAGATGCGTAAAACAAGTCTGTTACTATTGTGTGCATCTGTAGTCTCCGTTATGTATGCACAATCAACAGGTGAGTTGCGGGAATACAAACGCAACTCGCTTGCCGAAATGATGATATATCATAGCGAAGACGAGTTTGGTGTGGAGATATATGAAGCCTTTATGGAGAAACCGAAATCGGATAAGTATGATGACCACAATATCGGTTTCTTTGCCATAGACAACGATAGTATAGAAAATGTCAAACGCACTTCCCACGGACTGATAAAAGCAGAATACGGTAAGGTCCTCAACGCAGCGGATATACGCAAAAATGCCGCCATGTTGGAGAAGATTCTCAACCAACAAGAGATTGCAAAAATGATGGTGGCAAAGTGGTTCGGGCTGGAGATTGACCCTGATAACTTTGACATCAACACTGCACACTTCTCAATGAACTTGATTCAGCAGCGCGGGCAGTACAACGCTTCCGAATTGGATGTCAACAAAGCCATTCAAACCGCCCGAGGGCTCGCCACATTGTCAGACGCAGGAGAAGAACTGATTGGCAACACCTTTGTGCTTATTTCCGATATCACCTATGTTACTGCCGAAGAAAAAGCTGCTGTGGCAAAAGCTGTGCTGAATGTGTTTGGCGGTATCCTTGATGCCTTCACGGGCAACAAAAGTGGTAGCCAGATTGCTCAACTCGGGGGTGATATTGCCGATAGTTTCACCGGATTTACCGTGAAGACACATTCCTATCTGTATCAGTTAGAGTGGAACGATAGTATTGCCGCCATTTTCTACAATAACTATTATACGCCCGTTCCCGATTATGACAAGATGATGGGCTTCTTGATGGATGACAACACTTTCCGCCTGAAGTATGTGGCACACGAATATGAGTACGACGGGAAAAGCGTCATCAAAGGTTCGTATGAGCGACCCGAGTTGGTGAAAATGGTCTGCACACGCTCTGTTGATAAAAACATTGCCGCCCTGCAATTGGCATACGAGGACTTCAAAGTGAAGACTCCGGTGTATGAAATTGTAACCGATGACAAGGGACGAATATCGGGCTATACCGCCAAAATTGGCATGAAAGAAGGCATCACGGAGAGGTCCCGTTTTCAAGTGGTGCAACGCATAGTTGACCCTGAAACCAACCGCACCAAATATAAATATGTAGCATCTCTTCAGCCTAAAAAAGACAAGATATGGGACAATCGCTACAACGCCGTAACCGAAAAGTCTGAAGGCTCGGAGTTGCAAGCAACGACTTTCAAGAAGACCGCAGGAGGTGAAGTCCTTCCCGGCATGCTCTTGATTGAAGGCAAGTATCGGAAAGTGACGGAATGAGAACTTGAGAATTTGAATAATTGAGGGATAGAAAAAACAACATGGCATCTGGCCCTAATATCATAGATAACAATCCTCCTAAGCGGAAGAAACATCGGAGAAGGAGACGTAGGCCTACCAAGAAGCAGCTTGCACGCCGCCGCAAGATAGTAGCTATTTCCATAGTTGCTATGCTGGTGCTGATTCCTATTACTATGTTTGTTGCCTTCTGGTGGAGCGGCTGGCTTCCTACAAGAGAAGAACTACCAAGATACAAAGAGAAAATCCTCATCATGCTCTCCGGGTGGCAGCAGACACGCCTCCCTGAAGGAGAAGTGATTGGCATTGACATATCCCACTACCAAGGAGACATACAGTGGGAAGAGTTGTGCTTCCATATAGACAACTCGCGCAAACTCTACAAAAATGCCAACAACAAAACGCATCCCAGACCGGTGGATTTTGTCGTGGCAAAGGCTACACAAGGAGCCAACCATCGCGACTCTCACTACAACCGATACAAACAAGGAGCAAGAGAGCAGCGGATTATCTTCGGTGCTTACCACTTCTACTCTTGGAAAGCAGGTGCAAAAGCCCAAGCCGACAATTATATTCAAACCGCCCAACTGCAACAGGGCGACATCGTACCCGTGTTAGATGTGGAAGATTTAGAAAAGCGCCTTCCGCCTCCCGACTCCGTGCTATGCTGGCTTAATACTGTGGAAACATACTACAATCAGCGACCTATAATCTATACCGGCGAGAAATGCTATCTCAACTATTTTCACCCACGCAAAGAGTTCCGGAAATACACCTTCTGGATAGCACGCTATGGAGGGAAAGAACCATCGCACCACCATATCCTGTGGCAGTGTTCGGAGAGCGGGAAAGTGGGAGGATGCTCCCGACCGGTGGATATCAATATATTCAGAGGCAACAAAACCGACTTGCTCTATAAATACACTATCAACTGACATCGCTCATTGAACCGCTATATATTTACTATTCCATTTTTTTGTAGTATATTTGTAGCCTGAAATGTTTAACCCCAATAGAATCATGCAACTTGTCGTCATCGCAGAAGAACAGGAACGCCGGTTGGCGGAAAAATATTTCCCCGGCATCGAAGTGAGAATAACAGGAGTGGGAGCACTCAACATAATGAAAAGCCTTCGCGACCTCACGCTGGATACAGAAATCTTCAATGTCGGTTATGCCGGCAGTGCCAACTTTGAAATAGGTGAGATGGTGGAAGTAACGGAAGCCCGGCTCAATCACCCCAATGTGAATTATCCCGAGCCCGTTTTAATGCTTGCACCCACCCGATATGGTCAAAACGGCATGCGGAAAGCCCCATGCTACACAGGTATAGACTTCTGCCTGCAGAGCAACTACACAAACTGCGTGTTCGACATGGAACTCGCCTTCATTTGTGCTATGGGCTTCCATAATGTACATGCATTGAAATATGTGAGCGACAACCTGTCGCTGCACGACTACCGACAAGTAGGCAACGGAGTGTGAAAAATAAGAGGCAAGTCGGAAAACAAAAGATATAACAACAAACATAAAACTACTATGCAACATGAAAAACAACGATTACAAGTGGGCGTTTCAGAATATTGGGGGAGCGACCCGCGTGAAAATTCAGTCAGGTGAAGACCTGCGTCATCTCGGTGAACTGGACCAGAAAATGTGGACTATACTCTCCTGTCCCACTTCGGGGTTAGAAATCGACAGTAAGAGTTTGAAATATGCAGATACCGATGCCGATGGCAAAATTCATGTAAACGATATCGTAAACACCGCCAACTGGCTGACCAATGTAGTGAGAGATGCTGACACTCTATTGCACAGCGAAGACGGAATCGCTCTGAGCAACATCAATCAAGACAGCGAAGAAGGGCAACAACTCTACGCCAGTGCCAAGCAGATACTGGCAAATCTAAAGAAAGAAGACGAAGTTATCACAGTAGCCGATTCGTCTGACAGCATCGCCATATTTGCCCAAACACAGTTCAACGGCGATGGCATCATCACCGAAGGCTCCACTGCCGATGAAGACTTGCAAAAGACCATCGCAGCAGCTATTGCCGCTACTGGTGGCAGTATGGACCGCAGCGGCGCTCAAGGAGTTAATGCCGACCAGATTGAAGCGTTCTATACTGCACTGAATGAATATAAAGCATGGCAAGAAGCCAAACCCGAACTGCCTTACGGAGAAGATACCGACAAGGGCTTAGAACTCTTCTGTGCCCTCAATGCCAAAGTGAAAGACTTCTTCCTCCGTTCGCGCTTGGCCGCTTTCAATCAGGACAGCACTGCAGCGTTGGATGTGCAGGTAAGCCGAATAGAGGCCATCTCTGCCGACAACCTGACTGAAAAAGGTGACGAGATTGCCTCATACCCATTGCAACGAATCACCGGCAAGGCGGAACTTGACCTCAACGCTCCATTCAACCCCGCTTGGGCAAGTCAATTTGAAACACTGAAAGCTATTGCCGTTGACAAGAAAAAGAAAACCCTCTGTGAGGAAGAATGGAACGAGATAGGCGCTGCCTTTGCGGCATACACCGCATGGCAAGGTGCCAAAGCCGGAGCCGCCGTTGAGAGCCTTGGCATGGAGTGTATAGAAGCTTTGCTGAAAGCTGACAAGAAAACTGCGTTGCTCGAATTGGTAGAGCAAGACAAGGCTTTAGAGGCTGAAGCCAATGGTATCGATGCCGTCGACCGTCTCACACACCTGTACCGCGACTTCTATACTCTACTGAAAAACTATATCACCCTGCAGGACTTCTACGACCCCGACCAAAATGTAAAGGCAATCTTCCAGGCAGGAACATTGGTTATTGACCAGCGTGCTTGCCACCTGACAATGCTCGTCACCAACCCGGGTGCACAAGCAGCTTTGGCTCCCGTCAGTGGCATATATTTGATTTACTGCACCTGCACCAGCAAGCAGAAGCCCGCTCCCATAGAGATTGTGGCCGCCATGACAATGGGTGAAACAGGCGATCTCTATGTCGGCAAAAATGCTATCTTCTACGACCGCAACGGACTCGACTACGATGCCGTCATCACAAAGATTATCGACAATCCCATCAGTATCAAACAGGCATTCTGGTCACCCTACCGCCGCTTGGCAAAATGGGCGGAAGACCTCATCAACAAGCGCGCAGCGGAAAAAGATGCCAAGATGATGTCGGAAACCACTGCTAAACTGCAAGAAAAACCGGCAGTGGGAGCCGATGGAAAACCACAAGCTGCAATGCCGTTCGATATTGCCAAATTCGCAGGTATCTTTGCTGCCATCGGTATGGCATTAGGCATGATTGGTACCGCTCTTGTCGCACTTGGGAAAGGGTTGTCCGGACTGACATGGTGGCAATACATCCTGATTTTTGTCGTTATCATTCTCCTTATCTCAGGTCCCAGCATGATAATGGCATGGCTCAAACTGCGCAAACGCAACATCGCACCGATACTCAATGCTAACGGTTGGGCTGTCAACGCGGCCTCCATCGTCAACATTCGATTCGGGGCTACTCTCACCGACCAAGTGAACTTCCCCATTGTAAAAATCAAAGACCCGTTTGCAGAAAAAGGCTTGGCACCTTGGAAGAGATGGTGCATCGGCATTGCATGTGCCTTAGTCGTATGCTGCGGACTCTGGTTAGGCAATATCGGCGGTATGCTCGGCAGCGAGAAACTGCGCTCCCCGCTACCCTGCTTCAACAAACCCGCTGAAGAAGTGGTAATAGAAGAAGCAGCGGTCGAAGAAGTGCCTGTAGCAGAAGAAGTTCCTGCAGAAGAAACTGCAGAATAAACCACAAAACAAAGGTGTTAGTCGGTACTATCATAGGCCGACTGACACCTTCTCTTTATATACAACACATAACCATGAGAAAAACACTTATCACCACCATTGCTGTTGTTGTAACACTCGCAGGTTGCACACTGCAACCGCGAACACACATCCCCACTCTGGAGAACCCCCAACCGGAAATCCTTAAGGCAGAACCCCTCTGCTGGTGGACCGGCATGCAGACCCCTCTCACTATCATGTTCTATGGGCAAGACCTTCAGGATGCACAAGTCAGCGTCGAGGAAGTAACCGGCATCAACTATGTAACAACCGACAAACCTTGGTGGGAAGCCTATCAAACCCGTCACACGAAAGGCTTAAAAATCAAAGGACAGCACAATGCCGAAAGTCCCAACTACCTGTTTGTTGATGTGGATGCCCGAAAGGCTGGAACCTACCTCTTCACACTGCGGCAAGGCGACAAACAGTCCAAGTGGCTGTATGATATCCAGACACGCCGGCAAGGAAGTCGGGAACGCCAAAGTTTCACCTCCGCAGATGTGGTCTATCTGATTATGTCTGACCGTTTTGTGGACGGAGACGAAAGCAACAACTCTACCGATAACACCCGCGAGAAAGGTGATAAAAACAATATGGACGGACGATGGGGAGGTGATATTCAAGGCATCATCAACTCACTTGACCACATCAAGGCATTAGGCGCCACCACCATCTGGCCTACACCGCTGCTCTTGGACGACGAGGCTGCATGGAGTTACCATGGCTATGCTTGTAGCGACTACTACCATATCGACCCGCGCTTCGGTGACAACGACCTCTACAAAACTATGGTGGCCAAAGCACATGAGAAAGGACTGAAATTCCTGATGGATATGGTCCCGAACCATTGCGGAGCAGCACATTGGTGGATGAAGGACCTCCCCTACCATGATTGGGTCAATCAGTTCGACCGGTTCACCAATACCAACAACGCTTTCTCTGCCAACTACGACTCCAATGCCTCCGAATACGACCGACGTCTCAACAACCGCGGCTGGTTCGACCATCCTATGCCCGATATGAACCTTGAAAACAATGACCTCCTCAAGTATTTCACACAATGGGCCGTCTGGTGGATTGAGTATGCCGACCTTGACGGTCTGCGGGTGGATACATATCCCTACATTGAGAAACAACCCGCTGCCGACTGGTGCAAAGCCATACGAAACGAATACCCCAACCTCAACATCGTAGGCGAATGTTGGACACGACCCGCTTCCAATGTCGCCTATTGGCAGGCTGATGCCAACAATGCAGACGGCTTCAACTCCTATCTGCCGACTGTGATGGACTTCCCGGTAGAGGAAGCCATCCGGCAAGCATTAGAGAACGACGGGAACTTCTGGGGAGGCGGAATGACTCGGGTGTATGACGCTGTAGCGCAAGACTATCTCTATGCCGATGTCAACAAACTACTGCTCTTTGCCGGCAACCACGATATGGACCGCATCGCCGATGTAGTGAAAGACCAAGACCCGCGGCGGGTTAAACTGGCTATGACACTCATTGCCACCATGAGAGGCATCCCGCAACTCTTTGCCGGAGACGAATATGGGCAACGAAGCGCGGACCGCAGCCGCGGACATAGCGGACTGCGACAACCACTCCCGCAAGAAAACCAACTCTCTGACTATGAGAAAGACATGTTCGACTTCCAAAGTCGGCTCTTCACATGGCGACTGAACGAACCTGTCATACATACCGGCAAAACAATGCACTTCATGAGCCGGGACAATACTTATGCCTATTTCCGTTATAACAACGACAAAGCCGTCTTCGTCTATCTCAATGCTTCCGCACAACCACGCACAATCCCCACAGAACACTACAACGAGATACTCGCCCACTACAACACCAACGGAACCGACCTCATCTCCGGTAAAGAATACAACTTGTCACAAACTATCACTATCGAACCACTTACAAGTATCATCATTCCTCTCAATAGCAAACAATGAACGCAACTCTCATCATCTCTGTCATCGCCGCCCTGCTTATCGGCGGCGCCGCTGCATGGCTGACAACACGGCTGCTCCAGATTCGTCGGGAAAGCAAACTGCAGCAGGACAACACCCGACTGCAAACTGAACTACAGGCAACTAAAAACACTGCCGAACAATGGCAACAGAAAGCAGACCTGCAAGAAGAAAAACTACGCCAACTCACCATCAGTCTGGCCGGAGCACAAACCGACAACAGAAACCTGCAGGACAAACTTGACACGCAAAAGCAGGAATTACAAGATATTCAAAAACAACTCACTACTGAGTTCGAGAATATCGCCAACAGAGTGATGAAGCAGCGTCAGGAAGAGTTCTCTACACAAAGCAGCAAACAAATAGGCGACCTGCTGACTCCTCTCAAAGAACGCATCAACGATTTCAAAGAACAGGTCAGCACCGCATTCAGCAACGAGACCCGTGAAAAGGCTTCGTTGCAGGCTGAACTCCGACAACTTATGGAACTCAATCGCACTCTCTCACAAGATGCCGTCAACCTGACCAATGCACTGAAAGGAGATGTAAAAAAACAAGGCAACTGGGGAGAGTTCGTCTTGGAAAAAGTACTCGAAGCATCCGGACTCAGAAAAGGAATTGAGTACGAACGGGAAGTTGTCGTACACGGACTCGAAGGAGAAATACTCCGACCCGATGTTATCCTATATATGCCTGACAACAAACAAATTATTATCGACTCCAAAGTCTCTCTCGTCGCCTACGAACAAATGCAGCAGGCACAAACCGAAGACGAATACAACCGACTGCTCAAAGCACACACCGACTCGCTACGACAACATGTCAAAGAACTCTACGACAAACAATATCAACGAGCGGCAGGACTCAACACCCCGGATTTCGTTCTCATGTTTGTACCTATTGAAGCATCCTACACCATCGCACTACAAGCCGACTACTCACTATATGACTATGCTCTCCAACGCAAAATCGTCATTGTGAACCCCACCACCCTGCTCGCTACACTACACACCGTCAGCTATGTATGGAAACAAGAAAACCAGAATCGTAACGCACAGGAAATAGCACGACTGGCAGGAGCTATGTATGACAAACTCTGCGGCTCAATAGAAGATTTCCAAAAAATACAGAAAAGTCTTGATGCTGCACAAAAAGCATATTCCGAGGGCATCAAAAAACTCTCGGATGGGAATGGCAATGTGCTCCGGACTGCAGAACGAATCAAAGAACTCGGAGCCAAAGCCGGCAAACAACTCCCAATGGAGGAATAAACTGTAGATAATGCCGGGCCGTTCCCCACAATTCTGCTCATCATCTACACCTATCATACATATCGGCGCCATCTGTGGAAATCTGAAAAGTGACATTCAGTAGGCTGATAACTCCACCGGAGTCACAGAAAGCACTAAGCATAAAAATAGATAGCGGTATCATACCACCATCGAAGGATCATCGATACATCAAAGGCCCGCACAAAACCCTCTGTATACCCTTAATAGAAACTACAGAGAAACCGGGAATAGAGGAATAGTATCCATTCTGACATTTTTTAACCCAAATCGGTCATTAGCGTTTTGATGATTATGGCTTTATTTTTGATTAGATTTTTTGTCGGTTTGAAGGCGCAATGGGG
>CAJOPG010000074.1 GCA_905236355.1 Paludibacteraceae bacterium | reverse complement strand
TGAAATGGTGGAGGGTGTACGTAAGGGATGGCTTGATGACAGAAGAAAGGAAGGTTTTATTCCGGACAGCAAAGGCAATATGTGGAAAGCGGCATATAACGGCTGCGGCATAGCGGACCTGAGCGACTTTAACTACACCGGAACTTCAAAGATGGGTGTTTCGACTGATTACACCGACTTCTCCTACGCATTGAAGACCAACAAAACGACAGGGCTGGCTGCCGCCCAGCAGGAGTTGTATGATTTTATGGAGAACGACATGCGCTACTTAGCGAGCGGGTCTGCCGAACTGAGGTCATATTTAGAGAAGCACATGGATGTGGATGTGTTTCTGCGGGCACTGGCAGTGAATGTGGCAGTAGGGATGTGGGACGACTACTGGATAAACGGCAACAACTACTATTTCTATTTTGACCAAAACCACAAATTCTATTTTATTCCTTACGACTATGACAACAGTCTTGGCACCAACTCTTTGATTGACGATGCCGGCACGCACGACCCCCTGCATTGGGGGAGCCGTGAGGGCGACCGACTATTAGTGAAGAAGGTGCTGAGTATACAGGAATATGAAGACACCTACAAACTATATTTGAAGCAGATTGTCTCTGACCCTGAACTGATGGCACCGGATGCCGCCATAGCCAGAGTGCAATCGTTCCAGAATTTGATAAGCAACTACCTGCAGAACGACACACACGAGGATGAATATATCAGCGATGCTCCCGCCTTCTGGGGGAACATTGACTACAAACTTCTTTCGGGCGGCGATGGCGGCGGCAGCGGGAGCAACTTCTTCCGCACCAAAGCGCGTGTGATACAGCAGATGAAATAAACAACAATACGGATACAACAATTGTACAAACACTTCCCAAAAATATGAAAACGATTCTTATCACCGGCGGTGCCGGTTTTATAGGCAGTCATGTAGTACGGCTATTTGTCAACAAATATCCCGACTACCGCATCATCAATTTAGATGCGTTGACCTACGCAGGCAATCTTGCCAATCTGAAAGATATAGAAGACCGTCCGAACTATGAGTTCGTAAAAGCGGATATTTGTGATTTTGACACAGTATATCGGTTGATGCAGGATAAAAATGTCGATGGAATCGTACATTTGGCAGCGGAGAGTCATGTGGACCGTTCTATCAAGGATCCATTTACCTTTGCACGCACCAATGTGCTGGGTACTTTGTCATTGCTGCAGGCGGCACGCCTGTATTGGGAGTCGCTTCCGGAGCGCTATGAAGGGAAGCGTTTCTATCATATCTCCACCGACGAGGTTTATGGTGCCTTGGAACTCACCTGTCCTGAGGGTGTGGAACCTCCGTTCCGTACGGCGGCATCTTCAGGCGAGCATCATCTGGCCTACGGGACGGAATTTTTTTTAGAGACCACCAAGTACAATCCCCATTCACCCTATTCCGCATCGAAAGCTTCGTCCGACCATTTTGTACGAGCTTTTCATGACACCTATGGCATGCCTACCATTGTGACCAACTGCTCCAACAACTATGGTCCTTACCAGTTCCCTGAGAAACTGATACCATTGTTCATCAACAACATCCGCCACCGCAAGGCGTTGCCTGTATATGGCAAGGGCGAGAATGTGCGCGACTGGCTGTATGTGGAGGACCATGCTCGTGCCATTGATCTGATATTTCACAAGGGCACTATAGCCGATACCTACAACATCGGCGGCTTCAACGAATGGAAGAACATAGACCTGATACGAGTACTCATCAACACAGTGGACCGGCTGTTGGGAAGGAAGGAAGGGGAGGACCTGAATCTGATTACTTTCGTCACCGACCGTGCCGGACATGACTTGAGGTATGCCATTGACTCACGCAAACTGCAACGGGAGTTAGGTTGGGAGCCATCTCTGCAATTTGAAGAAGGAATAGAGAAGACCGTGCGTTGGTATTTAGAGCATCAAGACTGGTTAGACCAAGTTACCTCCGGTGATTATCAGCACTATTACGAACGGATGTATATAGACAGGGGATAAGAGGATTGGATTTGCCTTTTTCGACAAAATTGAGAGGAGATAGATAAAGGCATATAGCTTTTTAATGGCCTATGTTAGGGCTTTGTATGGGTTTTTGATGTATGGTT
>CAJOPG010000073.1 GCA_905236355.1 Paludibacteraceae bacterium | reverse complement strand
TGGCGCACACGCTCACGCGTCAATCCGAACTCCTCGCCAATTTCTTCCAATGTCATCTCCGGAACTCCTATGCCAAAGAACTTGCGCACAATATCCGCTTCACGTTCAGTCAGTGTAGCAAGTGCCCTATCGATTTCTTTGGCGAGGCTCTCGTTTATGAGTCCTCTGTCTGCATTCGGCGAGTCCTCGTTTACCATTACATCAATCAGACTATTATCCTCTCCTTCCACGAAGGGAGCATCAACGCTCACATGTCTTCCGGACATCTTCAGCGTTTCTGCGATTTTCTCCACAGGAATATTCAGTTCTTCTGCCAATTCTTCCGCCGAAGGTTTTCGTTCAAATTCCTGTTCAAAACGAGAATAGGCTTTATTGATTTTGTTAAGCGAACCTACCTGGTTCAGGGGGAGTCGCACTATGCGCGACTGTTCCGCCAAGGCTTGCAAGATGCTCTGTCTAATCCACCAGACGGCATAACTGATAAATTTGAAACCGCGTGTCTCATCGAATTTTTCTGCTGCCTTTATAAGGCCGAGGTTGCCTTCATTAATCAAGTCAGGAAGGCTCAAACCCTGATTTTGGTATTGCTTCGCCACAGACACAACGAACCGCAGATTGGCCCGTGTCAGTTTCTCCAAAGCGGCACGATCCCCATTACGAATGCGTCCCGCCAATTCAACTTCCTCCTCAACCGAGATGAGTTCTTCACGTCCTATCTCCTGAAGATACTTATCCAATGAAGCGCTCTCTCGATTGGTAATTGATTTTGTAATTTTAAGTTGTCTCATACGATTTTATAACTTCGTATTCTCAGAAAAATTGGGTCGGAGTGCATTGCCTGCAGTCTATCGTAACTCACGACAAAACACACCGCTCCAAAATTAGCGTGCAAAGGTACAAAAAGTTTTTCTATCCACCAAACAAAAAAAATCACTTCCCCACCAAAACTACTTTAGATATCACTCTGCGAGATTCACTGCATAGTATTGTACTCTTCCTTGCGGGGTGCATCCGGTGACGAATAAAACTTTATCCTGATCAGATGCCGCCATTGCATTCTGCACCACTTCATTCAAGTCTTCTTCTGAACGGATGGTACGGTTATTGGCCTTCAAAATAATGAAATCAGCAGGGATCCCGGCACTCTTGAGTTTGCCGTTTTTCAGATTCTTTACTTGTATGCCATAATTCACGCCCAATTTTGTTTTCAGTTTGTCTGACAATTCCTCGAATTGTGCTCCCAACATAGCTGTATCGGTTTGTTTCTCCAGCAGGCCTGTACCGCCCTGTTTGTTAGTCAGTTCAGCGGTCAAGGTCAGCAGATTACCTTTTCTTAGTACAGTCAGCGTGACCGTATCGCCAGGACGATGACGCCCTATTTGTTCCTGCAGGTCAGTTCCGGTTTTGATAGGAGTTGAGTCTATCTGCGTTATCACATCTCCTTCTTTTATACCCGCTTTACCAGCCGCGCCTTGTTCTACCACTCGAGCCACATAAGCACCTTGCAGTGTGGTTAGATTTTTTTCTTTCTTCAGTTCAGGCGTAATTTCCTGCATCTGGACGCCCAATATTGCACGCTGGACGATGCCATATTGCTTAATGTCGCTCACTACTTTTTGCACAATACTGGTCGGTACGGCAAAGCTATAACCAGTATAGGAGCCTGTTTGTGAAGCGATAGCAGTATTGATACCTACCAGTTCACCTCTTGTATTTACCAAGGCACCTCCCGAATTGCCAGGATTGACAGCCGCATCTGTTTGGATAAAGGATTCAATCTTCATATCTGCATTCAGGATGTTAATATTGCGAGCCTTGGCGGACACGATTCCTGCCGTAACCGTTGAAGTCAAATTGAATGGGTTTCCCACAGCCAACACCCATTCTCCTACTTTCAACTCATCGCTATTTCCCATCAGGATAACAGGCAAGTCCGTTGCATCTATTTTCAGCAGGGCTATATCAGTATTGGGGTCGGTTCCCACCAATGTAGCTGTAAACTCACGTTTGTCGTTGAGCACTACTTCTATCTGCTGTGCTTTGTCTATTACATGATTATTAGTCACAATATATCCATCGGGTGAAATAATCACTCCCGAGCCTGATGCTTGTTGAGTAGGAGTTTCCCGTTCCTGTTGTCCCGGTCGTCCGAAGAAGAACTCAAAGAAGGGGTCGGACATATAAGACCTGCTGCTTTGCATTTTATAAGTTGTTTTCACATGCACCACCGCATTCACCGACAATTCGGCCGCCGCAGTAAAATCGGTTTCGCCGGCCGAAGGGAGGGATGCGAAACGGGTGTATGCAGAAGGCACTGTCTGAATGGTATCTCCATTTACCACTTTGGTCATCACCACTTTCGGACTCGCCTTTTGCAAGACCCAACAGGTTGTGCCGACACTCAATCCAATCACGCTCACTACCAGAAGAGCATATTTTAAGAACTGTTTCATATTGTTTATCATTTATTGTATGTGACAAGCAGGTTGCAAAGTCCGTGCCAAATTGTAATGTAATCGAATAGGGTTACAGGTTCATTGTGAACACTATATGAGTACTCTGTCAGTTTAGTCGGATATGTTGATGTTATGTTCATCTTATGTTCATCTTATGTTTATCTTATGTTTGCCTATACTGATTATGAATAAGTTGCAGAGGATTTCTGTGTTAGCAAGAAGCATAAGTATTTGAATTTGTATTAGTTTTGAGTTTTACTTTTGATTTTTGCCTCTCTATTTGCACATTTCAGAAACTTGTTGTAATTTTGCATTCCGTTTGAGTGGGATATGCCCTCTATTCAAGAAAGGTGAACAATCTTTTGCAAAATCAGTACGAAGCGATGGTCCGGTAGCTCAGCTGGATAGAGCAACAGCCTTCTAAGCTGTGGGTCCCGGGTTCGAATCCCGGCCGGATCACAACGCCAACAAAAAAAGAGAAGAATCGGCTGATACTTCTCTTTTTTTTGTACTATAATAATCTATTCTAATTATTCCTTTATTTCTTCCGCCTCAATTTCTTCAGTTTGAGTATCCGCAATCAAGTCAAGATAGAACTCGGCATGAGCTGTTTCTATATAAGGAGAAACAAACAAGAACAAGATACCTCCTGTAAGGCAACTCAGCAATATCCAGCCGAGGAAAGTCAGGTCGAGCACAAACAAATCCCACTTATGCCCCCGCATCAGTTCTTTACTTTTGCGGATAGCGTCAATCGGTTTCAATTCCGGATTGTCGTTCAATATGAATAGTGACATTGAATAGGCATATGCCATAATGATTCCGGGGATGATGAGCAGCAGTGCCCACAAGCATACAAACAGAGCGACAAGCAACATGATCACAAATGATTGTGTGAAGTTATCCCGATAGACAGTAAACAGATTTTTCACATCGGGTGTAGCTTCCTTGCGTGCGACCCGCAACATTGTTATGGATATGGCATAACCCATCGGCAACAAAAGTAGTGTGAGCCAACTAAGCCAGACGCTTACCTCTAAGCCAATAGATATAAGCGTATACACCAACATCATGGCTGCGGCAGCCCACCAGTTGTTTTCCAGCGCAGTCCAAGCGCGTTCACGGAGTTCTTTACATGATACTTTCATGGTGACAAATTGATTAAGTTCAACTTATTTGTAATTGATTTTTCACAGGAGTTCTTCAAATTTTTTCTGCATATCAGGTTTGCGAGCAAAACCTACATGCCGGTTTACCAATTCGCCGTTTTTAAAGAAGAGCACTGTGGGGATATTCATGATGCCGTATTCCTGACATATCTCATCGTTCTCATCTACATTCACCTTACCCACAAGAAGTTTCCCTTCATATTCTTCGGCAAGTTCGTCAATCACCGGTCCCAACATTTTGCAGGGTCCGCACCAAGGTGCCCAGAAGTCGGCTACCATAGGTTTACCTGATGCCAGGGCTTCCTTGAAGTTGGCATCTGTCAATGTTTGTACCATACTTATGATTTTTTTATTTTTTTATTGTCCTAATGTGTGGCAAAGATAAGAAAAACTTTTCATATCAACAAGTTTATTCCGCCACAACTTTTCCATCGCACATCATCAGTTGTATAATACGCTCGGTATCTGTTTGTTCATGCTCCAACAAATATTCCGTCAGCACATCTTCCAACTCTTGTTGAATGGCGCGTTTCATTGGTCGGGCCCCATACTGCACATCGTACCCTTTTTTCATCAGCATCGCTAAGACCTCATCTGACACCTTGATGCGGCAGCCCATGTCAGACAGTCTTTTCTCAAGTTTTTCTATTTCCAGATTAAGGATTTTTCGGATGCTATCTTCTGATAATTGATTGAATGTAACAATATTATCTATTCTATTCAAGAATTCGGGTGAGAAGGTTTTGTTTAATGCTTTTCGCAGCATTTGTTTTGCCTCTTTTTCATCCAATGTTTCAGTCATGGAGAAGCCTATTCCACGCCCGAAATCTTTCAATTGGCGTGTGCCCACATTGGATGTGAGTATGATAATGGTATTTTTGAAATCCACCTCATGCCCTTGCCGGTCGGTAAGCCGCCCTTCGTCGAGCAGTTGCAGCAGTATGTTAAAGATGTCGGGATGTGCCTTCTCTATTTCATCAAAGAGCACGATGCTATAAGGTTTGCGTCGCACTGCTTCTGTCAGTTTACCGGCATCTTCGTGCCCCACATAACCCGGAGGTGCCCCTACTAAGAGCGACACTGCATGTTTCTCCATATATTCTGACATATCCAGTCGTATAAGGGCATCTCTACTGCCAAACATTTCCTCTGCCAGGCACTGTGCCAGATAGGTTTTTCCCACTCCAGTCGGTCCCAGGAAGAGGAAGGTTCCTATCGGCCGATTAGGGTCTTTCAGCCCGACCCTACTCCTCTGTATACTATGCACCACCGTGTTGACGGCCTCATTCTGCCCTACGACTTTCTGCTCTAACACTTCCGCCAACTGCCTCAGGCGCACATTCTCCGCCTGAGCGATACGCTGCAACGGGACGCCGGACATTACACTGACTACGGTTGCCACATCTTCTTCCGTCACCAACATCGGTTGCTCCGCCTGCTCCGTTTCCCAGCGGTTGATTTGCAATTGCAACTCGCGCTCCAACCTCCGTTCTTGATCGCGAAGCACCACTGCCTGCTCAAAATCCTGCTGTTGCAAGACACGGTCTTTGTCGTAGCGAACATCACGCAATTGTTGTTTTAATTCATTGATTGCTATTGGCGTAGTAGGCATTTGGATATGTTTGCGAGCCCCCACTTCATCCATTGCGTCTATTGCTTTGTCAGGGAAAGCGCGGTCAGTGATATAGCGGTCAGTTAATCTGACACAAGCATGTAGCACCTCATCCGTATATTCCACATGATGATGCCGTGTGTAGAAAGGAGCCAGTTGTTTAAGTATCAAGAAAGTCTCATCGGCAGTAGTGGGTCGTACCATTACCTTTTGGAAACGCCGTTCAAGAGCACCGTCCTGCTCAATGGATGTACGATATTCGTTGGTTGTGGTGGCGCCTATGCACTGCACTTCTCCGCGTGCCAACGCCGGTTTGAGCATATTGGCTGCATCCAACTGTCCTGCTTGGTTTCCAGCACCGATGATGGTATGTATCTCATCTATAAACAATATAATATTCGGGTGCCGTTTCAATTCGTTGATAACAGCCTTCATGCGCTCCTCAAACTGCCCGCGATACTTTGTTCCGGCCACCATTGAGGCGACATCCAATACAACGATTCGCTTCTCATATAATAGCGGCGATACCTCCCTCCGTACTATTCTCATTGCCAGCCCTTCGACAATAGCCGACTTTCCTACACCCGGCTCGCCTATCAATATCGGGTTGTTTTTTTTGCGCCTTCCCAAAATCTGCAAGACCCTCTCGATTTCTTCCTCTCTCCCTATTACGGGGTCCAGTTTGCCCTCTAATGCCGAGCGTGTCAGGTCATTGCCAAAAGCATCCAAAGCAGGAGTGTCGGAGTTGTGCTGCTCCGCCTGACGAGTCTTGGTGGGTTGCACATCGGGAGCATCATCTTCATCCTCATCCTCTGTAAAACCTGCCCCCATCCTCGGTTGTTGTTGAGGTTTAGACAGAGAGGGTTGCATATTCTCGTAAGTAACACCATATTGTTCACGAAGCAATGTGGCTACACCATTCATACTCTCTTTGAGCAGCGCCATCAGCAAATGTTGTGTATCGGCTGCATCTGCATGAGCAGCACGGGTTTCCAAATCCAATATACGCAACACCCGCTGTGACTGACGGGAGTAGGTCAGACTATCCAGAGTGTCAGATTTCTGTTCCTCATTAGGCTGACTAATTCGAGACCTCAATTCGTTCAAGTCAACACCTGCCGACACCAGCATATCCAGAGCGCGACATCTGCCAATTCGGCAGATTCCGAGCATCAAATGCTCCGGCAATATCTCACGCCATCCCAACCTTTCAGCTTCTTCTCTGCTATATTGCAGTGTTTTATACAAATTATTCGTGTATGTCATTGTTTTCCTTTTGTTTTCTCAGTTTATATTGCAAAAATCGCACCATTCACTATTTGCTTTCTCTACTCCGCTATTTATAGAAGTTCCACGCCACTCCGATACGGAATTCCGGAGGATTGAGCGGATATAGCGGCATCGTATAATAATTTCTATTCTTCATAAAATAGCCGTTGAAATGCTTCAGTTGAGCGAAAAAGCGCAGTCTGATGGGTCGCACATTGAAATTGGCATACACGCCGAGAAGCGGATAGTTTCCCACCTTCTGCGTATTCTGCACACAGAACTGCCCCGTTGCCGGATTCAGCACCGGTGCATAATAGGCAGTATTATAACGCAAATCCACACCTATCTGCACTTCTAACGCTTTAAACCAACAATCGTGGTAATAGATATTATGATATAATGCTATCGCAGGCAGGGGCAGTGCCTCAGAAGATGACATCTGCCACACCACATTATTATCCATTCCAAAGCGCGGAGCGCGCAGATTAACTTGTGCATCTACCGACAGCACCTGTATATTACCATCGTCTTGCACAGGCAGACCATCACTGCCAAAATAGATATAACGTGTCAGGTTCTCGAAATTCACCTTTACTTTCGGCTGCACATACTTGGTAAGATAAGCCACCTCGCCTCCCACATAGAAGCGGTAGATTTTACCGAAATTGTTTTCCCAACAATAGTGGTTGGAGCGATAATGCTGTACATACCAATCCGGCGTTTGATTTTTCACATACGCCCGTGCGGCTATACGCAAAGTGTCTTTGGCTATCGGGAACTCTCCATTTACATGACCATTTACCTGAAACTCACCTAATTTATAACCTGCCAGGCACACATCCCCCGTAAAGCCATAGCGCACCCACTTACCCTCATTCTTATATAGTGAGCCCCCCACCCAAGTATTATTCACCCATTTATAGCCCATACATGTATCAGTTTGAAGACGCAAGGGAGAGGACAACATATCTTCCATACTATTGCCCAAGACGCTCTCAAAGACCAGATTCTGCTCCGGCACATTATAAGCATAGCGTTGGAACTCATTCACAGCATACACCGTTGCTCCAAAATGCAACCATTTATTAAATTCCTCTTCAAAAGTTACCGCTAATGTATTCCTTATATTCAGCACATTGGCAGTGTCGGAGGTAGCCATATTATCAAAATATGTATTTGCATAAAAGCCCTGCTCCGAAATGTGCTCTACATAGCGTTTCACTGTCTGGTTAACCTCAAAAGTATGCAGGAATGTGGTTACCGGCACATACTCGGTTATCACTGTGTCACGAGGCTGCTCGTTGCTCCCTTTCGGTGGTCGAATAGTCTCCCTGCGCTCACGCTCCACGCAGATACTATAATGATGATTCCACATAGCATCTATATGTCTCAACCCCGACATTCCATTCATTGTTACAGGGATATCATATGAGTTCAATGTCCCCACCTGCACATCCTCTGCCGTCTGAATTCCGCCATTCTCAAAGTTACTCAGATTGTTAAAGGTGAGGGCTGCCTGCAGCCCATAATGGTCGCCGTGATATGAGCCAAAGAGTGACCCTCTGAAACTCTTGCCTGCCTGATTCTCATACAAGCCTATACTGCTTAAGTAGTTCAATGTCAGTCCCAGATTCGTACGCCGATTCAGATTGCCGGTGAAGCTGAAGTCGATATTATGCTCCTCGTGATATGTAACAAAATTCCGCCGATAGGCAATGTTGCTAAAAGGAGTTGTGGTATTGTAGAAACACACATCATGAGTAGTCAGCAGGAAAGGTTTATATGCCCGAGCAAACAAAAAACCTGCATCATCGCCTCTATCGAAGAATATCTTCGACTCTACCGGAGAAACCGCATTACCATTGTAACTATTGGCGATGCTATAATCATTCAGAAGCGTGCGAAGAGGATAATTCAGGAACGAAGTATCAGGAAGTACCGTATCAGCCACAGCCAAACTCGTTGGCAGTCGCCAACTCTTTACACGCGATACCACCGTCTTCTCCTTAGCATAAAGAATTGTCATACACATGACGGTTATCAGTAGCAACCCTATTTTACGCCAATTTAACATTCCGCTGCAAAGTTACAACAAATATCACAATCTGCAAAAACCATACCTTCCCATGTATTTGGAGCTGCTAACATCTCGGGTTCTCGTGCCTTTATGCCGACATACAAAGAGAGCGACTCTGCAGAATCGCTCTCTCATTATCATTGTTTATTTTCAAATCTTCATCATTTTGCTGCTGCCTTACGCTCTTTCCAGCGGGCAGTTGCCTGCTGAATATCATAGGCGATAGGAGTAGCAATAAAGATAGACGAGTAAGTACCAATAATCACACCCATCAACAAGGCGAACACGAAACCGCGAATAGTCTCGCCACCGAAGATAAAGATGGCAAGCAATACCACAAAGGTGGACATTGAGGTTGAGAATGTACGACTCAGTGTCGCATTGATTGCATCGTTGATATTTTGACCACGGTCGCGTTTAGCATACAATGTATTATACTCACGAATACGATCGAATACAACCACTGTATCGTTGACAGAGTAACCGATAATCGTCAATATCGCTGCAATAAATGCCTGGTCAATCTCCATTGAGAAAGGCATTATTTTCCAAAGCAATGCATACAAGCCCAAGACAATAAGGGTATCGTGAGCCAATGCGGTCAAAGCGCCCACCGAGTAAGCCACATTGCGGAAACGGATGAAGATGTAGAGAAAGATAATCAGCAAAGCAGCCAAGATTGACCACACAGCCGCCTGCTTGATATCGTCTGCAATTGAAGGACCAACCTTCTGGCTTTGCATAATACCCACCTCCTCATTAGCCTGTGTATCAAGGAAGTCACGCTCTGTGATATTCTCACTTAAGAAGGGTTTGCAGCCTTCATAGATAAGAGCCTCTATAGCCTCATCCACACCTTCCTCATTATCGTGAATACGATAGTTGGTGGAGATACGCACCTGATTCTGGTCACCGATAGTGATAACAGTCAGCGAGTAAGTATCATCACCATCCAAGGTCTGCATAAACACTTCATCCAATGCATTCTTCACTTCTTCCGTATTCACAACCTGCTCAAAGCGTACAATATAGTTGCGACCACCCGAGAAATCTATGCCCAGATTCAGTTTCCCCATGATATGCGGTTCCAACCCTAATAAGCTGACAATGATTATCACACCTGAAATGAGGTATGCCCACTTGCGGAATTTTACAAAGTTAACTTTAGTATTCTTCAAGAAGTTCTTCATATACGGAGTAGTGAAATGAAGTTCCCTTGCTTTCTCACGCTTGGCATAATCTTCCAAGAGCAGACGAGTAATAAATACCGCAGTCAGGAAGGAAGATATTATACCGATTACAAAAGTAACCGCGAATCCTTTGATAGGACCAGTACCAAAGATAATCAGCACGATACCTGTCAGAAGAGAAGTAACATTGGCATCCACGATAGCAGATATTGCACCTTGGAAACCATCGTTAATGGCTTTGCGTAGATTCTTGCCCGCTGATATTTCCTCTCGGATACGCTCATAAATAAGCACATTGGCATCCACCGCCATACCCATCGTCAGCACGATACCGGCGATACCGGGCAAGGTGAGCACAGCACCGAATGATGCTAATATACCCAACAGCAGGAATACATTGCAGAGCAACGCAGCATCGGCTATCAATCCCGGGATAATACCATAATAGAATATCATATAGAGCAGTATGAGTATGAAACCAATTAGGAAACTCCACATACCGTCATGAATAGCCTTCTGACCAAGCGAAGGACCTACAACATCTTCTTGAATAATGCGTGCAGGTGCAGGCATCTTACCTGATTTGAGGGTATTGGCAAGGTCTTTTGCTTCTTCTACAGTGAAGTTACCAGTGATTTGCGAGTTGCCGCCAGCTATCTCAGTTTGAACTGTCGGGAACGAATACACATAACCATCCAATACAATGGCTATCGACTTGCCGATATTCTCACGAGTGATGCGGGCCCATGCTTTGGCACCTTCCGCATTCATTGACATTGACACATTAGCGTATGCACTTGTCTGAGAAAAGTCTGCACGAGCATCGGTGATTACATCACCTTCCAACGAGGCACGACCGTCGCGATTCACCATTTTCAACGCTACCAATTGATACATTGTTTCACGCTCATCAATGGGTTTTACTGTCCAACGGAGTAACAAGTCGCGAGGTAATATGCCCTTTGCCAACTGCGAATTGAGCATTGACATCACAGCTGCTGTATCCGTATAAAGCACAGTACCCACCACGGGTCCTCTGTAGGCACGACCGCTCTGGTCCACGCTTGGGTTTAGTATCGCAAACAACGGATTATTCTTCTTGTAGTTAGCGAAAGCCTCTGCCTGAACCTCTGCTGTCTGCTTAGTTTCCTCCGCATTCAGCAACGAATCCAAGCCTTCCAGTGCAGCCGTCTCTTCCTTCTGCTCTACTACCACCTCTTCCTTCATTTCTTCCTCTTTCGCTTCTTCGGTAGTCGCATTGACCTCTGCCAACTGCTGATTAAGTTGCATCAGTTGAGGGAGGATTTCATCCATGTTGTAGGTTTCCCAAAATTCAAGATTGGCAGTTCCCTGTAGTAGTTTTCTGACGCGCTCAGGTTCTTTTACTCCCGGCAATTCTATCAGAATACGCCCCACTTGATCCAACTGCTGGATATTGGGTTGAACTACACCAAAACGGTCGATACGCGTACGGAGCACATTGAAAGAATTGTTGATAGCGCCATCCACTTCCTCACGGATAACCTTTTCCACTTCTTCATTAGTAGAAGTCAAGGTCACTTTGTCCTTCAACTCGAAGGTGGAGAATACCGATGCCAATTGAGCATTAGGGTCTATTTCTTTATACGACTCGATGAAGAGAGTCACAAAGTCGGTTTGACTGTTTTTCTGCTTTTCCTTGGCAGCAGCCATCGCCTGTGTGAAGTTCTCTGAGGTGTTATAGCCCGACAATGCATTCAAAATGTCAGGCACGCTCACCTCCATTGTCACATTCATACCACCTTTCAGGTCAAGACCCAGGTTAATTTCTTTTTCGCGGCACTCCTTCAAGGTATAGCCCATCCATACCTTTTGACTTGACAACGAATCAAGGTAGAAATACTCTTTTGTCTTATCGCCCTGAGCGAATTCCGAAGCCTTATTGTTGTAGTGGCTCGTCACAAAAGAGAAGGAGAGATAAAAGGCGGATACCAGTGCCAAGCACACCGCCAATGTTCTTACAAGTCCTTTGTTTTGCATCTTAATATTTATGTTTAGTTAATTTTTCGTTTACGCTTCACTACTGATTTATGCACCTTTAGGCCATATTCCGCAAATAGCGTGCAAAGGTACAAA
The DNA here is from genome assembly GCA_905236355.1 of Paludibacteraceae bacterium. Lineage (GTDB taxonomy): Bacteria > Bacteroidota > Bacteroidia > Bacteroidales > Paludibacteraceae > Colicola. Next base: position 128 of record CAJOPG010000073.1, on the reverse strand, counting down.
AGTTTTTTTATTCACGCAAACAAAATCTGCTTTTAATTATAGGGCAGGTTCAACATCAAAGTGCAAAATTAGGAAAAATATTTGAAGAAGCAATCTTTAGGTGTCATAAAATTGAGTTTTTCTCTTGG
>CAJOPG010000072.1 GCA_905236355.1 Paludibacteraceae bacterium | reverse complement strand
TGATATATCTCAAGACTATAATTACCTGTTGGCGGAATTAAACCTGCGCATATTTGATTATATTCCTCGGCATGTTGTCACTGCTGAAGATGTAATTACTATGGTGTGGTCTGCTAAATCACTAATGAATCACTAAAGATTTATTGCTGTTATGTTACTGCCAATCGACAGTATGGGTATTACATTTTTTATTCCGCCAACGGGTTATAAATAGCAAAATACTGCAAACTCATATATTCGGGAATTCCTATTTTTTTATATGGCTTGTTCTTCGTTTTTTTTTATAGAGCAACCGCATCAAAAAGATGCTTTTATACCCCTCTGTAAATCAATAGTGTATTGGTTTTTCTTGGGTTATTCTCTGGTTCTTCCATACCTATATGGCGTCTGAGTAATGACTATCAGACACTTGTTGCCTCTCTACAAAGCTTGTTATATTTTGATGCGGTTGTCTTGCTTTTTTATTTTTCGTTTTTCATTCTTAATTATTCTTTGTATCTTTGCCGTCTAAAATAACATTCAATATGCAAACTCTTCTCGTTATCATTCTTGTTGTTGTTGGAGTGGCACTTCTGGTGGTGGAACTTTTCCTTATTCCGGGCTTCGGTGCTGCAGGTGTCGCAGGTTTCTTTTCTGCAGCTGCAGGCGTGGCGTATGCCTATCTTAAAATCGGAGCTACCGCCGGTCATATTTCCCTTGCCGCTGCCATTCTTCTCTGTGCTGTCGCTGTCATTGTGTTCCTTCGCAGCCGTGCACTCGACAAAATGGCTCTGCAAGAAAATATCAATGCTAAAGTAGACCTTATCTCCCAACTTGACATTTCTGTTGGTCAGCAGGCTGTCACCATTAGCCGCCTCGCACCTATGGGAAAAGTGCGGGTCAACGGGCACGATATTGAGGCCAAAAGTGCCGATGAATTCATCGACCAAAGCACACCGGTCGAAATCATTGCCATTGATGGTAACAAAGTGATTGTTCAACCTTGCGCAAACAACAAATGACCAAATCCACAACATAAAAATTAAACAAAACAATTAAAAAAACTATGGGAATCTTTGAAATAGTGATGCTCGTCTTGCTTGGCATCCTTCTTATTCTTTTCTTGTATTATGTGCCCTTCCTGCTCTGGATATCGGCAATTGTGTCGGGTGTGCATATATCGCTCATCCAACTGTTTCTTATGCGTATCCGTAAAGTGCCGCCACGACGCATTGTGGACTGCATGATTGAAGCGCATAAAGCCGGACTCGGCGATGTCTGCCGTAACGGACTTGAAGCCCATTATCTTGCAGGTGGACACATTGAACGAGTGGTGCATGCCCTCGTCAGTGCCAATAAAGCCAATATTGACCTCTCCTTCCAAATGGCTACCGCCATTGACCTCGCGGGACGAGATGTGTTTGAGGCCGTACAGATGTCGGTAAACCCGAAGGTTATTGATACTCCTCCCGTTACCGCTGTCGCCAAAGACGGTATTCAGCTGATTGCCAAAGCGCGCGTCACTGTTCGGGCCAACATCAAACAACTCGTCGGAGGTGCAGGTGAAGACACTATTCTCGCACGCGTCGGTGAAGGTATTGTATCTTCTATCGGTTCTTCCGATTCCCACAGTTCTGTACTCGAAAACCCGGATTCCATCAGTAAATTGGTACTTAAAAAAGGACTTGATGCAGGAACCGCCTTCGAAATCCTTTCCATAGATATTGCTGACATAGATGTAGGTAAGAATATCGGAGCACAACTCCAAATGGATCAGGCGGAAGCCGATAAAAATATCGCTCAAGCCAAGGCAGAAGAACGCCGTGCGATGGCTGTTGCCCTTGAACAGGAAATGAAGGCCAAAGCACAAGAAGCGCGGGCACATGTCGTAGAAGCGGAAACAGAAGTTCCTAAGGCTATGGCAGAAGCATTCCGCAACGGCAACCTCGGCATCATGGACTACTATCGAATGAAAAATATCAATGCAGACACTGAAATGCGCGAGGCTATAGCCAAACCGGATGTCACTGCTACCAACAAAAAGAAATGAGAGTTGCACTTCTGCAATATCCTATTGAGTGGGCTGACATAGAAACCAACCTCAATCTCACAGGTCGCCGCCTTGCTGCTATCAGTGGCAAGGCGGAAGTTGCTCTCTTGCCGGAGATGTTTACTACAGGTTTTTGCACTGATCGCCCTGAACTCGCAGAAGATATGCAAGGAACAACACTCCAACATCTGTACTCATGGGCAGAACAATATAATATTGCCATCGCAGGCTCTTTTATTGCGGCAGATAAAGATGGCATATATAATAGAGGATTTTTCGTCAAACCGGATAAAACAGCCGATTTTATCGATAAAAAACATCTATATGCGCATGGAGGAGAGAACGACTTCTTCACACCGGGAACCGAGCGAAAGATTGTGGAATATCTTGGTTGTCGTTTCTGCTTGCTCATCTGCTACGACCTTCGTTTCCCGGTTTGGAGCCGCAACCGCTCAGGCTATGACTACGACATCCTTCTCTATTGTGCCAACTGGCCTGACATCCGTATCAAATATTGGGACGCACTACTTCTTGCTCGAGCCACTGAAAACCAATGTTACGTGGCTGCCGTCAATCGCGTTGGAGATGACAGACTCAATCTGCACTACAATGGACACTCCATTGCACTTGACACTCGACTACAACCGCTCGTTCAGTTTGAGGACAACGAAGCAAATACAAAAATAGCGGACTTCGACATGGAAGCACTCCGACACTTCAGGGAGCGCTCTCCTTTGTGGAAAGATGCTGATCCTTTTGTGTTTATCAATAACCTATAGTCAACAAAATAATGACAAAACATTACGATTTTCTTATTATCGGTGGAGGGGTGGCAGGAATGTCCTTCGCTCTGCAAGTGGCAGAAACGGGGAAATACAAAATAGCCCTCTGCTGTAAAACAACCCTCGAAGAAGCTAATACCGCTAAAGCGCAGGGGGGTATTGCCAGCGTTACCAACCTCTTGGTGGATGATTTTGAAAAACATATCCATGACACTATGGTCGCCGGTGATTGGATTAGCGATAGGGCCGCTGTGGAACAAGTGGTACGCAATGCCCCCGATGGTATACGCCGCCTCATACAATGGGGGGTTAACTTCGATAAAAAGCAGGATGGTAGTTTCGACCTCCACCGTGAGGGAGGGCACTCCGAGTTCCGTATTCTTCATCATGCAGACGACACCGGCGCTGAGATACAACGAGGCTTGATGGAGGCTGTCCGTCACCACCCTGATATTGATGTTCTTGAAAACCATTTTGCTGTGGAGATTATCACCCAGCATCACCTTGGAGTACGCGTTACCCGTCGCACCCCCGATATCGAGTGCTATGGTGCCTATATTCTCAACCCCGATACTCAAAAAATAGATACCTACCTCAGCAAAATCACACTTATGGCTACGGGAGGTACCGGAGCAGTGTATGCTACCACTACTAATCCCAATATTGCCACCGGCGACGGTATTGCTATGGTATATCGGGCGAAAGGACAAGTAAAAGATATGGAATTTGTTCAATTCCATCCCACTGCACTCTTTCACCCGGGTGAGACTCACCCTGCCTATCTTATCACAGAGGCTATGCGTGGGTACGGGGGCATTTTGCGTCTTCCTGACGGAGAAGAGTTTATGCAAAAATATGATTCCCGTCTCTCTCTGGCTCCTCGTGATATTGTGGCACGAGCTATCGACAACGAAATGAAAATCCATGCTCTTGATCATGTGTGTCTTGATGTAACCCACAAAAATCCGGAAGAAACAAAGCACCACTTCCCTAATATCTACGCCAAATGTATGTCTATCGGCATTGATATTACTAAAGAATATATTCCGGTGGCACCCTGCGCACACTACATGTGTGGTGGAATAAAAGTCAATCTGGATGCACAATCCAGCATCAATCGTCTTTATGCCGTCGGAGAATGCAGTTGCACAGGTCTGCATGGAGGAAACCGACTTGCCAGCAATTCGCTTATTGAAGCTGTGGTCTATGCAGATGCTGCTGCTCGACATGCTCTCTCTGTGGTAGAAATGTATGGTTTCAATGACAGAATACCCGAATGGAACGATGAAGGGACATTGTCTAACGAAGAGAAGGTTCTTATCAGTCAAGATGTCAAAGAAGTGGGACAAATCATGTCCACCTATGTCGGAATCGTCAGAAGTGACCTCCGTCTCAAACGGGCGTGGGAGCGCTTGGATCTTCTATATGAAGAGACAGAAGACCTTTTCAAACGAGTAAAGGCCACGCGCGACATCTGCGAACTCCGCAATATGATAAACGTAGGTTATCTCATCACCCGTCATGCCTTGGAGCGCAAAGAGAGCCGGGGTCTTCACTACAATATCGACTACCCGAAAGACCCCACGCTCAACACGCAGGAAGTGTGGTAAACATCATTATTTTTATCTTATATTCAAAATACGAACAATAACCTATGGGATCTTTTCTTAACACTATTGCGAACAGCTTCAGCAATAACCTGATAGTTGAGCAACGTTATCAGATGATTCTTGAAGGTCTGCAGACTACACTGTTTATCACGTTCAGCGCAGCCATACTCGGCACATTGCTCGGCGGGCTGGTTTGTTGGGCGCGTATGAGCCGTCGCCCTTGGCTCAGGCGCACGGCTATTCTTTATATCGACCTTATGCGTGGTACGCCGGTTCTGGTATTCCTGATGCTGATGTACTATGTGTTTATGTCTCCGCTGAAGGCAACGGGCGTAACGGTTGCTATAGTAACCTTTGCCATGAACTCCTCTGCGTATATAGGAGAGATACTGCGTACTACCATCGAAGGTATTGACAAAGGTCAGAGTGAAGCAGGTCTAGCGTTGGGCTATACCCCCGGACAGGTGTTTGTTCGTATAATATTGCCTCAGGTGGTGCGAAAAATTATGCCTGTGTATATAGGTGAAATCATTTCTCTGCTGAAAGGCACAAGTATCGTGGGGTATATTGCCGTGGTGGATATGACCCGTGCCTCTGACCTTATCCGCTCACGCACCTTTGACGCCTTCTTCCCGCTTATACTTACAGCCGCTATCTATTTTCTCATTGCATGGCTCATCGGTATGTTGCTCAACGGAATTGTTGAGAAACGCCGTACCCGCTCGCTAACAGCCGCTGTTATATTGTTGCTTTTGTGGTCATTAGGTTCTATCCCCACAGTAATGAAACACTACGAGGACAAGACCATGACAGAAACCGTTCCACCGATTTTCCGTCAGCTGGAGGGCAAGTCGGTAGGAGTTGTTGTAGGCAGTATTCAAGACATCACCATGACACGATATGCTCCAAAGGCGAACATTAAGAGGCTCACCACACTCACCGACCTCCTTGCTTCCTTGGAGAATGGCAAGGTGGATTATGTATGCGAAGAGACTACCGTTGTTGTAGCCAACCCTCAAATAGCAGAGGCGGTAGATACAATAGATGCCGGTCTTCCGCCAATGCCAATATCAGCCTGCTTCCGACTTGGCAATACAGAACTGCAAGAGGATTTCAATAATTACTTAACCGATATACGCGCAGATGGCACATACCAGACTATACACGACAGGTGGTTCGCTCATACTGATGCGTCATCTATACCTGTTCCGCGTCAGAAGGGAACAGGCAGCAAACTGACCATAGCCACTTTTCCGGGAATGCTTCCGTATAACTTTATCTGCCATGGTGAACCCTCAGGCTTTGAGATTGACCTGCTGACTGAATGGGCAAACCGTAGGAAGTACCGTCTGGAATATCTGGTTATGGACTTTGCTTCACAGATTCCAGCAGTGCAAACAGGGAAGGCGGATATGGCTATAGGCGGCATTTACATGACGGAAGAAAGACAGAAAAAAGTGCTTTTCTCGGAAGAATATTTCGAAAGCCGCATTATGTTCTATACCCGCAAAGGAGAGGGATACAAGTTGATAATTAATGACTGAAAGACTATGGAACAATCTATAATAAGAGTCTCGCATTTAGGTAAGCGTTTTGGAGAACTGGAAGTGCTCCGCAATGTAGATTTCGAAGTACATCAAGGTGAAGTAATTAGTATCATAGGTCCTTCAGGTACGGGCAAGAGTACACTCCTTCGTGCACTGAATATGCTGGAGCCGCCCACTTCAGGCGATATCTTTGTCAATGGTGAACAGATTACGGCAAAGGGCTACCCGCTGCACCTGCTCAGGCGTAAAGTAGGTATGGTCTTCCAGTCATTCAATCTCTTCGACCACATGACGGTATTGGAGAACATCACTGATGCACCAATGAAACTGCTCCGCATACCCCAAGAGCAGGCGAAAGAAGAAGCAATGTCATTGCTGAAGGAAGTAGGTATGGCACAGAAGGCCGATGTTTATCCTTCCGCCCTCTCAGGCGGGCAGAAGCAGCGTGTGGCAATAGCCCGCGCCCTCGCCATGCACCCCGAAGTGATTCTCTTCGACGAACCCACTTCTGCTCTTGACCCAACCATGGTCGGCGAAGTGTTGTCTGTCATTCGTCAGTTGGCAAAGAGCGGACTCACCATGCTCATTGTAACACACGAGATGCGCTTTGCACATGATGTGAGCACTCGCATCTTCTTCATGAACGAAGGTATAGTCTATGAAGACGGCACACCCGAACAGATATTCGAGCACCCTGTGCATTCTGCCACCAAAGCCTTTATCCAGCGTATTCAGAAACTGGTCTATGAGATTGATTCCGATGATTTCGACTTTCTGCAGATACACACCGGTATTAACCAGTTCTGTCTCAAGTATAATATCACAGGCAAGAAGGATTTGGCATATAGTCTGGTCAAAGAGATGCTCTTTACCCACATGCGCACATTCCGTCCGCTCACTCTCCGGATGACTCATGCCGAGTTGTCAGGTCTGACGGCATTGGATTTTATGGTGGAAGGGCTTGACCACTCACCGCTAACCGATGACGCCCATGAGAGCCTTCGCCCGCAAGTAGAGAACTTGATTGAGGAATCCACTACTCGCGGATTCCGGGTAAAACTGATATTGTAAATCAGAGTAAAATAAGTTATTATGGTAAAACATATCGTATTCTTTCGCCTTGCCGATACGGCAGAGGGCAGGACAAAAGCAGAAAACGCCCAGATAATCAAAGAAGGGCTTGAGAGTCTCATTAACAAAGTGCCTTGTCTGAAAAGCATTGAGGTGGGTGTAAACATACCATACGCCCCTCAAACCGACTACGACATTGCACTTGTCTGTCTCTTCGAGACATGGGCGGATCTCAATACCTATGCCACTCATCCGGAACACCTTAAAGTGGCTTCTTATATCGGTAAGTGCAAGACATCACGATCAGCATGCGACTACGAAGTATAGTTCATTATAAAGTCTCATACCATAATATGAATAAGCACGCTTTTATTATAACCATATTGCTTCTCGCAATATCTATGGCCTCAATGAGTGAGAATCCGGCAACGGCAGATTGCCTATGCGGCGAAGACTTAGATAGTAGAAAATGCGGAGAATCAATACTCGCTTTCCCCGGAGCAGAGGGTTTTGGGCGTTATGCAACCGGTGGCAGAGGAGGCAAGGTGGTAACAGTAACTACCCTTGAAGATTATACATCTTTGGAGACGCCTATAGAAGGTTCGTTGCGTTGGGCATTAAATCAGTATGTCTCAACTGAAGAGATAGACGGCAAATGGATAACCCGATATGAGCCGCTCACCATTGTCTTCAATGTGGCAGGCAATATCATGCTAAAAGAAGATCTAAAGGTGAAGCGTGATAATCTTACTATAGCAGGTCAGACTGCTCCAGGTGGGGGAGTTTGTATTGTCGGTCATAGTATGACCTTTAATGGTGCTACAGGTGGAGAGATGTGGTATTTTGGACCAAGAAGAAAGAATCTTATAGTAAGATATCTCCGCTTCCGCCCCACTATTCCTACCGACCAGAGTTATGTAACCTATGGCACAGATATAGAAAACTATGAGCAGGTCATCTTCGACCATTGCACGATGACCTGGGCCAATGAAGAATGTCTTGCTCTTTACGATACTAAATATACAACAGTTCAGTATTGTATAGCGGCGGAAGGACTCTATAAGGCAAATCATAAGAAGGGGACCCGCTCTTATTGTGGTGTATGGGGAGGGCAATTTGCCACCTATCACCACAACCTAATAGCTCATAATAATAGTCGCAATATTCGCTTTAATGGTGCCCGTGCACACGACACAATAGCCGTTGTGGAGTTCCGTAACAATGTGGTCTATAACTGGGGTACCAACAATTCCGGTCAAGGACTGGAGGTAGAGATCAAAGTGCCAGGTGTAACACGCAACGAACTTAATATGGTAGGCAACTACTATAAGCATGGCCCAGCAACCAACTATCAAGGCAAAGTTGCATCTTCAACTAACAAAGTAAACCGCTTTGTGCGTATCGACCAGGACACGGCCTCTTGGTATGCAGGTTATATGTCTAAACATTATATTGAGGGTAACTATATGACCAACTACCCCGATATCACAGAGGATAACTGGTGGTGCGGTGTGCAGTTCAATTATAGCGATACTGCCCTTATGAAGAAACTATTGCGTGCTGAAGACTACTCGCCAGAAGTGAAATCTCAGTTGCCGGCGGAAATAGAGAAAGCCGATGAAGCCTTTGAAAAAGTGATGCAGCAAGTGGGGGCCTGTGCCCCTTGGCGCGATTGGCAAGATGCCCGCCTTATAGAAGAAGTAGAGTCAGGGACAGCCTCAGGTATGGGAAGTTTAAAACTCGGAGGTATTATTGATGATCCAATAGCCGTAGGCGGATGGCCTAAATTGACGGGTGATTCTTATCTTGATACTGATAATGACGGAATTCCTGATGAATACGAAGATTCTAACGGATTAGATAAAAACGATACTTCAGATGGGGCCCTCATTACAACTTCCGGATATTCCAATCTTGAGATATACCTTAATAGTATTCCGCAAAAGTTTGACCCGATGGAACCTATTGCCGAAGAATTTACTACTTCCATAGAACAAGTATCAAGTATGAATATGTCTAATAATCGTCAATGGATTTTACATAACGGCAAATTATATATTCGTCTGGGCAATCATCTTTTTACACCTGCGGGGAAACCAATCAGCACAAATGTTTCTTGGTGATATTACTTTTATTTTGTACCTTTGCACACTGTTAGAAAATAAAACAATAACATATTAATCGCTATGGCAAATATTCCTGAAAATCTGCGTTATACACGCGAACATGAGTGGATTAGAGTGGAAGGCGATGAGGCCTTTGTCGGTATTACTGATTATGCTCAGTCCGAATTAGGAGAGATAGTTTTTGTTGATATTGATACCATTGGAGAGACGATTAGTCAAGGAGAGGTTTTTGGTACAGTGGAAGCTGTTAAAACAGTAAGTGATCTTAATATGCCTGCCACTGGAGAGGTTTTGGAAGTTAATGAAGCTCTTAATGACAATCCCGGGCTCGTTAATACAGACCCTTATGGCAAGGGTTGGATGATTCGCATCAGTATCAGTAATCCTGCCGAATTGGGCAATCTTCTTGATGCTACTGCTTATAAGGCTATTTTATAATTGCAAGTAGAAAAGTTGAATTTTGCAAAGGCGGGAAGCTTCCCGCCCATTTGTGTGTAGCAAATTATCAAGGTTGCGTTAGTTTTTGGAATGCATAAGAAGACAGATATAAATATCAAGAATAAGCGGGCATGGTTTGAATACCAAATTCTCGACAAATACATTGCCGGAATTCAATTATTCGGTACCGAGATAAAAAGTATTCGGGAAGGTAAAGCATCGCTGACCGATACCTATTGTCAGTTTTATGAGAACGAACTTTGGGTGCGTAACATGCATATTGCCGAATACACATTAGGTACTTATAACAACCATATCCCCAAGCGAGATCGCAAACTGCTTTTGCAGAAGAAGGAACTACTCAAACTTCTGCGTCAGACCAAAGAAAGCGGGAAAACCATTATCCCTTTGCGTCTTTTCCTCGACGAAAATGGGAGGGCCAAGCTTGAAATAGCACTTTGTCAGGGCAAACACACTTACGACAAGCGACAAAGTCTCAAGGAAAAGGAAGACCGTCGCGAAGTTGAGCGAATGATGAAAAAATGAATGTATAACAAACGACTACATTAGAATGTATAGTTATGAGTAAAGCACTATTAATGATTCTTGACGGCTGGGGAATCGGGAAAAAAGACAAAGCCGATGCTATTCATTGTACTTCCACACCCCACTGGGATGCACTTTTGCAAAAGTTTCCTCACTCTCAATTGCAAGCAAGCGGCGAGAATGTGGGGCTTCCTGACGGGCAGATGGGTAATTCAGAGGTAGGACATCTTAATATAGGTGCCGGACGAGTGGTATATCAAGATTTAGTAAAAATCAACCGAGCATGCAAAGATGGCAGTATTCTTGATAATCCTGAAATAGTTAGTGCCTTTGGTTATGCTAAACGGACCGGCAAGCAGATACATTTCATGGGTCTGACCAGTAATGGAGGGGTTCATAGTTCATTAGATCATCTTTTTTATCTTTGCAATATTGCCAAAACATACGGATTAGACGGAAAAACTTTCATCCATTGTTTTATGGATGGTCGCGATACTGACCCTAAATCAGGCATTACTTTCATTGACCAATTGGAGCTGCACTGCAAGGAATATACGGGAGAGATTGCATCCGTTTGCGGGCGTTACTATGCTATGGATCGTGACAAGCGCTGGGAGCGTATCAAAGAAGCTTACGACCTTCTTGTTTATGGTAAGGGTGCCCAATATGAGGATATGCATATTGCTATGCAGGAGAGCTATAATGCCGGTGTAACAGACGAATTCATAAAGCCTATTGTACATGTGCGCAACGGGAAACCTATTGCCACTATACAGGAGGGTGATGTTGTCATCTTCTTCAATTATCGTAATGACCGTGCTAAGGAAATAACTATTGCTCTTACGCAACAAGACATGCCTGAGCAGGGGATGCATACTATAAAAGAACTCCAATACTACTGTATGACTCCCTATGACTCTTCTTTCACAGGAGTGCATATTCTTTTCCCAAAAGAGAATGTTACGAATACATTAGGAGAAGTCCTTTCAAAAGCGGGTTTGCGCCAACTCCGCATTGCTGAAACCGAGAAATTCGCCCATGTAACATTTTTCTTTAGTGGTGGAAGAGAGGCAGAGTTTAGCGGAGAAGACAGAATTCTAATTCCCTCACCCAAAGTAGCGACTTACGACTTGCAACCGATGATGTCGGCACCTGAGGTTACTATTGCATTGCGTGATGCTCTTAATTCGCAACAGTATGATTGCATTATTCTCAATTATGCCAACGGGGACATGGTGGGTCATACAGGGGTTTATGATTCCATTCAACAGGCCGTTACCACCATTGATATTTGTGTAAATGAGACAATTGTTGCCGCACAGCGCAACGGATATGAGGTTATCATTATAGCTGACCATGGAAACTGCGACCATGCTATCAATGAGGATGAGACTCCCAACACCGCCCACTCATTAAATCCGGTGCCTTTTGTTTATATTTCAGACAGGAAGGGAGTTTCTGTAAGAGATGGCATTTTGGCTGATGTAGCACCTTCCATTCTGCATATTTTAGGTATTCCGCAACCGACAGAGATGACAGGTACCTGCTTGATAACAAACGAATAGAATTGTGAGGCGCTGTTTGAACTATCTTCCTACACTTCTTGTAGCAGGTGTTATCGCTTATTTCAGTCTGCTCAGAAGTATGCCGGTGAAACTCCCTGATTGGGATTGGCAAAACGCCGACAAGTTAGTTCATGGCTTCTTCTATTTTGTATTTGCATTAACACTTGTTTCCGACTTGCATCGTGATAATCGGCAATACATTATTACTTACATCCTTTCTTTTTTTCTTCCGATTATCTACGGCGGTGTAATAGAATGGTTACAGCAGTATTATTTTGCTCCGCGTACAGGTGAATGGTTTGATTGGCTTGCAGATATTGCGGGGGCAATCACAGGTTGTGCAGTGGGATATGTATATTACGACTTATGCAAGACAAAGCGCAGCTCAAATACATAATAGCTCTTCCTCTTCTTCCTGAAGTAGGTTTACGTACGGCACGGAATTTTATTGAATATTTCGGGTCTGCAGAGGCAGTGTTCTGTGCAAGTGAAGCAGACTTGCTCGGCATTCCCAATGCAAGACCTGAATCTATTAGAAATATCCTCTCACAAAGAGAACCTGCTTTGCAAAGGGCGGAGAAGGAGCTTGATTTCATCGAGAAAAACGGTATAGACACTTATTATTATCTAGATACCGATTATCCCTATCGCCTTCGAGAATGTGTGGATGCTCCTATTCTGCTTTTCGGGAAAGGTAATCTTTCGTTGAACAACGGGAAATTTCTTTCTGTGGTTGGTACCCGTATGCCATCGGATAGGGGGAAGCAGTTATGTACTGAAATAATAGAGCAATTGGCAAAGTCGGTAAGTTGTCTAACTATAGTCAGCGGACTGGCTTATGGTATAGATGTTACCGCCCACAAGGCAGCTATTTCATCGGGTATTCCGACTATCATTATTCCCGGTCATGGTCTTGATAGAATCTATCCTGCCGTTCACCGTCAAGTTGCGGTAAACTCTTTAGAGAATGGTGGTATTCTTACGGAATACATGTCAGGGACACAGCCGGATAAACAAAATTTTGTTGCTCGCAACCGTATTATTGCAGGTCTTAGTGATGCGACTCTTGTTGTGGAGAGTAAGGTTAAGGGCGGGTCTCTCATAACGGCCGATATGGCTAATGGGTATAGCCGTGATGTATTTGCAGTGCCGGGAAGGCCTCAGGATGTTCAATCTGCCGGTTGCAATGGTCTTATTAAGCAGCAAAAGGCAGCTCTTGTGGAGTGTGCCGACGATATTCTTGCGGCTATGCAATGGGAAACAGATTCTCATAAAGAAGATTTACAAACCGAACTTTTCACCGACCTTTCTGAGGTAGAGCTTCAATTACTTACTCTTCTTCGTCAGCATCCGGATGGTATTCATGTTAATTTGTTGGTTATGGAAACGAAGCGTCCTTATAGTGAGATTACCTCTACGCTAATGCTTATGGAGATGAAGGGTATTGTTCGTTCTCTTCCAGGAAGTATTTTCCGCGCTGCCAAATAAGTGCAGAATTGTCTAATGACCAATACCAATTTTAGATAATAGGATACAAAACAGGGTAAGTGCTCCTTATTGTCTATCACCTATTTGTCTTTATGATGTATCGATGATCCTTCAATGATGTTATGATACTGCTACCTAATTTGTATGCATATCGTAAGGTAAGGGTTGGTTGTAATCATCTCAAAGGTCGTTGATTTGTTGTGAGTTATGAAGGATGAAATTATGAGGTGAAGTGTTTGGAATAGCGGGAGGAAAAACTATTCCCGATGGTGAATGTATGAATGTGGTTTTTAATACATTTGCCATGTGTCAATCATTTTTTGTTTTCCTCTTTTCATTATTATTTGTACCTTTGCGAGCATATTGTAAGTTGGCTGATTATGTCTGCACGCCGTGTAAACTTTATAGTATTGCTTTTTATGTTGCCTGCATTGCTATGTGCGGAGTATCGTGTGCGCATTTTCGGGTATGTGCTTGATGAAGACAACAGAGGGATAGAGCTTGCCAATGCGTATATAGAAGGTACAACTATCGGGACCACCACCAATCGTAACGGCTACTATGACTTACAATTTCCGTCTCAAGATTCAGTAACTATTGTATTTTCAATGCTTGGTTATCAAACGATTCGTCAGACTATTTTGCTTTCTCGCGATGTGTTGCAGGCCAATGTGGTATTATCTTCAGATAATGAAATTTTGGAGGAAGTGGAAGTGAAGGGTATTCGTACACAGATAGGAACAATGGAACAGCTTGAAGTGCAGAATACGCGACTGATGCCTGATGCTTCGGGCGGAAATATTGAAAGTATTCTTATTACTTTTGCCGGGGTAAGCCAGACAAACGAGCTCTCTTCCCAATACAATGTTCGTGGCGGCAACTTTGATGAGAACGAGGTGTATGTTAACGGAATAGAGATACATCGCCCTCTTCTTATTCGTGCCGGACAGCAGGAGGGACTTTCCTTTGTCAATCCCGACATGGTACAGAATCTTTCGTTTTCTGCGGGGGGATTTGAACCCAAATATGGTGACAAGATGTCTTCAGTGCTTGATATTGAATACAAGAAGCCTGATCGTTTTGAGGCTTCTCTCTCAGCGGGCTTACTTGGTGCAAGTGCCTATGTAGGTTCCGGCAACGAACGCTACTCAATGATGCACGGGATACGCTATAAAACTTCGCGCTACATGCTCGGGGCATTGCCAACTAAGGGGAAATACAATCCGGATTTTGTAGATTATCAAACATATATAACATGGAAATTAGATAAATCGTCGCGTTGGGAGATGAGTTTGCTTGGTAATTTTTCGCAGAACCTGTATCGTTTTCAGCCCGACACAATATCTTCCGGATTTGGTACTTTTACAGTGCCGATGAAGATGGAAGCGAGTTTTGAAGGACAAGAGAAGGACCGTTTCCGTACTGCTTTTGCTGCGTTAGGTGTGCGAGGACAACTTAATAGGGAATTGCGAATAGCTTTTGATATCTCCGGTTTTTATACAGACGAGACAGAGTCTTACGATATAACTTGCGAATATTGGCTTAAAGAGGGTCAGAAGGATGCGGATGCTACGGGTAAGACCACAACGGCAGAAGCCGATACGGAAAATGCTTCGGCGCAAATACTCGGCTCCGGACTATATCATGAGCATGCCCGAAATCGTCTTCAGGCGGGGGTTGTTACGCTTGCACATAGTGGACAGTGGCAGCGCAGCAGCAATAATCTGCAGTGGGGTACTTCTCTTCAAGCGGAACTTCTCACCGACCATATCAGTGAATGGGAATGGCGTGATTCGATGGGTTATTCCCTCCCTACGCAGTTCGATACTCTCCAACTTTATTCTTCGTTGAAAGCTGATAATCGGATGCAGTCGCTCCGTTGGCAAGGCTATGTTCAAGACACCTACAAGTGGCAAACGGATGCCGGTAATCTGATACTTACGGGTGGACTTCGTTTTAACTGGTGGAGTTATAATAAAGAGTTTCTTTGCAGCCCCAGAGTCTCTCTTAGTTATATTCCGGGTTGGAAGCGAGATTTTGCATTCAGATTAGCGACGGGGCTCTACTATCAGGCTCCCTTTTACAAAGAGCTTCGGCAGACAGCAGTTGCGGCTGATGGTACTTCCCAAATAGTGCTTAACAACAATATCCGTGCGCAACGCTCCGTGCATATAGTGTTGGGCGGCGATTATTACTTCCGTGCCTGGGGTAGACCCTTCAAACTGACAGCAGAGGCTTATTATAAATATATGGACCGCGTTATCAGTTATACTGTTGACAATGTGCGTGTGCGTTATTCAGGAGAAAATGATGCAACAGCATATACGGTGGGAGGCGACTTGAAGCTCTATGGTGAACTTGTTCCGGGTGCGGACTCATGGATTTCTCTTTCCGCCATGCGTTCTCGTGAAAATCTTCTGTATGATACACAAGGATGGATTTCTGCCCCTCAGGAACAACGCTTTACTTTCTCTATGTATTTTCAGGATTATATACCCCGATTCCCTCAATATAGGGTGCACCTTAAAACTTTGGTCTCTGACGGATTCCCTTATGGCAACCCTAAATTGGACAATACAAGAGCACAGTTTCGAATTCCCACTTATTGGCGTATAGACATTGGTGCCAGTGCCACCTTTTCACGCAAGACAGATGCCTGGATGCGTAAGCAACAACATGTTGAGAGTTGGGCAGTACTTTTCGAAGTGTTCAATCTTACTGATCACCAGAATGTAAATTCGCATTTTTGGATAACAGACGGAACAGGAATACAGTGGGCGTTCCCCAATCGGCTAACGGGCAGGATGTTCAATCTGAGAGCGACTATCAATTTTCAATAAGAAACATTCAATTATTCCCAAGATGGCACAGAATAATAATGACACGACCCCTATGATGAAGCAGTTTAACGCAATCAAGCAACAATATCCTGATGCGCTGCTGCTTTTCCGTTGCGGAGACTTTTATGAAACTTATTGTGAAGATGCGATAAAGGCATCGAAGGTGCTTAACATTACTCTTACGAAGCGGAATAATGGTGCACAAAACGAGAGCACTCCGATGGCGGGTTTTCCTTTCCATGCTCTGGATAACTATTTGCCCAAGCTTGTGAGGGCCGGCATGAGAGTGGCGATATGTGACCAACTGGAGGACCCTAAACTAACAAAGAAACTTGTCAAGAGGGGAGTAACCGAACTGGTGACACCTGGTGTGAGTTATTCTGACACCACTCTGCAAGGAAAAGAAAATAACTTTGTTGCCGCTGTTGCTTTTCCTCAAAAGAACAAGTCGAAAGATTCCTCTACTGCCACAGGTGTGGCCTTTCTTGACCTTTCCACCGGAGAGTTTCTCGCTGCCGAAGGTAATAACACATATATAGATAAACTCCTCACCAACTTCCAGCCGAAGGAAGTGCTTTATGAGAGAGGCAGGCGGCAGGAGTTTGAATCGCTGTTTTCGAATAAGTTTTTCACCTTTGAATTGGAAGATTGGATGTTAACTTACCAGTCAGCCTATGAAAGACTTACAAAACAGTTTGAGACAACAGGTCTGAAGGGATTTGGTGTTGCAGAACTCACTGCGGGCATTACAGCTGCGGGAGCCATTCTGCACTATCTGGATATGACACAACACCTGCAAACAAGTCATATCCGCCGTTTAAGTCGCATAGAGGAGGACAAGTATATGTGGCTTGACCGCTTCACCATTCGTAATTTGGAACTATATGGCTCTGCTCAAGAAGGTGCAGTAACACTTATTGATGTGATTGACCATACGCAAACGCCTATGGGAGCTCGCCTTCTCAGGCGTTGGGTGGCGTTTCCGCTAAAGACAGTGAAACCTATTCGCAATCGGCAAGTAGTGGTAGAATACTTTTTCAAAGACCCTGACCTTCAGCAACAACTTACTTCTCAAATAGCCGCAATCGGCGATTTAGAGCGGCTTGTTTCCAAAGTATCTACCGGACGAATCAATCCGCGGGAAATGTTGCAACTCAGTTATGCACTCAATGCTCTTGTTCCGATGAAGCAACTTTGTACGGATAGCGGACAAGAGCAACTTGTGTCATTTGGCAAACAATTATCTCTTTGTTCGTCTGTTAGGGACCGTATTCTTCATACCATTGCTGCAGATGCACCGGCACTCATGAATAAGCCGGGCTATATTCGTGACGGGGTGGATGCTGAACTTGATGATTTGCGCCACCTGCAGCGTGACGGGAAGCAATACTTGCTTGACCTGCAGAATCGTGAGGCAGAACAGACAGGCATACAGAGTTTGAAGATAGGCTTTAACAATGTGTTTGGCTACTATCTTGAAGTCCGCAACACTTACAAGGACCTTGTTCCTGAGACATGGATTCGCAAGCAGACATTGGCGCAAGCAGAACGCTATATAACAGAAGAACTTAAGCAATATGAAGAGAAAATTTTAGGTGCGGAGGAGAAAACCACAATCATCGAGCAGCGGATATATCAAGAATTGCTCATAGCTGTTAATGAATATGTTTCTGCAATACTGACTAATGCGCATATTGTAGCCCAACTTGATTGTCTGCTTGGTTTTGCGGAAGTAGCCCGTCTTAACAAGTATATCTGTCCTGTTGTTGACGAGTCTCTTGTCATTGATATCCGACAAGGGCGACATCCTGTTATTGAGCAACAGCTCCCTGCAGGGGAAAAGTATGTGGCCAATGATGTACTGCTTGATAACAACTCTCAGCAAATTATCATTCTTACCGGTCCCAATATGGCGGGTAAGAGTGCATTGCTTCGTCAGACGGCCCTTATCACATTGATGGCACAGATAGGCTCTTTTGTGCCGGCCGAAAGTGCCACAATTGGTGTGGTTGACAAGATCTTTACGCGTGTCGGTGCGAGTGACAATATTTCTGTCGGTGAGAGTACCTTTATGGTAGAGATGAACGAGGCTGCAGCTATTCTCAATAATATATCAGAACGAAGTCTCGTTTTGTTTGACGAACTTGGGCGGGGTACCAGTACCTATGATGGTATCAGTATTGCATGGGCCATAGTGGAATATATCCACGAAACTCCTTCACATGCCAAAACGCTTTTTGCCACTCATTACCACGAACTCAATGAAATGGAGAAATCCTTTACCCGCATCCGTAACTACAATGTGTCGGTGAAGGAGGTGAACAAGCAAATTATCTTCCTTCGAAAACTTGCGCGGGGAGGTTCTGAGCACTCTTTTGGTATTCATGTGGCGAAGATGGCAGGTATGCCCCCTTCTATTATCAAACGTGCAGAGAAAATCCTGACACAACTTGAGACGGCTGCCAAACAAGAAGGAATCAGCAAGCCTACTGAGGCTATCAATAACAGCCGCGATGGTATTCAGCTTTCGTTTTTTCAATTAGATGACCCTGTACTTGAACAAATTAGAGATGAAATCAAGGGACTTGATATTAACAACCTCACACCTATTCAGGCACTTAACAAATTGTCCGACATTCGTCGTATTCTTACAGGGAAATAGATTATCCTAAGTTTGATTTACATTGTACCATCCTCCCTTGTAGGAGCAACTCCATCGATTCGCCTATCAAGTGCATTTTTACGGCAACCGCATCGGAATACCGATTTTTGACATAATTATCATCGCCTTTTTATAACCTGCGTCAGGAATTATGTAGGTTTTTGCTGTGCGATGATAATACATTTGAAATGGTTTAG
>CAJOPG010000071.1 GCA_905236355.1 Paludibacteraceae bacterium | reverse complement strand
TTACCATTATGAATATTGACAGCAGCACTATCCGCACAAGTGAGTGTAAGCGAGTTAAGAACTATTGTTGCCTTGTAGTTTCCTGAGGTATAGAAAGAACCATTGGCAGAGGTGCCACTAAGTGTATATACCACTTCTGATGCGAGGTTGTCACTTTGGTCTATGCGTATGTGTGACCCGTTGGCTCTAACCGTCAAGTCCTTGGCTATGTTACCCGCTATTGTAACTGCTGCCGTTGTACCGCTCCACACTACCGACACAGTATTGTCCGCCACACCTACGGAACTTACCGACATCATGTCAATCTCACTGAGATTGAATGTTTTTCCCATGGCGGTAAGGGTTTCTGCATTGTCATATAACATCTCCCCTGCCTGCGCTGCAGGCAGCGCATAGGTTACCTCTCCTTGTATTATATTAAGCGTCTGCGCCGTCAATACATAAGGCAACAGCGCAATAACTGCTATACTTGTGATTTTTTTCATACTTGCCTCCTTTCTGACTTATGGTATTATCAGTTTTCCCGTTGCCGTTTTTTGCCTCACCACATACACACCCTTCGGAAGGATATTCCGTGCCTCTTGAGGCGAAGCATATCTACCGACTGAGAGTCCTAAAAGCGTATATATATCCACAGGAAGTTCTTCCTGCAACGAAACTGACTCCACCGATGTGGCATCTATAATAGTAAGCGTTCCGCCGGTACGGCTCATCTGCCCGACATACTCTACGCCCTCTCCCGCAGCGCCAGCCATCCATATTGTTATATCACCGCCGGTTTGAAAGAAACTGCCGGTGTCGGTATCATCATTCACCAAAGTGGAGTCCTTGATACCCACATCTATGCCATCGCTTCCGAACCCTTTTATATTCAGTTCGCCGCTCGCCATGCTGAAATACTGACCGCAATGCACACCATCTTTCACAGCCGAAAGCACATTGATGGTACAGTTTTTCTGCTCTATATACTCCTTGCTCCAAATGCCGTGCGCTGTGTGACCATACACATTAAGCGTACCTTTCCCCTGAAACTCAGAGTGGCCTTTGCAAACAAAGGCTCCCTTCCAATCACCATTTTCGCCATCCGTGAGGGTGTTGGTAGTGCCACTTTTGCTACTTATCTTTACCCGTTTGCCGTTCTGAATATTGAGTGCCGGACCGTCAGGATTGGTCAGTGTAAGCCCTTGCAGCTCGATGGTTGCCTTGTATGAGCCCTCCATATAAAAAGAGCCATCTGTGCTGGTTCCTGTGAGGATGTAGGTGATTTCACCGCTTGTGGTGGCATCGACAGTGCTTGCCTGAATTATGTTGACATCTGCCCCTGATATTGTAGCAGAAACATAACTTTTGATATTGTCGGCAATTGTTACGGATGCAGTGTTGCCACTATAGGTAACAACTACAGTGGTGTCACCTGCCACATCGGCTGTGGTGGTTGCATCGGAGAAATACATCTTCTGCAGATCTTCCACAGCAAACTCTCTGGTTTCAGACGCATTGACTGCAATCAGTTTTCCGTCTGCAATTGTCAGTTCCAATTTGTCTGTTGAGAGTGAGTATTCTGTATCAGCGACAACAAAGGTGAGAGCACTATACTCCACTCTCGCACGAACTTCCGTCAGTACAGAACACATAAAAATAACTATGATTATGCGTTTCATAAAATAATAATTATATCAAATAATCCCATATCTTTTTGTTATCTTATCATGGCTGACACCCCAATAGAACAACTTCGTAATTCATTGGATTTCTGCAGCAGTTTTGGGTGATTATCGGGTAATTATAAACACATAATGAACCTACACAAAAGACATCAAGCACTTATCTCTACACTCTGTTTTTAACATATCTACAATATCTTCTTCATTCGCCCATTCCATACAAGTTGCAAAAGTATATTGAATTTCCAAATCGCGCAACTATTTGTCGTCATTCTCACACATCCTAACAACATTTTAACACATATTGACAAATAGACATGGCATATTGTCATTCTTCATTATACATCAGTTTTACTTTCCGCGGATTAAGCGCACATCAGCTCACTCTGTTTGATTGAGTGTGAGAGCAGTGCACAGCAGCATTGCCGATTATAAAACCCAAATCGGTCATTAGACTGTTTCACGCTTACACGACTTTCTTTTTGTTATCTTTTTTGCCGATTTTCAGTTACAATGGGACCCCA
>CAJOPG010000070.1 GCA_905236355.1 Paludibacteraceae bacterium | reverse complement strand
TTCCATTGTAACTGAAAATCGGCAAAAAAGATAACAAAAAGAAAGTCGTGTAAGCGTGAAACAGTCTAATGACCGATTTGGGTTTAATATCGTAAGACACATTTTTTTTGCACATGTCTGAGAAATATGCTAATTTTGCAGCCGATAAAGGTAAAGAATGTGAAAAATCTATTTACAGTCAGCGATTGTTGGTGTCGTACCGGAAGATACGGCGCGTTTGCTCTTGCTTGACAGCAGTAGTTGTTTTTTCACTATAATGCTTAATCATTGGCAAGTCGGGGAACGCCGAATAAACCAATGATTTTTTTATAATAATAATATATTGGACAACAAATACTATAACCTGAATTTTACATTTATGGAACACTCCGGCACGAACAACCTCTTGGATATGATAGGCAACACGCCTATGTTAGAAGTGACCAACATAAACACCGGCAAATGCCGTTTGTTCTTGAAGTTAGAGAATCAGAATCCAGGCGGTTCCATCAAAGACCGTGTGGGCCTGATGATGATATCCGAAGCCGAGCGTCAGGGCATTCTTCATCCGGGCGACCACATCATTGAGGCAACAGCAGGCAACACAGGACTCGGACTGGCCCTCGCTGCCAAAATGAAGGGGTATAAACTTACACTCATCATACCGGACAAAATGAGCGAGGAAAAATTATGCCATCTCAAATCAATGGGTATAGAGATAGTGATTACGCGCAGCGATGTAACCAAAGGACATCCAGACTACTATCAAGACTTGGCTCGTTCTCTTGCAAAAAAAACGGGAGCCTACTATATCAACCAGTTTGAAAACCCCGCCAATCCGTTGGCACACGAATTGGGGACGGCTCCCGAAATTTATGAACAGATGAATCACGATGTGGATGCCATTGTAGTGGGAGCGGGTTCCACCGGCACGCTGACCGGCATCAGCCACTTCTTCCAAAAATTACCGGATAATAAAACACAGATAATTCTGGCGGATCCGGCCGGGTCGGTGTTGGCTGACTATGTGAATACCGGGCAATTGCACGAGGTGAACGGAAGTTGGTTGGTGGAAGGTATCGGTGAGGACTTCATTCCGGAAATAGCGGATTTTTCTTTGACGAAGAAAGCATATAGCATCACCGATACGGAGGCGTTTTCCGCCGCACACAACCTGCTGGCGAAAGAGGGCGTACTGGCCGGCTCGTCAACGGGGACGCTGTTGGCCGCAGCGTTGAAGTATTGCCGGGAGAGCAAAACAGCGCAACGAGTGGTAACCCTCGTATGCGACAGTGGAAACAAGTATCTTTCCAAGATGTATAATCAAATATGGCTTAACGAACATGGCATACAGATTCAGGATGCTGAATAACGCTTCCCTTGAGGAGATTGGTGCGCTTTGATGCAACGCACAATATGTAGTACAAATCATAATCAATTATAGCAACTATGAAGAAAAAATTTGCATTTGAGACGCTTGCTATTCATGCCGGAGAGCAACCCGATATGCATGAAGGAGCGTCAGGTGATGTGGCAGCACCTATTCATCTTTCCACCACTTTTGCCCGTCACGAAGTGGAGCATCCTACGGGAGGATATGAATACACTCGCTCGCTCAATCCGACGCGGTTCGCATTAGAGAGCAAACTTGCCGCCATCGAGAATGCCAAATACGGATTGGCTTTCAGTTCGGGGCTTGCAGCTGAAACAGCCATTATTATGGGGTTACTCAAAAGTGGCGACCATGTAATAGCCAGCGATGACCTGTATGGCGGCACCAAACGACTGTTCAACCGCGTGATGAATGAGTTCGGCATTACAACTTCGTATGCGGATGTAATGGACAATAGTGCTTTCGAGCGTTCCATTACACCTGCTACACGGATGATTTGGGTAGAAACGGTATCCAATCCGTTGCTTAAAATTGCCGACATAAGAGGGCTGGCGCAAATAGCCAAGCGCAATCGACTGATATTGGTGGTGGACAATACGTTCTTGTCGCCTTACTTTATGCATCCAACAGATATAGGTGCCGACATTGTGATGCACAGCGCAACCAAGTATATCGGCGGGCATAGTGATGTACTCGGAGGCGTTGTTATGACCAACAATGACGCTTTGTACAAGAAGATACAGTACTACCAGAATGCTGCCGGTGCCGTGATGGCCCCGTTTGACTCGTATATAGTGATGCGTGGCATCAAAACGCTGGCTTTAAGGATGGAACGGCATGCGGGAAATGCGCAGAAAGTAGCAGAATTCCTTGCGCAACACAACAAAATAAGCCGCGTTGTCTATCCGGGGTTGGCATCGTTTCCTCAGCGGGTGTTGCATCAAAGTCAGGCATCCGGCAATGGCGGTATCATCACCTTTGAGATAACAGGAACGGTGGACGATGCCAAGCGGTTCCTTTCTCGTCTGCAGATAATTGCGTTAGCAGAGAGTTTAGGCGGTGTAGAGTCATTGGTTGAATTGCCGGCACTGATGACCCACTCATCAGTGGCACCGGAAGAGCGTGCCAAAATAGGCATAACGGACACATTGGTACGACTGTCCGTCGGTATAGAGAATGCGGACGACCTGATAGGCGATTTAGAACAGGCTTTGCTGTAAACTTAGTGTATAACAAATAAACAAAACAAATAAACAATGGAAGTAATACAAAGTTTCACAATAGACCATACCCGTCTTATGCCGGGTATCTATATATCCCGTAAAGACAAAGGGTTCACAACATTCGATTTGCGCATCACTCGTCCCAATCAAGAGCCGGCAGTATCGCCTTCGGCGATGCATAGTTTGGAACACCTGATGGCAACATGGTTTCGCAATAGTGAGGTCCGGAACGATGTGGTATATGTTGGCCCGATGGGATGTTTGACGGGTATGTATGTGGTTATGACGGGCGAATACAGTGTGGAAGATATGCGCCGTCTGACTATCAAGTGCCTGCAATGGATATTGACACAGACGGAGGTACCTGCCACAACCCCTGAAACCTGTGGCAACTATCTGCTTCACGATCTGCCTATGTGCCATTGGGAAAGCCAACGATATATAGACCGGTTGCAAAACGATTTTCACAGCGAATATACACCGCTGCAAGTAACCTTGGAAGACGGCAAGGTTTTCGCGGATGCGTAAATAATTATACTCTGCCTTTATGCAACGGGGCTGACTCCGCATGGAGTCAGCCCCGTTGCAAGTGTATGCCACCATCTTTGATATAGACTCCATTTGTGGACATCTGAATATTGAAATTCTGAAATCTGACGACTCCGTCAAATTTACAAGTAGCGCTACATAAAAATAGGAAGTGCTATGCATAAAAACAGGTAGCGGTATCAATACATCAACCATACATCAACCATACATCAAAAGCCTCTGAAAACCCTAAATAGAAGCTGCAGAGAAACCCAAAATAGGGGGGAAAGTACCTGTTCCGACACTTTTTTGTGTTGTAAAACATATTTTTTTGCACATGTCTGAAAAATATGCTATCTTTGCAACCGAAAAGTACAAATATACTGTATTTTTATACATTTTATCCTTTAATTCGGTATTAAGGTATTACTTTTTGATATTGTTAGGAGGTACAACTATGAAAAGATATTGTGCTGTTTTGATTATATTTGTGTGCACTATTCTCTGCACTTGGGCTGTGGAAGTGAATTTGAACTTCTATGCTGATGGCGTAAAAATTCACTCACAAAAAGTAGAGTCCGGTAACACATATACGCTTAATACACTCGTAAGTAACCCTTCCGGCTGTCGTGGATATACTTTCAGAGGATGGAAGGCTGATGGCCCGGTCGAAGGTGATGAGACACCAACCTATTATGCTTCCACGGCTTCTATTACCCCTTCTGCTAACATGAATCTGTATGCTGTGTATCAGCGTACAGGAGCGGCTGCCAATCGTTATACGCGCATTACTTCCACATCAGACCTCCATGCCGGTAGTCAGTATCTCATCGTTTGTTTCTACGAGTGGGACGGAGATACCTATTACGGGCCATCCTATTTTGCATTGGGAAACACACAAGAAGTCGGAACGGACGGACATTGGTGGACTGTCGGAGAGACACATACTCCGACGGGGTGGCTGGTTGCTTGTAGAAATACAGTATGTGATGTATATGCCCCTAAATATAGTATTTCTGCATCACAAGTTTATCCGGATGCAGGAACCATAACTAATCCTGCCAATACCATCATTTGGACATTGAGTGGCACAGACGGTGCATGGAAATGGACGAACACCAATGTCAACCGATCACTTTACCTAAGGAGAGGGTTGGGACAGAAATATTACGAATGTAACGGAAGTATTTATATAATCAACGGACAAACTTATAACGAGCAACTTCTAACTGCGGATGGCAATACTTGTTCAGTAACAGCAGCAAATGGGGCATTTAATCTTGAATCGGGAGGGTATTATCTGACCTATAGCAATGACGAGAATGATTATTTCCAAACAGGAACAACTAATGACTATACATTCTATCTTTATAAGAAAGAAACGGAGTACACTTCTTTCCCCAACTGCGCTAACTGGACTGTTCATTTGGATGCCTTAGATGGCACGATTACCGGTACCTCACCCGCTTCCTCCACAACAGATGTTTCTGAAACTTCCAGTGGCAGTGGCGTAACGTTGCCTACGGCTACAATGTCAGGTGCAGATTGCTCGTCCTGGACTTTTGTAGGATGGAATTCTGAGTCCGCCATCTACGGAACAACAAAAGCACCTTCTTTGCACACAGGCTCGTACTCTCCTTCGTATGATGGAACTACGCTATATGCGGTATATCAAGCGGGAGAAAATACTACTTATTGGGAGAAAATCTCTTCTAAAGATGAAATTGTAAGTGGCGGCGTGTATGTAATTGCTACCACCGACAACTATGCTGTTACCACAACATATCAAAATAATAATAGATTCGCTCAGGCGGCGGTTAATGTTGCTGGAGATAGGATTAATGGCATTCCTGCGGCAAATATTCAGTGGACCTATAACGGCACTTATTTTACAAGTAGTAATGGTAGTGTAATTTTGTCCTATAATGGCTCCAATACAACCTATTATTATAAACCTGATGATTCCTCTCCATTTGTTTTGGAAGAGAACAACGACCCCGGTTACTATTTGCGTCACACCAATAATCGTTTTGAAGAAAGTACTACTTCTACCGAATTCTATATCTACAAGAAAGTAACCACCTATGTCACTTATTCATCCTACCCGCACTGCACTCCATATAGTGTAACCTTGAATGCCGCAGGCGGAACGATTGAAGAAAATAGTGAGGATCGCATACGCATTGTAACAGAGGCAATAGCCGGTGGTGGCATTACCCTTCCCGAGGCCGCTCCTTTGTGTGACGATGGTTGGGTATTTGCGGGTTGGCAAGAAGGAAGCGAAGTGGGTTCTGTAAAAGAGGTTAATTACACAGGCCTCTATACCGGTACTTATGTCCCGTCACGCGACGGAGTTACTCTCTATGCGGTATTCAAGAGAGAAATACCTAAATTCCAGATATTGTATAATCCGACAGAAATGGTCGCAGGCGATAATTATATCATTACAGGCTATTCAAACTATTACGACTGGGAGATAACATCAGACACTTATAGCAACAATTATTTGTCTGCAGTTCAGGCTGCCTCACCACAAGGAGAAGAAGGGTATTATGTGGTAGTGGATACAACCGTCACAGGATGGCAAAATGTGATGTGGGTTATGAATGGGACATACGACAATTGCACTTTCCAAAATGTAGGGAATGGAAAATATTTGAATTCCACCGCTAATGGTTATACCACCACTGCCAACACCGGTTCTGCATATAAGTTCACAACTTACACTGGTGAGGGCTTCTATTGGACAATGCAGGATATAGACCACAACAATCGTTATATGTATTTTTCTTACAATAGTGGTAATCCGTATTTCCTTACTAATACGACTGTAGGTCCCGGTATGTACGTCTATCGCCAGATGAAAGAGTTTACCTCTTGGCCGCACTGCGAACCGTTTACAGTAAACTTCGATGGGTGCGGAGGTAATGCAGGCGAAACATCATTGACCGAAGAGACAATATACGCAGGTATCACACTTCCTAATGCCTATGTCAACTCCGACTGTGCAAAAGAAGACTGGGAGTTTGCCGGCTGGACTACATCGCCGGTATCAGAAGAATCGAACTCCCTGCCATTAGATATCATGCCTGCAGGAACACTCTATAATCCGACCGTGAATAATGGCACTCTGTACGCTGTTTACCAATTGAAAACAGATAAATTCAAGCGTATTACTTCGCTCTCCGACCTCCGCCTCGGACTCAACTATGTCATCGCTACAAGCACGAATAGGGCTCTAAGTAATACTGCTCAGAGCACCAACTATGTAGCATCCAAATCAGTAACCCCTGCATCAAATATTATCACTACCGACGATGCAGACATACAGTGGCGTATCCAGGGTATGCGTGGTGCGTATGAATTCTACAATGCAGAAAAAGATGTATATCTTGATTTGAGTTCGGAAGGTTATGCTCTGCTCACTTCAGGCAGTGCTGCAGATAACTTTGTTATTACAGCGCAAAGCGGCATCTTCTTCGTACGCTCTATTATGGCACTTAGCAACACCAAATACTTAGGATTCAACTCCACCTATTTCAATACGGTGGTAAGCAATAATGTAGTTGCTATCTATTTCTATCAACAGCAGGCCACCTACCACTCCTATCCATCTTGTGTAGAGGCAGTGGAGGCGTTGAGATGGGGTGCCGACTATGTAAATGTCGAGTCCTACTCACTCGCCGGAGCCCCCGAGATAGACAATACTATAGGCGATGCTGTGGCGCAGACAGATGGTACTTGGAGGGCTAATTACAACAGTGTCCTGACGCCTTGCACCAAGGTATCAGTGGAATGGAACGGTGAAACATCTAAAATCAGTGTGCCCTATGTAGTGGCAAACAATACCACATCATCAAGTATATTAGGCGGCGGCGACTGCACAGAATGTGACTTGGTGGTGTTGCCCGGTGCTACTCTCACCGTCAATGCCAACAAGACACTACGCAACCTGACCATCTACGAAGGGGGCAAACTACTCATCAATAATAATGTAACCCTCACTACACATGCCCTTATACTACAAATTGATGGTGATGAATCCTCCGCACCCGAAGTGCAGTTTGGAGGGGCCAATGCCACTTTAAATGTGAAGTTGGGTGAGATATACTTGGACCGCCGCATTGATGAGGAGGACTGGTATTGGTTCACACTACCCTATAGTGCACAACTGCAAGAGGTATCCTACTCCAACCTCGCAGCCAACAACAACACCGCCCCCGTCTATCGCACCAACTACTTCCTCAAGTACTACGACGGTGCCACCCGTGCCGCCGATATCAATGCCGGCAGCCGACAGGACACCTATTGGACGCATGTGGCAGCAGCAGGTAGCGACTACACTATCCAAGCCGGACAAGGCTACATCCTCGGTATTGCCGACCAAAAGAACATCACCCAACCCGACGGGCGCAAGCATACCAAACGCGTACTGCGTTTCACCATGAAACCCGACAACTCATGGAACGCACAAGAGAAGAGCAACGGAAAGGTCGTTCCCGTATCACCTTCCACCGTTGATGAGGAGAAACTGCAGTATAATGCAGGCTGGAACCTCATTGGCAACCCCTATCTGCATACCTACAACACCGGCACCGTGGGGGGCTCCGCAGGCATACGAAACGGAGCATGGACGAAGGAATACAACGACAACAACCAATGGACCGGTCACTGGATTCTTGATGATAACAGAGACAAAACTGTGCCCTATATCTCGTTCTTCAACCGCAGCACACAATCCTATGAGCAAGTACTTGCCAACAACTGCGACATACTGCCATTCAATGCTTTCTTCGTTCAGATAGAGGATAACACGCAGGTCAACTTCGCCAATAATATGAATGCACAACGCATCCCTGCCTATCGCCGTTTCTTGCAGGAGGATACACCGGTATATACCGGCATACAACTCTATAGTAGCAATGGCAAAGACCGCACCGGCATCGTTCTTTCCGACGATTACTCTCGCGCCTATGAGATAGGTGCCGACCTTGAGAAGATGGAGAACGTCGGCAAAGTAAATCTTTATACATTGAGCGAAGGCATCAAGTTGGCATTCAACGGTCTCAACGATACTGACACAACTGCCATACCGGTAGGGATGTGGCTGCCGGTTGCGGGCGAATACACTTTCAGTTTCGACACACAGTATAACCCGCTCCTCATTGACACCCTCCTCCTCACCGACCACCGGACAGGTACCGTTACCAACCTGCTCCTGCATGACTACAATTTCACTGCAGCCGCAGGCAGAACCGACAACCGCTTCACGTTACGCATTGTACGACGTCCGCAAGACGATCAGCCGGATGTTACAACAAGTAGTGATACGGACCCCGGACAAGGAGACCTTTGGTGTGCAGGCGTGCAGGATGGTATTCTGCTCTGCAACCATGCCGATGCCGCAGACATCAGAATATACGATATGACTGGCAAACAACTATATTACGATACTCACATTATCGGTATCCGCCACTATGCATTGCCGCAGGGCGTATATAACCTGCAGGTGCAGGCAGGCGGCAAACTAACCGTAATGAGAGCGATAGTAAGATAGAACACCATAGTCGGTGTAGTTGTTGGAAACTTGACCTTTCCATACTACGAGAAACACACATATATTTAAGGTATTAGTTTTAAGGTATTAGTTTTTGTGTATGAGTAGGAAACGATATTTTATAATTATATTATTAGCCTCTGCCGTTTCGGGTGTACATGCCGAATGGGGTAACACATTCTATGCAGGCTCCTCATCTCTGTCAGGCAACAATGCCTATGCAGGGTATGGCAATAGTTCAGCGTATGCAAGCGGGGTTTCCCAAGCCGGGAGCACCTACAATGTCAAAGAAGTTTCATCTATCGCGATGCAGCATTCACTTCCTTCTATGACGCATCGTTCCGAACTGAGAGGACAATTTCAGGCACCTGTCATTGAATCCTTCTCATCCGCCAATAATGAGACCCATCCGGGTGGTCAACCACGGCGTGTAGGAGGAGATTCTCATCCGCCAGACATCATGTGGCAACCCGTAGGCGACATTCCCTTCTGCTTGCTACTATTCCTTATTGTCTGCTATTCCATCACAAGAGTACGCAAAACAAACAAGAAAGGCGTCCGATAAAGACGCCTTTCTTGTTATAATATATCACCTATACCCTATTTCGCATAGTTGATGGCACGGGTCTCGCGGATAACGGTAATCTTCACCTGACCGGGATAGGTCATCTCGTCTTGTATGCGTTTGGCAAGGTCAAACGAGAGGAGTTCGGTTTCCTTATCCGTCAGTTTGTCAGCACCTACAATCACGCGCAACTCTCTACCTGCCTGGATAGCATATGTCTTGATAACGCCCGGATAACTTAGTGCCAGATTCTCCAAATCGTTCAGACGCTTGATATAGGCTTCCACTATCTCGCGTCTTGCACCCGGACGGGCACCACTGATAGCATCGCATGCCTGCACTATCGGAGCCAACATTGTCTCCATCTCCATCTCGTCGTGGTGGGCGCCTACGGCATTGCAGATGTCATCTTTCTCGCCATACTGTTTGCACAACTGTGCACCATACAATGCGTGAGGCATCTCCGGATTCTCTTCTGCCACCTTTCCTATATCGTGCAACAAACCCGCCCGACGGGCTTTCTTCGGGTTCAATCCCAACTCGGCAGCCATAGCGGCGCACAGGTTAGCGGTTTCCCGTGAGTGTTGAAGCAGGTTCTGACCATAACTGGAGCGGTATTTCATTCTGCCCACCATCTTGATGAGTTCCGGATGCAAGCCATGTACACCTAAGTCGATGGTGGTGCGTTTACCTGTCTCGATGATTTCTTCTTCCACCTGTTTCTGCACCTTTGCCACCACCTCCTCTATGCGGGCGGGGTGGATACGCCCGTCAGTCACCAATTGGTGCAATGCTAAGCGCGCGACCTCACGCCGTACGGGGTCGAACGCACTGAGCACAATGGCATCGGGAGTATCATCCACTACCACTTCCACACCGGTAGCAGCTTCCAGAGCACGGATGTTTCGTCCTTCACGACCGATAATACGGCCTTTCATGTCATCATTCTCGATATGGAACACACTGGCTGAGTTCTCTACAGCGGTTTCAGAGGCTATGCGTTGTATGGTTTGTACGATAATTTTCTTTGCTTCTTTATTGGCGTTCATTCGTGCATCCTCCATTATCTCGTTCACATACGCCATAGCATTGGTTTTTGCCTCATCTTTGAGCGATTCCACCAACTGTTTCTTTGCCTCTTCGGCACTCAAGCCCGATACCGACTCCAATTGTTGCTGCGCCTGCTTATGCAGTTTCTCGGTTTCTTTCTCGCGGAACTCAATACCGGCCTTCTGTTGCTCCAGCAATTGCATCTGCTTTTGCATCTCGTTCTGCAAGCGTGACACCTCGCTCTGCTTTTGGTTAAGTTGCCGCTCACGCTCCTGCTGACGCTCTTGCGCCTGCTGTTGTTTCTGCTGTTGCTGACGGACTTGGTTTTCGTATTCCAACTTCAAGGCAATGAACTTCTCCTTTGCCTCTACAATCTTGTTCTTTTTAATAACTTCAGCCTCTTCTTTGGCCTTCTCCAAGATGCCTCCTGCCATGAAACGCATTATGACCAGGGTCAAGCCTGCGCCTAATAGCAATGCACCTATGGCTATCAGTATTATATATATTACACTCATAGTGTTCGTTTGTTGTTTTAGTTGTTTATTTATTCATCTTTCCTGACTTGTTTCGGGTTCTCCGCACTTGTACTTCTTTGTTGAGTCTCTGTCAGTTTGTCATTCAGCCGTGCAAGTCTTTCAAGCAATGGTTGCAACTCTTTACCCTGCACATCACGCTGCATCTTAACGGCTATTTCGAGGGCTGTATAGATCCATAGCTTCTCAACAGGCACCTGTTTTTGCTGATAGGCGGCCGCATAGCGTTTGTATGTTTCGTTGAGTAGCACAGCCGCCTTACGCCATACAGCCTCGTCTTCCCGCTCCACCTGCAATGGGATTGTGTAGCAATCTATCCTTAATGTGATGTTTTGTTTCGCCATCTGTATTTTACTATTCCTCTCTTGTGAGGGGTTGGAAAATATTTAGCCTTCACTCTTCACCATCTCTATTGCTTTGTCCACTTGCCGGATAAGGTTGGTCAATCGGCGGCGTGCCATTTCTTTCTCTCCGTCAGAGGTCATGCTGTGAGCAGTCTGCAGAAGTCTGTGTTCCCGTTGAAGGGCCGACAATTCTTCATGTGTACGAATCATTTCCTGCCGCTGCCGCTCTATGTCCAGACGGAGTTGGGCCACTTCCTGCTCCAGTGCTTCACGCTGTACAAGAAGCGTCTCTATATTCGCTTCCAACGATTGCAACAATTCTTCCGCCGTCATCAAACTTGCAGAATAAGTGGGGGAGATTATTTTAGAAACTATATCCGATACCTACACCAAGTACTGACTTAAACTGAACGCGCTCCGCCATGTTGCCGTTTTTGTCTGCAATCAGAGTACCATTATAGTACTTCAGGCTGGTGCTCAGCGTTACATTCAGTACTTCGAGGAACTGATAAGAGATATTCACATCCCAGTCAACATCAAAGTTACCGAACTGGCGGTGCATATTGGAATATTGGAAATATGGGTCTGCACCATTCAGGTCAAATCCCTTGCCTGCATACGGAGTGAAGAGGCTCACAGTGCTCCCCAAGGTCAGTTTCTCATATTTGTAAGCCACGCTACCTTTGATGTTCAAGCCGAGTTCCGGACGGACATTGCGGTATATCTTGTTACCATTCTCGTCGTATTTGAAGACGGCATAAGTCTCTTGCAATTTGGAGCGAAGGTCTAATCCGTCTGTTTTCAACGCCTCATAGTTATAAGTGGTCTCCGCCAGATCCAGAGCCGCTTTTGCAATTGCTTTGGCAGCATCGTCTTCTGCATTATCGTAAGCATCCTGCAGCCCGCCGAGATAGCCCTCTTTGGTGTATTTGTCGTTCCACTTGTCGCCTACATACGCAGTAGCGATACGACCTGCGACAGGTGACAGATACAGCGAGAAGTCAGCGCCATTGACACTGTGCTTATAGTCGATACCGACTGATATGTCAGTATAGGAAGGAGCAAGCCACTTACTGATAATGTCATTATAACCCGCCTTGTAGTTCCGCCCATTGGCATATTGGCTTTGGAAGCTTCCGAGTACGGTCAGATAGAAGTCCTGGTGAAACTCCCAACCGAACTTGGTGGCGAGTTTGATATTATCGCTTGATTTCTGGAACGGGTCTTCAAGTTGGTCTATATAGGAGAGTCCGAAATCGGTATCGAAGTTGGTTTCCCATGCAATTGCATTCTTTTGATAGAGCAAATGCAGTTTGGCGAATGCCACTCCGTTTACATTGTTATTACCACCGGCAGCCCAGTTGACCAAACCGGTAGCAGCAGCGTTCAAACCTACCGAACCGTCAAACTTCCAGTTGTCCTTCCAACTCGGTATCTGCTGCAGTTCGTTGGCAGCAGCCTGACCTGCCTCAGCATTTTCCACGACAACATCTTTGTCCACATCTTGTGCATACAAGTTTGCTGTTCCTATCATGCACACTACTAAGAATAAGTGTTTGATTCTCATTTTTTAAATGATTTTATTGTTAGTATTTTTCTTAATTTCCACTTCCTTTTGTAGGAATTGGCGCAAAGGTACAATTTTTTTTTCATTCTCACAAATGCCAATCCCCTTACAAAATCAAGCGCATCATGGGAGGAGAGTTTCGGCGGCAGCGAATCATGGCCTATATTCCCGTGGTCATTAGACTGTTGGGACTAAGTAGTACTTTATTCAGGTTTGGTATGTGCTTTTGATGTATCGATGATGTTTCGATGCCGCTACCTGATTCGTATGGTTTGGGAAAGTTTTGCCTTGAAACGAGAAAGGCTGCCTTGCGGGGCAGCCTTTCTCGTTTCATATTCTATCCAAACCGGGTGCTTATTTTACTTGGGCACCTGTTACATTGAATACTTTTCCGTCCGGACGAACGATGTAGAGATTGCCGTTGATGACAACTTTGTGGGCTTGTCCGTCAGCGGATATATCCTCCAGACCTTCTGTGATTTCTTCGAATACAGCCTCTACTGTTGCATCGGCAACTACCGTCAAACCTGTGGCGGGGTCATAGCCAATCCACTCTTTGAACTGATAGCCTTCAGCCGGAGTTGCGGTGAAGTGCAGAACGGTGTTTTCTTCAACAGCGTTGAGGTCGATGTTATCTTCGTCAACAGTGATAGTACCATGCTCTGCTACGAGTGTGATTTTGAATGTAGAAATGACAACTGCTTCTTCGAGTGTTTTGAAGGTTTTCTCTATCTTTTCTGATTTATTGCCGTTCTCGTCGGTTACCAATGCATATACATTGTAAGTGGTGTTGGGCGTAAGATTTTCTACGGTGAGATAATAATCTACATTTTGTGCACTTCCGGCTGCTTCAAATTCGCCGAGTTCTGAATCGTCAGCGGCATTGAAGAGTTTAACAGAGATTTTACCATAACTGTATGCCTGTTCGGATGCATTTGCACCGTCCCATGCATAAATGGAGAAGTCAGCCGAAGTTGTAGTGATACCGCTAACTTCAAGTTCCTCAGCTTCAGGAGCGACAATGTCCTCGCCGTTCATGTTAACATAGCCTGTTTGTTCTGCGTTGATAACTCTTGCGCGTACGCCTTCGATAGTGCCTTGATAGATGTTGTAGTTATCAGCATCTTCAATGCGGAAGGAGGCATTATAAACGGCATGTCTAACATCAGCATCGATAGCGAATTGAACGAATTGCAAATTGAGTGTAGCATTAGACGGGAGTATTTCATCTTCCTCCTCAGTACCATCTACAAACAAGGAAGAGAAATCTATCAGCAGATTACCTTCTTCCACGGAGTATTCTCCTGACAATTTGTCGGCCCGGTCACCCAGCACTGTGAAATAGATATCAGGCAAGTAGCCGGGAACACCGCTGGTGTAGAGATTAACCTCAAAACCATAAACACCCTCATCAATCTCGCCGTAAGACGAAACCAAGATAGCATTCGGTTTCAGAGTGATTGGAATGATTGCGGTAGTGGTGAAGGTAACTTCCTTGCCCTCGCTGCGCAGACCCTCGTTGTCAATAGCCTTTACTGTAATGGTGTACTCTGTCTCAGGAATCAAACCGGCAACGGTAATCACACCTTCTTCTGCATCAAGAACGACTTCGCTGTCATCTTCGAAGATAACTGCATAGCGGATTTCGTCAGCAGGAGTGAAGTTGTCAGATGCCTCCACATTGATGGTTACATATTTGTCGAATGCCGTATTGAGGGTTGCACTTGTGAATGCGGGTGCGAGGACATCGTCAGTTGTTTCTACTTCTATGTCCAGCGCATTTGCTGTCACATTGCCTGCTCCGTCCAATATAAACGACAGATTGCCGGCTTCATCCTTAGCACTCAATTTCCAATGATATACTGTTCCTTTTGTCAAGCCTTCCACCAACAAGTCATCGGCAGCGACATCAGTCAGCAAGTCATTATTATCGCTATCTTTAAGAGTGAACAGCAAGTCTTCGAACAGGGACAAGTTATCACCTATTCCATCAGGATTGATAGTCAAGTTAACAGTAGTGTTGGTAGCTTTGTAGGTGTATATCTCTTCTGATGTGAAGAACTGAGGACCTACATTGTCCTTCACGGTGAAGAAGCCGCCTTTAATTTCTTCTGTCAGATACCAACCCTCCTCCAGACCTACAACAGTCCAATAGAAAGTGCCTTCTTTGTCAAAATAGGCCTCCGCCTCATTTTTGTCCTCGCTATCAACCTGAACTACCCCATACTCGGTTTCGTATTCATCTTCATATATGACTACATAATATACAGAGTTCTCCTTGTTGTTAGGCAGAGTCCATGAGAAGTTCACTTCCAACGAGTCTTCAGGTGTAACCACTGCTTCAAGGTCTATCGGAGCATATTTGTTCGTGCCCACCGTAAACAGATGGCTTACACCATTGCCATTGGGGAACAACCCGGGGTTGAAAGCGTAGGTGTTTTCAGTATATACCCGGATGTATACTTCGTATGTCAAACCGTCTTCTACATCAATAGTAACTGAATTCAGAATAATAATCTCATCAGCGGCTTCGTCATAGTTCTCATATACGAGTGTACTATCGGTGTAAATATCAACAATAGCATAACTTCCCTCAGGTATTGCGCTACCATCCCATGTGATGGTGGCCTGAGTTTTCTCACTGTTTACGTCAGACTTGAGGTCGGTAACTTCGTTAGAAACGATGGAGAATAATATATAATCGTCAAAAGTTTGGGTAGTTTGGCCTGCGTCAGTACCAACAACTTCGAAAATATAGTCTCCCGGCTTAAGGGCAGGATAACCAGAAATAGTGGTGGTGTTGTCTTCAAAAGCCTCCCCTCCGTTACCATAATAAAGAATGAAGAGAGTACTTGCCGAATAATAGTTGATGTCACCAATAGTTTCATCAATCCAAGCGTCACTATACCAGCCGCCGTTGGCAATTTCCTCATAAGTGGTGGCACTATAAATATACATAAACAAAATAGCCGTGTTGGGATTATCATCTTCCCATGTAAAGACCTCACCATCTAGAAGGTTGAATTGCTCTGCTGTCAGATTGATGTTGTCTATCGCTGCGGCTTTTCTGATTTTGCCGATAGGTGCCTGCGCCAAGTTCAGTTCCGATTTCGGGGCTTCGAATGCAGTTGCCTTGAGCGAAGACTTGAGAGCTACATTGGCATCCAATGCCGGTCGTGCGCTAATGGTCAGCACCACTAACAACGCACTCAGGATTGTAGTAATTCTTTTCATAACTTCAAATTTTAGTTAAACTTATATTGACATTCTTATGCACGAAATATAAAAAAGAAAGTATAAATATGCATCGGACAGCACCGATACATATTTATACCTCATTCGTTTTTTTATTTAATCACGCGAACGGTTTCTTTCTTGTCACCCACGAAGTTGATCAAGTAAACGCCGTTAGCGAGCCCTTCTGCATCAATTGACATTCTGCCTGCTTTGGCTGCAGGATAGGAAGCCACCCTCTGACCGCTGACGCTATAGATGTTAATTGTGTTGAACGGACGGTTGTAGCGCAACTCAATCTTTCCGTCTTGATAGGTGGCTTTCACATCACCGTTGTTCTGCACATTCTCTACTGCAGAACCGTCACCGGGCAACTGAGTAACGGTGTACTCAATATATTTTCCACGAGCGCCAATCTTTGCCTTTGCAGTACGCGGTTCTGAGGAAGGATTAGCCTCTGCTGCGAAAGCGGTAATCATTGCACCATATTCTTCCACATACTCATCATCCAACACGAAATCCAACCATTCAGCATCTGTCTCTATCTCCCATTCATCAGGATCAACCAAATTAGTATACAAGATAACACCTGCCCCAAAGTCTTCATCCAAAGTTTCACCATCTTCTGCCAAATAGTAAGAATAGCCGCCATCACCCGATATGCCTAACTCATAGTAAGTGCTATCCTCAACTATTGACGGGAACATAGCATTGAATGTGAGGGCTATGTTTTTACCATAACTATATATTTCCGTATCGGTATTTTTCCAGTGATTTTTGAATTTACCGCCAAAGATATAGTAGGTAGAACCGGTGTAGGGTTGATAGTAGTCGCAGAAGATTCCGAAATCGCAATATACTGTGGTATCTTTCGTTGTTCCGCCTGCTTTCTCGATAGTTTGCTTCACAGGATTGTTAAATCCGCTCAGGATAGCCATAAAATCACCTTTTGCGATAGCCGGTTTCACCGACTCAACACCCAATGCATTCACCTCTTTGAAGGCGAATCCTACTGTACCGCACGCATAATCTATACCATTCTGGGAAACTTGAATAAAGTCTTCATTGTTGGCTGTAGCAGATGCAATGACGCTATCCACATCCACTTTTATTCCCTCTGCAGTTTTTATGACGGGATGAAGCGATATCGTAAGAGTGGCTCCCGTAGGAATAATCTGCTCCACGGTTCCCTCCATCTCTCTCGCACTATTTTCGCGGAAGATAGGCAGTGAGATAGTGTCAATATACATTACATCTGCCACCGGCACATACACACCGATGCTATCGCAATACTTGGCACGGCCTTTGGTGGGGTCCTCACGGAAGTCAATAAATGTTCCATACAACAATTTTCCGCGTTTTATGGTTTGACCGTTTATTTCTTCTTCCCTGAGTCCTACACGGAACATATCGGCTGTAGCCGTAGTTGCATACGCACTTCCTCCTCCACCACCTGAGGTAATAGAGTCAATCTGCATACCGCATAGGGTCATCGGGTTGCAAAAGCTGGTGGGTGGAAACAAGTAAGGTTTTTCCCATGTGTCTGCATAGTCAGGATAATCCGTCTGCATAGCTCCGCAGTGGTGCTCCAAATGCTTAAAATCAGCAAATTTGTATGTCACTGTGCTATCACCTGCCTCGTTTAGGTTCACTACTCTGTCAGGCACATCCGTCAATGTGGGGAAAACCGAGTAGATATACTGGTCGTTAGGAGCCACACCAAATTTATACTTAAAGATGCTGTCTTTCTCAAGATATATGCTATCTGCAGCTTGAATGCCACTCATGTGCCAATCGCCGGCAGCATTGCGATAGATACTTTCGAACACAAGTGTATCAGAATAAGGTGCATACACAAAAGGGAGGTCTGTTGCCAAATAATACAACCATCCATGACCGACACCTTGATTGAAAGAACCTTGAAGGTGATAAATCGCCGAACGGTTAACTATAGTGTCCCATGCTTCTTCCACAAGTGCCGGAGCAGCAAAGAGTGCATTGTTGAACACAGGTTCCTGCAACTGCTGTCGCTTTACTGCGAATCTGCTGTTCGCCTTATTGACAGAAGAACTCGTAATGCGTTCTTCTATGGTCTGCGCTGATAAAGAACCTATCAGCCCCACTGCAAACAATAATGTAATAATCTTTTTCATACTTTCTCAAATTTTGTTAATCTATATTTCTGTAATCACTACTGAATTATTCATTATATGTCTTTGTCAGAACTGCTTTTAGCGACATTCACACCTGTAAGTTCATACCAGATATCAGCATTGTCGCTTCGCGTCAGAATTGAGCCATTGGTCGGATTAATTCCGTTGTTATTGGCGATGGTGTAGATGCCACTAAGACCTAATATCAAATCTTTCAGTCCCGGAAGATTACCTTCGCCCTCTTCTATGGTGTACTCTCCCGTCTGCTTTTGCTCAGCAGTTTGGGATATATTGTAAATCAACTTTGCAGCATTCAGATCCAATGGTTTGGTATAATTCATACTGATGCTGTTTTCTTCCTGCTTCACATCAAACAAGTAGATCACCGGACTCTCAATGGTTTTCCCGTTCAGTGTGTAACTGAACTCTAATCGGTACTGTGCTTTGCTTTCATTATATATCAGCATAATGCTTGATATGCCCGCTTTTTTGTTGATAGATGTCAGCGTCTTGTTAACCTTTTCTATCTTTGAATTTAAATCGCTACAAGTATTTGTAGTACTGAAACTCCATTTATTTCCGGCCAGTAACAAATAATTCATAAAGTAATTAGGCATGCTGCCGGGCTCAAGGGTAGCATTCTTACCAACTAAGATACCATCCTTCAAAACATAATCTCTGGCTTCACGATCATCACTATCTGTAAGAAAACCTGCCATCAAGTGTAAACCTGTGTGAGTGGCTATAAACGGATATATGTCCAACTCCTCAATATCATACATTTCGTTCTTTGGCGCAAGATAGAATATGCCGTTATAACTATTGTGCAAGGTATACTGATTCTCACCTTGTGTGAGCAACAGCAAGTTGCCGTTGCCGGTTATTTGCTTATCCATAGCCTCCACTCGTGCAAAATAGTCTGCAGCCGAGGTCTCTTCCGTCAGTCTCCTGAGAACGGAATAGCCCGAGTGCTTTTTGCCCTTCAGTTGCAGTTCATCTGCCGAACTGCTCAACACCAAAAACTCATAGTCACCCAGATAACCATCTCCGTCATTTCGCGGGTCGGCCCATGCATGAAGCACGGTGTTGTAGGTATTGAACGACAGCACCGGTCCGTAATCACTAATCAAATCCCAGGTACTCTCATTGTCTGTCACAATCTTGTTGCCGGTAGTCAATGCGTTCTTGGCCGTGATAATAGCCTGACCGTTTTCCTTAAAGGTGATGAGCATGTGGTAACCGCGCGACTCCGTGTTTGCGAAATACAACATCTCCCAACCATACGGGGCAGCCACCAAAGCGTTCTCCGCATTGGTCACAGCCTCCACGGCACGCTCAGCAGCCGACTTGTCAAACAGACTCTTCTCGTCGCGGTTGCAACCAACAAACAAAGTGGTTGCACACAATAGTATGATATATGTCTTCTTCATTGTCAGTTTCCTCCATTAATAACTGAAATCACATCTCATTATCTTCTCGTAGTCCAGATTCTCCTGACGGGCCTGCACCTCTTCATGCAAGGCGTCTATGTCAATCTCCCACTTCTCGGCAAGCCAATTGCGGCATATCTCCAACTTCTGATTGATAATGCTTGCACCGTTTGCACCATCTTGCCCTGCCACTTTCAGCATCGCTTGCCAATCTTTATCACTCTTTACAATGTAGTTGGCAA
Source organism: Paludibacteraceae bacterium (assembly GCA_905236355.1). Lineage (GTDB taxonomy): Bacteria > Bacteroidota > Bacteroidia > Bacteroidales > Paludibacteraceae > Colicola. Next base: position 11,455 of record CAJOPG010000070.1, on the reverse strand, counting down.
TAATTTCCACAAAATCTTCGCGCGCCTGACTGCTGCCGTAAGGACTCGCAAATCCCAACTGCCATGCCTCTTTGTCAGAGCGATACTGCCAACCGTCCACATCATAGTCGCCGGGAGTCAGCGTTTCAAACTCACGCGGATATTTCTTTTTCTGATGCAGAATGTGGCTGAACTCGTGGTGCATCGTCTTGAAGATATACTCGTTGAGTTGGTCCATATCGTTGGTCTTCATCTGGTTGATCTTGTAGAGAGTCACCTTGATACCGCCTTCCGCAGTTCCTAATTTCTCAGTACCATTGGCGGCATTGATGGCTGACGAGCCGACCAACTGTATCATACGCGGACCGTTCTCTTTCAAGAAGTTCGCATCCACAATCTTGTCATACACATCAAACCACAAATAGAGTGCCAAATGTGCCAAAGTGTCTGACATACCCAAACGGGTGGGAACCAGATTGTAGTTAGGGTCGGTGGCATTGTCATCCAGTTTATAGAGGAACTCCACATTATACGGAACCGTATAGTGCTCGTGCAACCACAGGTCAAAGTCGTAGGTGAATGACTCTTCCGTACTGGTGGGCTCCACCGGATCAATGAAGATGCTGTTCGGATTCAGTTCTTCCTGACAAGCAGTCATCAATACCACGACCACCATCATAGCAATATATATTATACTCTTTCTCATATATTATCCTCCTTATTTTAGTTGTTTTCATCTTCGTCATCAATCGGCACTAATGCAATGGTCTGCCCCTTGACTGACATTTCCAGTTCTATCGGCGTGATGTTCACAGGTGCCATGCTCGCCTCGCTGCCTACATGGTCACCCACATTCACGCGAGGGTTGTCCTGCAAACCGGCGATGATAACCTCTTGCGGCAACTGTATGGCCCAACGGTCATCATTCCAAAGCATCCTCTTCTCCGGCAAGATACCTTGTTTGTGAGTAATCTCAATGCCATAACGCTTGGTATCCATCCAGCGAAGTCCATCGTGTATAGTCTCTATTCTTCTTAACTGCAAGCAACAATATATTACACGCAACTGATCATCCGTCAATGTCCATTTCGGGTCAATATCGGTATTATGAAGACGGGGTACTATCTCCTTGCTCTTGCCGTCCGCATAGAATGTCTTAATCTTGCTCAAATTCAGTATATCACCACTTGCAGTTCTCGTCATCTTGTTTGAGCCTACATCATAACTCTCGCACCATACATTCAGGTCGGCAATCGCACCATTCAGGTCGTTCAGTTGCGCCTTGGCCTCTGCACGGGCAAGCAGGTTCTCGTTGGTGGTGAAAGCACGGGTTACGCCATGCACATAACCGTAACCCTGCACCTTGTCAATATACTCAAACAGATAGAACCAATGGGCAGCGAAACTGCTATACTCACCACTATTGGCACTCCATACACTCACACCGGGAAAACGGCTCCATGCCGGACCGGGACCGCTGATGGTATAACTGCGCGGGTCGCGGTTCAAACCATAGCGATTATAACCGCCAAACAAAGAGTAAGGAGCAGTAGAATAAGTGGTGTACAGAAGCAGATTGGCGGGAGAGTTGCCATCCACCCATGCAAGGAACTCCGAGTTGACATCCGTCAAATCCTGCAAAGTGTGACGCGCATCATGCATCACTGCTGCCGCCGACTCTTTGCTCGTTCCCAATACATAGTCCGCATGGTCTATCACCTTCTGCCATTCACGCTTATACAAGTAGAAACGGGAAGCAAAAGCATGAGCTGCCTTCGTGTTGAAGTGATAACGCGGAACAGTATAGTAGTTGTCAGCCACTAATTTCAAGCCCTCTTCCAAATCTTCTTCTATATGTTTATAGGTCTCGGTCAGCGACTCACGCTCATAATGAGGAGCCACCTTCGTCTCAGGCTCGGTCATATATACCAGGCCCAAATCATTCTTGCTTGCTTCTTCTGTCTTGTATGCCTGACAAAATACCGTTGTCAACAGAAAATGATGGTAAGCGCGACTCAACAGGGCTTCACCCTTCTCTGCATCCAAGTTCTTACCCTCAGCTTCCAATTTCTCTATTGCCTGCAATGCCTGATTGCAAGCCGCTATGGCTGAATAGCAGCCATCCCATATCGATTTCGGAGAGTTCTGCTGGTCGCTTGACACAACAGGTTCCCAGGCAAATATCTCGTCATACATTTTGTCCAACGGATTCAACGAGTTCACATGCCCCGTAGCATCAGGCGAGTTATTGTCAATTATGTTGTCCGACGAGAACTCACAAATGGCACTCGCATCGGCATCCGTATATGCACTCACAAGCAGCAGTCTCACCTTCTCCTGCGTATCTATCGTAGCACGCATATCCGGATTCTTGTCCAGAAAATTGCAACCTGCCAAACTCAATATAGCGGTTAACAATATGATATTTGTCTTTTTCATAACAATCTGTATTCTATATCCTAAATTCTAAATAACAACTATAATCCCAATCTTACGGTCAATGTAAACTGACGAGGTACAGGGCTACTTACACCACCTGTCGAGAAGTATTCGGGGTCCTGACCATTCAACTTCTTATCTGCGTATACCAGCCACAGGTTGGTCGCACTCAGCTTCACACTGAAACTTGACACCGCCTCCTGACCTTCAAACACACGGTTGGGCAGTGCATAGGCAAGCGACAATTCCTTCAAACGAATATAATCTCCTTTGGCTACACGCTGGTCGGAGAAATTGTAGGAAGTATAAGCAATATTGGCATGGTCTATCTCCGAATACTGACGCTTGGTAAGTATGGCAGGTATCGTAGTCACAAGCTCATCACCCGGAACCATCCAACGGTTCTTCATCTCCTTCATACTTGCAGTCAGGTCACTATACTGACTGCCGTATTGGTAGCAGAGCGGGTCCAAACGAAGCACATTGCCAAAGGCGTATGTGAAGAATACATTCAAAGTCAAACCCTTCCATGTGAAGGTGTTACCAAACGAACCTGTAATCTTCGGATCCGTAGTGCCCTCAAACTTCAAAAACTCCAAGTTGTTATAGTCCTGCATTTCTATGCCGGATATGGTCTTCTCCGTACGGTCTACATCCGTATAAAAAGTAGGAAGACCTTCTTCCGTCAATCCTGCAAACGGGATAGAGAACAAAGAGTTCACCGGGAAACCCTCACGCATGCTGCCATAACCCTGTATCAACTGATATATCTGTGTACGGGCATCCAGCTTCGTAATGGTGTTGGTCGCGTATGAGAATATCCAGTCGGTGTTCCAACTGAAGTCTTTCGTCTTGATATTCTGTGTCGAAAGTGTAAACTCGGCACCAGTAGAACGCATCGTGGCATCATTCGCAAGTTTTGTTGTGGCACCGCCTACACCCATCGTCTGTACATAACCTATCAAGTCGAAGTTGTTACGATAATACCAGTCGAACTCAAAGTTGATTCGGTTGTTCAAGAAACCGAGACTTGTACCTATGTTCAACTCATGCTTCTTCTCATAGGTCAACTCCGAGTTTTCCAAGTCCGCCAACATAATACCCGTTTCCGTCACATTCGTCAACGGACGATACGGAGAGTAACTCTGGAATACGGCAAGCGAGTTGGTCACACTGGCAGGACCACGGTCGGCTGTCAGCGAATATGATGCACGCAATGTGGCTGTTGACCAGTTGGTACCAAACACTCCGCTCCACCAGTTCTCTTCGTGAGCATTCCATGCACCTGACGCATTCCATGTCGGCAACCACCGCGCACTACGGCTCTTGCCCAACTTGTTTGTTCCTTCGTAACGGATTGTTCCACTCAATGTGTAACGACCCGCATACGAATAACTTGCCTGACCGAAGAAAGCCAAACTTCTGCCCCATGCATAACTATTGCTAAAGTAGGTCGCATTTTCTTCCTGCTGCTGTTTGAACAAACGGTAATCGGTATAAGGCACACCGCCATTACCATATTGATAGCCCCAACCGCGGAACCAAGTGCCTTGACGGTCAACCATGTTGCCCTCCGCACCGGCAAAGATACCCACAATATGATTCCCCTCGTCTCCAAGGTCTGCGTTGTAAGTCACCGTTCCGCGGAAGTCTGTCTGCAACAACGAATATTCTTGCAAATCATATATACCGCCTTGCGGCAACACCGACTCAGGCAACGCCTGCGGGTCATCCGGATCTGTGTACAGATATTTATTGTTCTCCCGTATCGTGTTATCTTCTTCCGGATACACACCGGCACGATAAGCACGGGCTTGGTTCGAGTCATCCTTGATGTGATGCTCCTGCCGGCTCTGCTGATAGCGCACGGCCGCTAACGCATTAAATTCCAAACCGCGTATCGGCTTATAACTCAGTTCGCCCTGGAAGTTCACATCAGTCACCTTAATATCTATATAGTTATTCTCTAACTCCTGGAAAATATTAAAATCACAGTAGTTGCGGCGATAGGAAGCCTCAGGGTCCATCGCACGAGAGGTGTTCAATGCGTATGAGTAAGGGTTGATATCAAACTCACGGCTCACAGCACCCGTGATTGGGTCGGTCTGGGAACTGATAGTGCCCGGTGCCTTCTGCTTACGGTAACTCGCTTTCGAGGCCATACTCAATGTCAATTTCTTTGTTATATCATAACTGGCATTGATGTTACCTGTAAAACGAACCACCTCACTCGATTTGTACCAACCGGGGTCTTGCATCGCCGACAACGATGCATACACCTTGGCACGCTCCGTACCCGTTGAGAATGATACCGAGTGGTTGTGCATGATTGTGTGATTAAACAACTTCTGGAACCAGTTGGTGTTCCTGTATTCCGCCTCACGCAAATAAGCATTCTTGGCAGCAATAGTATTGGGCAATCCCACACCTCCGGCCTCGGCTTGGTCTATCAACTGATACATCAAACCATACACACCGGAGTTGGAAGCAGAACTCAATGCGGAATATTCCAACCATCCCTTGCGCTCCAATTCCTGATAGATACCCATCTGCTCCTGAGAGTTACATATATTGTAGTCCCTGTACGAAGGTATCGTTCTGTAGGTAAACTCACCGGTATAACTCAAGCGGCTCTTGCCTGCCTGACCCTTCTTGGTCGTTACCACAATCACACCCGCCATCGCGCGCGCACCATATATAGAGGTGGCACTACCGTCTTTCAATATCTGGAAACTCTCAATATCGTCCGCATTTATACCGGCAATCGCAGAAGCTATAAGCGTTTTGGCATCACCCGATGACAAATCGTTCGCATCCATCTCCACGGCATCCTCCAATACAACACCGTCAACCACCCACAAAGGCTTCGAGGCACCAAAAATAGAGGTCGCACCACGCACGCGAATCTTCGGAGCCGTACCAAAAGTACCACTCACATTCTGTACGCTCACACCGGCAGCACGCCCTTCCAAACTACGGCTGATATCTGCCATACCGTCTAACTTGGCTTTGTCAGCATCCACTTTGGTCGCAGCACCTGTAAACAAACGCTTGTCCTGCTTACCCATACCGGTTACCACCACCTCTTGAATCTGCTGGGTATCACTCGTCAACTTTACTTTAATAACGGGTTTTACTGCCACTGTCTCGGTCTTGAATCCCAAATAGGATATCACCAGATTCTTTACACCGGCCGGCACCGTAAGTTCAAATTTACCATCAAAGTCGGTCACCGTTCCCACGGTTGTCCCCTCCGCTACCACATTCGCACCGATAGCAGCCTCACCGGATTCTTCCAATACCGTACCTGTCACCTTCGTCTGAGCCATTACAAATACAGATAACGCGCTCAGCAACAGTACTAATACACTTTTCTTTCTCATGTTTTCGCTTTATTCTCTATTTTATAACACGAAATTTCGCGCAAAAGTACAACATTTCTTTTAATTGACCAAACAAAATGTCACTTTTTCCCTTTTTTTTCTTTCAAAATGACATACAACATTACTGAATAATTTAAGTATAATGCACATAATCAGACATATCGGAGAATTGAGATATTCCTCTCATCAAAAACTTCTTGCGCGCACTCCCACAACTCTTCCCTGCTCAATTGTTCTATCCGACTATAGGTTTCTTCCCATGTGGGGGCTACATTATGATACAACATGAGCTTACCCATCGCCAATGCATTGTTCTCCATATTCATTGCACTCACTGCCATCTGACCCTGCAACTGACACTTTGCACGCTGCAAAGCCGATTCTGTCAACGCAGACAACTGCAACTTGCGCAATTCTTTCCTCACCAGCTCTTCACACAACTCACGCTCACTCTCGTCCGTCGCAAAATACACCGACCAATAGCCCGTATCTGAAAGGGGCGTATAGGTAGATTCTATAGTATATACCAGCCCCCGTTGTTCGCGCAAACTCAAGTTCAGTCTTGACGACAGACTACCACCTCCCAACAAGTTGTTTAGCAGATACATCGCAAGTTGCCGCTCATGACCTATCGGGTAGGCCCTTCCACCCAGCATCACATGAGCCTGATGAGTATGCCGCCGCATATTCATCTCTCCTGCAACACCGCTGCCGGGCACCGTTCTTCCGGTCGGTGACAAACATGTCACCCCGCTCCCCCCTGTACTCTCAGGTTGCCAATATTTCTCCAACGCATACAACACACGCGCTGCCGGAAGCGCACTGACAGAGAAAAACACCATCCGGTCCGGCAGATACCTCTCTTCCATAAACCGTTGCGCCTTCTTCTTATTCAAAGCACGCAGACTCCGTTTCGTCCCGAGTATCGGTTGCGACAACGGGTGACCGGCAAACACAACACTCTCAAAATCATCGTATATCAACTCCGACGGAGAGTCGTTGTAACTCTCTATCTCTTCCGCTATTACCTGTTTCTCTTTTTCCACCTCTTCCGTAGGAAAAACAGGGTGAAGCACCATCTGTGACAACACCTCTATTGTCCGGGCGGCATAGCGCGTCGGCACCGCAGCATAAAACACGGTTTCTTCTTTGGTGGTGTAGGCGTTCAACTCTCCGCCGACATCCTCCACCCGCCTAAGCAACTCCCGTGCACTCCAACGCTCCGTACCTTTGAACACACAATGCTCTATAAAATGGGCCAAGCCGCTCTCATGCACTTCCTCGTCACGAGTTCCCGCACCTATCATTATTCCCATATACGACACCGGCAATTGTGTCTGGCGGTGTACCACACGAAGACCATTCGGCAACCGGTGATAACAGGTATTTCCCGTACTTTTCATCCTTTCCTGATTTGCAAAAAAACGCCGCAAAGATACAAAGAAAAATCTAATCACTCAAAACCGTCAACCCTATGTATGCCACAAACATAGCACACATAACACACATAAAATCAGCCAACTATGCACGAAACAAACAGCAAAAACGCTCATAATTACTTAATAATCAGTACCGGCAAACATAAGATAAACATAAGATAAACATAAGATGAACATAACATAAACATAACATGAACATATAATCCACTTGATAATAACATATTACAAACATCCTTCTGATATAACATGTATGTAATAAGGTAAATAGCCCATAGGCATAGCGCGTATGAATCTGTTACCGACAAAAAATTTTGCAGAAACAAAAAAATGCACTACCTTTGCAACCGCTTATACGATTAGCATCCGTCATCTACTGCGGCATTGGCGAAATTGGTAGACGCGCCAGACTTAGGATCTGGTGAAGAGATTCGTGTAGGTTCGAGTCCTATATGCCGCACAACAGAAGAGCTTGGCCAGATGAGTTCACACTTGAATACGCACAGAATTGTCCCATTATTGATACTGATAACATTTTGTATGGTATCTTGTTTGGACAAAACTGTTAGTCAGCACACTCCGCAAATACGCCTTAGTTATTTCATCCTCTCCGGAGGGGATACGCTGAATGTGGCTATGGATACTACTACAGGCGTGTACGCAACTGACACTTTTTTTGTGGGTGATACTCTCCGTTTTGCCTTTGCCGGTCTCACCCTTTCCAACAATCTCAAAGGTGTTGACATCAAATGGGACTCCACTGCGTTAAATCTTACTTTCGGTCCATGGAACGATATCGCAGGCATCCTTCTTCCTGAGTCGGACACACTTGCCTGCCACCTTCTTTTCCCTGAAGGATACAATTATATTGCCTTCCCTGTCACCTGCATTGCAAAAAAAGAAAGCGCCTCGCTGCTTGGCTTGACGCTCTCTTCCGATTCTGAATTTTCTCCGGCAAAGCTGGAAATCTTATGCAATGTGGCAGATACAGTTCAGTAACGCAACTGCAAGTTTCACTCTGATACTGCGCTGTTTTCGCTGCCTCTCCCCACCATTATCTATCCACTTTCGGCAAGGTGGCAAAAGATGCCTCCAACTCTTGGTCTGTAGGAATATAGTCAGTCATCGTACCGTCATTGTAGTTTTGATAGGCAATCAGGTCGAAGTAGCCGGTGCCGGTCAAACCGAACAGTATGTTCTTTTCCTCTCCGGTCTCTTTGCATTTCAAAGCTTCGTCTATTGCCACACGGATAGCATGGCTGCTTTCCGGTGCAGGCAATATGCCTTCTACTCTGGCAAAATACTCTGCCGCCTCAAACACACTTGTCTGTTCTACGGCACGCGCTTCTATCAGTCCCTGGTCATACAGCTCCGACAGTATCGGACTCATTCCGTGATAACGCAGCCCTCCTGCATGGTTGGCAGACGGGATAAATCCGCTTCCCAATGTGTACATTTTCGCCATGGGGCACACATTGCCGGTATCACAGAAGTCGTATGCATATCTGCCGCGTGTCAGACTCGGACACGAAGCCGGCTCTACTGCAATGAAGTGATACCGGTTCTCACCGCGCAGCTGGGCACCCATAAATGGTGCTATCAGTCCTCCGAGGTTACTGCCTCCGCCGGCACAACCGATGATAATATCGGGCACAATGCCGTATTTGTCCATAGCCGTCTTGGCCTCCTGCCCAATCACCGACTGATGTAGCAACACCTGACTAAGCACACTGCCCAACACATAGCGATAGCCATCCCGGGATAGAGCATCCTCCACTGCTTCGGAAATAGCGCAACCCAGACTGCCGGTTGTATTGGGGTGTTCCTGCAAGATTCTTCGTCCCACCTCCGTCGTCATCGAAGGCGAAGGTGTCACGGTTGCCCCGTATGTGCGCATCACCTCACGACGGAAAGGTTTCTGCTCGTATGATACCTTCACCATATATACACGGCAATCCAGATTCAGATAGGCACATGCCATCGACAAGGCTGTCCCCCATTGCCCGGCACCTGTTTCCGTAGTTACACCGCGCAGTCCCTGCTTCTTGGCATAGTAGGCCTGGGCAATGGCGGAATTCAGTTTGTGACTACCTGAAGTATTGTTACCCTCAAACTTGTAATAGATATGCGCCGGTGTCTGCAGGCGTTTCTCCAACTCGTAGGCACGCACCAAGGGTGAGGGACGATACATCTTGTAGAACGACCGTATCTCATCCGGTATGGCAATATAGGCAGTGGTATCATCCAGTTCCTGCGCTACAAGGTCGGAACAGAACACACCGCCCAACTCCTCCGCCGTCATCGGCTTCAAGGTGCCCGGGTTGAGGAGCGGAGCAGGTTTCTTCTTCATGTCGGCACGCACATTGTAATAATGAGTCGGCATCTCGTTCTCGGAGAGATAAATCTTGTAAGGAATCTCGGTTTTCATAATTGTTGGTTGTTTTAGGGGTTAATATTTGAGTTAATTATTGAAATGTTTGCAAAACAAAAAGCGACCGCAGGAGGGTCCTGCAGTCGCTCATATCTGTTTTTCTTACAACCATAGCGGCAATGCCCTCCTCTTTAGAAGAAAGGTTGCCACCACCAATTGTTGAAAAGTTGTGTCATCATTGTTGTCAATCGCCAAATAGTATCGGTTTTCGCTGCAAAGGTAATTCCTTTATTTGATATACGCAATACCCTAACGAAAAAATATTGAGCAATTAATTGGAATCCGTACTTACTTGGGTCGTATGAATATCTGCACCGGTGTGCCGGTGAAGCTCCACCATTCACGAAGTTTGTTCTCTAAGAACCTTCGATAAGGTTCCTTCACATATTGGGGTAAGTTTGCGAAGAACACAAAAGTGGGAACTTGGGTATTAGGCAACTGTGTACAGTATTTTATCTTGATATACTTGCCCTTGGTGGCAGGTGGCGGATAGTTCTCTATCAACGGAAGAAACTTCTCGTTCAGTTGGGCCGTGGGAACTTTCCTGAATTTGTTTTCATACACCGCAATGGCAGTCTCCATCACCTTGTATATGCGTTGCTTGGTCACTGCCGACGAGAAGATAATGGGGAAGTCGGTGAAAGGGGCGATGCGTTCACGAATGCTGTTCTCGAATTGTTTGATATCGGCAGTTGTCTTGCTCTCTATCAAATCCCACTTGTTCACCACCACAACCAATCCCTTCTTGTTCTTTTGTATCAACGAGAAGATGTTCAGGTCCTGACTTTCTATGCCGCGTGTGGCATCAATCATCAGAATACACACATCCGAATTCTCTATCGCCCGGATAGAGCGCACCACAGAATAATACTCCAAGTCTTCCGTCACTTTGGCCTTCTTGCGGATACCGGCTGTATCCACCAAATAGAACTCTTTGCCGAATTTGTTGTATCTGGTATAGATACTGTCACGCGTGGTGCCGGCAATGTCGGTTACTATAGTCCGCTCTTCACCGATGAGTGCGTTCAGCAGACTCGATTTGCCTGCATTAGGTCTGCCCACAATAGCAAAACGGGGCAACTCGTCAATGTCTTCCGGAGCATCATCAGGCTTGAAGCGGGCCAGCACTTCATCAAGCAACTCGCCTGTACCCAAGCCGTTTACGGCACTCACTATCAGTGGTTCACCCAAACCTAATTTATAGAACTCCGCCGCCGCATATTGTTGGTCGAATGTATCCACCTTATTCACAGCCAGCAGACAGGGTTTCTTGCTTTGGCGCAGCAGGTGTGCCACTTCCATATCAAACTGGGTGACACCCTGGTTAACATCTACCACCAACAGCACCACATCAGCCTCTGTGATAGCAAGATTCACCTGACGATTGATTTCTCCTTCGAAGATATCATCCGAGTTCACCACCCAACCGCCGGTATCTATCACTGAGAACTCTCTGCCATTCCATTCTGACTTACCATACTGACGGTCACGCGTGGTGCCTGCCGTCTCATTCACTATTGCCCGCCGAGTCTTTGTCAGGCGGTTAAACAGGGTCGATTTCCCTACATTAGGACGACCCACTATCGCTAAAATATTTGCCATAGTAGTTGTTTGTTTTTATGTATTACTATTTTATAATTTAATTCCGCCAACAGATATTTTATTACCTGTGTTATTATTTTATAACCTTGGTCATGAAATATTCAGTTGCACCCCTCGCAGCAGCCCTTGCTGCAGTCATCAGCGCCGCAACCGCCACCATTGCCGCAACCTCCGCAACCTCCGCA
>CAJOPG010000069.1 GCA_905236355.1 Paludibacteraceae bacterium | reverse complement strand
TGTTTGCGCACGATATATTTCCACTTCGCATAACGGAATTTTCCATCTTGAATACATGCATTTTCGATGTAAGAGTAGGTAATTAGTAGGTGATTAGTAGGTTATTAGTAGGTCGTTAAGCCGACTTCGTCGGGAGAACAGGCGCACTCATATATCCAAATTTCGGCTGCAAACCTACAAGGAGTTTTTAGTTTTTATTGTCATTTTGATGCGGTTGCCCTGCTGTTTATCCGAAACAACTGCATAATGACACAAGTGTGGCATTAATGGTTGTAGTTTTTTTGGGGGGATGATTGCGTATAGCCGCTATGCAGAAACACTATCTTCTTGGGGCAACCGCATCAAAACTTTCCCACAAAAGATTGTTATTTCTTTGATGCAGTTGTCCTGCTGACTTCTGCTTTCCCTTTGTGTACAAAAAAAAGAGACCATCCTTGGGGATAGTCTCGTTTTTTTTGCATATCGCAACTTCTTAAAGAGCCTCTGCCAAAGCCTTACCTGCTTTGAATTTAACCACTTTCTTGGCAGCAATTTTGATGGCTTTTCCGGTAGCAGGGTTAACACCATTGCGCTCAGCGCGTTGAGCAACCGAGAATGAACCAAAACCAATCAGTTGTACACTTTCACCTTTCTTCAATGCACCTGCGATAGCGCCGGTAGCAGCGTCCAATGCTTTTGCTGCAGCTGCTTTTGACAGACCTGCTTCTGCTGCGATAGCAGCAATAAGTTCTACTTTGTTCATTTTCTTAATTTGTTAAATTAAACCGTTTAATTTATTATTATGATATCAGCTCTCCTTAGCCGAAATCGGTTGCAAATATAATATTAAATTCTCAATCTGCAAATTTTTAACGCGGAAATACTTAAAAAATGATATAATTTTGGCAATAATTCGATTTTGCACGATTTTTGCATTATCTTTGTAGCCTGAAAATACGGATTATGATTCCTCAGGTTTGTTCATCCGGAAGGCGGGCACAAGGGTTTGCTCCGGCAAAACTTATTTTTTGATTTGTAATTTTTTTAATTTCTCAAATTGTAATAGTCATTATGCAAAACAATCTACCTCCCGTAACCAAAAATCTGCTTATCATTAACTTTATCTGTTGGCTGGCATCTGTTGTCGCTGCTAAATGGGGTTACGACCTCAACAACATTTTCGGTCTGCATTATGTCCTTTCGGGTTTTTACTTATGGCAACCCTTCACCTATATGTTTATGCACGCCAACTTCTCGCATATATTTTTTAACATGTTTGCCGTGTGGATGTTTGCTGCCCCGATTGAACAGCGCTGGGGAAGTAGGAAGTTCCTTATATATTACATTGTTTCGGGTGTAGGTGCGGCTATTGTGCAAGAACTTGTATGGTGGGCAATGTATGGCAGTATTCCGGTTCCGGCTGTCACGATAGGGGCTTCGGGCGCTGTCTTTGGTATTCTCTTTGCTTTTGCATGGCTCTTTCCTGATGTTAAGATGTTTCTTCTTTTTGTGCCTATTCCTATTTCTGCCCGCATATTCGTCATCATGTATGCTGTGGTTGAGTTTTTTGCAGGCATAGCCAATGTTTCCACTGACAATGTGGCACATTTTGCTCATCTTGGAGGTATGTTTTTCGGCTGGCTGCTGCTGCTTTGGTGGAGGCATAAAGATAGGGCAATCTTCTCGCCGGAACCCTACGAAAGCAAACTCAAAGTATGGTGGGAGAAACAAAAAGAAAAGCGGCGGCGTAAAACTGAAATGCGGAAAACGCAATATCACTACAAGGATCCCGTTTCCCCGGACGAGAAGGCAAGTGATGACAAAGATCTCAACCGCATCCTTGATAAAATCCGTACTTCAGGATACGAAAGCCTTACACAAGAAGAAAAAAGTAAACTCTTTCGGAAATAGCATAACTTCGTCTACCAATTGATACTATTCAGTCTGCCGCAATAGACATCACTGAATACTTCGGTGCGTGACTGCCCTCCTACTATGTAGATGTTATGCTTGCTGTCGACTGCTACTGATGCTTTTGTGCGCAGTTGGTATGTTTCCGGCAACATGTTGTGAGCGGAGTCTGGTACCGTCCAAATTATGCCTTCATCCAGTGACTCCAGCAGAGCATAATTGCCTATCTTGTTGTCTTTGTCTGCTCCACCAAACAGAAAGAATCGGTCTGAATATGCAATCAGTGCACCGCCGGTCAGTTGCTCAAAGTCAAGACCCGTTACAGAGAAGTTGAGCCAAGTATAGCCTCGGTTGGGTACATATTCTACATTCCAACGGGTATTCAATATTTCTCCTGAGGCAGAGAAACCGCCTATCACCATGGCACGCTGACGACCGCTTGCAGAAAGGAATGTTGTAGCGGCATAGTCGGAGGTGGGGAAGTTCGACGGCAAATCGTCGTGCCGTATCCAAACGACACCATCTTTACTTGTTGCCAGGAAATAAGTGTCTTCCTTCTTTTCCTTTGCTATTGCCCATATACTGTCGTTAAAGACAAACAGCATATTCTTCAGATTGAAACTTTCAGCCGACAAATCGGTTGTGTTCCAAGTTACCCCATCGGATGAAGTGTAGAGCACACTATCTTCCGCATACCACAGGCAGTCTTGTCCGCATAGCATTTTCCGCACTTTGCAGTTGTCTGGCAGTCCGGTTACCGTTTGTTCCTCCCAAATTTTTCCATCCACAGAAGTGAATATGCGATTTTTGATTCCATAGTTCACATACACATACAACTTGTCCTGCAAGATTACTAACTTCTGCTCAGCGCCATCTGTCGGATATACATAGTCTGCTATGCACTCCCAATCATACAGGTCAGGGTCCACTTGATGTACATTTACTTCTATCTTATACCATTTCCGGGTTGTCAGATCCTCGGCTATTACAAGTAACAATACAGGGCGCGCACTGAAATTGATAGTGTCTGTTCCTGTCAACGAAATAGTATCCGTGGGCAGATAGATGGTGGCGGAAGCCGGGGTGTGATTGAACTTGAACGAAGGAATTACACTGTCAATTCGTGTGCCATAGAGCAACGAGTCCACATTGTATATCAATCCCGTGTCGGTGCGCTCCTCTATTGTAAATACTGCTTTTGACAATCCGGGAAAACTGTCATTTGCCGCAAGGGTGAGTGAAGACACTGTCGGGTCTGACGAGGGCTCCGTTGCTGTTGTCTTGCCGTTGCATGATAACAGCAGCACGGCAGACAGACACAATATTGTATAATATATAACTGATGGTTTCATGTCTTCTGTTCTCTATTTTTCTATTCTCTATTCACTTTCCACTCTCCCTTTCTGCGAGGGCGCAGTTGAGGTCTCAACTTTCTGCTATTTCCGGTTCCTCTATCTCTATCCCTCTGCAGTAGCGGCGCTCAATTTGTCTGTCATCTCCCAGATAGATAAAGCGTTCCAACCGATGCTGCAGTGAGTAATGGTCATAATTCAGTTCATGGTCATCTATCACAAGGGCGTCAAAGTCGTAGCCCTCTTCAAAACTGCCCACCTTCCCGAAAAAACTGCCGCCTGACTTGGTTGCCAGCCAGAATGCCTCAGACAGACTTAAAAACGAAGTCTGTTTGTTACGCTGATAGTGCATCTTGCTTACCTCCACCGCATAAACCATCACTTTGAAGATACTCAAATCGTGACCGCCGCTGATGTCACTACCTAAACCTATTCGCAGACCGGCATCCATAAAAGTGCGGATTGGGGCCATTCCCGATGACAGATTCATATTGCTTGTCGGGCAATGGGCAACCATCACTCCGTTTTTGCGCATCAGTTCCAACTCTTCTCCTTCTGTCCATATACAATGGGCCATTATTGTAGGGGTTTGACCGAATAATCCGTAGCGGTTGTAAGCATCGCCGTAATTCTTGCTTTCCGGCTCCAACTCTCTTACCCAGGCTATCTCATTCAGGTTTTCTGACAAATGCGATTGAACCGGCAATCCGTATTGTTGTGCCAGTTTCCCGCATGCACTAAGCATATCCGGAGTACAGGAAGGAATGAAACGAGGGGTGATAATTGGTTTAACCAATGTGTCTCTCCCACCATACTCCATTATCAACTCCTCATTGTCGCGTACTGCATCCGCCGCACTCTCGCACAAACTATCCGGACAATTTCTATTCATATCCACCTTCCCTACATACGCCCCCATGCCTGCTTTCCGAAATAACTCCATCAACACTCGCGTACTCTCTTTGTGCACTGTCGCAAAAGCGGCTGCACGCATGGTACCATTGCGCCACAAATCTCTCACAAACCGGCTGTACATACGCTTGGCATACGATACATCGGCATATTTGACCTCCTCAGGGAAGGTGTAGTTATCCAACCATGGGAGCAGTTCAAGATCCATTGCAATACCCAGATTGCGATATTGTGGTGCGTGAACATGCACATCATTCATAGCGGGAATCAGCAACTTGTTTCCCCAATCTATAATCTCTGCTCCACACAGACACTCCGGCAATACTTCATATACGCCTGTCACTTTCCCGTCTTCCACGCCTATATAGCCGTTCTCTATTATTTCAAAATGTTTCGGTTCTTGTGTGTAGATGATGTTTCCTTTATATAATTTCATTTCTTTTAGTCTGTCAGTCATCAGTATGCTTTCTAACGGCAATGCTTCTCTTTCTTTGCGCAAAAATACAACATTTTTCTTATTCCCACAAACCTAACAATAAGAAATTTATGGCAACCGCATCAAAATATAAACAGGCTTTTGTAAAGAGATAATAAGTATCTGATAGTTATTACTTAGATGCCATATAGGTTCAAAACAACCCAAGAAGAGCCCAAAATACCTGTTGATCTGTAGGGAGTTATAAATGCATTTTTATGATGCGGTTGCTCCGTAAGAAAGTAGAGATAAGCATAGCCGCTGACATTAGGGCAGAAATAGCACAGGTGTTTATGTTAGGATTTTTGAGGCTTTGAGTCAAACAACTTCATCCGACTCAAGCGTTTGTTCTTTCTGTTGAAGATAAAAAAGTCGATTACTAATAGTAATAGTGCTATTAGTACAAACGATTGGTATTGCTCGTTGTAATCGGTAAACACTTTCGTTTCTATTTCACTCTTCGCCAATGTGTCAATCTCTTTCTGTACGGCACGCATGGCGGTGTTGGTGTTGTCGCAGCGCACATACATGCCGCCGCCTGCAATAGCTATCTCTTTGCACATCTCCTCATTCAACTTGCTTACTACCACATTGCCCTGACGGTCTTTCATGAAGTTGTTGGTACCGGGCACGGGTATCGGGCTCCCTTCCGGCTTGCCTATCCCCACTACAATCACCTCTATGCCTTTCTCTTTTGCTTGGGAGGCTGCCTGTTTGGCATCGTCTTCATGATTCTCACCATCGGTAATCAGGATAATCACTCTGCTCGCCTCGCTCTCGGTGTCGCCGAAACTTCTGACACAGGTTGTTATTGCACTGCCAATGGCCGTTCCCTGCGTCTTGATGAGGTCAGGCTGTATGCCTTGCAGAAACATTTTTGCACTCACATAATCTGCGGTTATCGGCAGTTGTACAAAAGCATCGCCTGCAAACACAACCAATCCTACTTTGTCGTCATCCATCTTGTCAATCAGCTTGCTCAGCATCTGTTTTGCACGGTCTAAACGGTTGGGGGCAACATCCTCCGCCAGCATAGAGTTGCTGATATCCAATGCAAACATCACCTCTATGCCTTGGCGTTTGATGGTTTGCTCTTTTGTTCCGTATTGGGGTTGTGCTGCCGCAAAAATCAGCAGCGTCAATGCGGTCATTAGGAGTGAAAACTTCACGGTTGGCTTCACGCGCGAGGCGTTGGGCATCAGTTCGCGCATCAGTTCTTCATCACCAAACTCTTTCAGTTGTCTGCGCTTCCGGCGTGTGTGCCATATATACGCCGCTATCGCCACGGGCACTACCGCCAGCAGCCACAGCATCTCAACATGAGCAAATCTGAACATATATGTCAAAAATATGAATGTTTGATTTTGTATCTCCTCCGGTTATTACTATTTAACCGGCAATCATATTCGTCTCTTTCAAAAACTATGCCGCAACTGCTTCCCCGTTGGCGGAATATAAAAAATGCAGTATCCGTGCTGCCGATTGGCAGCAACATAACAGCAATAAATCTTTAGTGATTCATTAGTGATTCGTTAGTGATTCAGCAGGCCACACAATACT
>CAJOPG010000068.1 GCA_905236355.1 Paludibacteraceae bacterium | reverse complement strand
TGTTGTATCTTTTACTTCACCTCCTCGAAGTCAACATCGGTTACATCGTCTTTACCGTTATTTCCGTTGTTCTGACTGCTTTGATTTCCTGCA
This sequence comes from Paludibacteraceae bacterium, assembly GCA_905236355.1. Lineage (GTDB taxonomy): Bacteria > Bacteroidota > Bacteroidia > Bacteroidales > Paludibacteraceae > Colicola. The sequence goes on along the minus strand of CAJOPG010000068.1, from coordinate 18,171 downwards.
TTGAAGTCAGGTCCGGGTTGTTGTTGACCGGCTTGCTGTTGAGCGTTGTACATCTCTGAAGCAACAGCTTGGAAAGCAGTGTTGAGAGCATTGACAGCATTCTCGCAGGCTTCGGCGTCTTTCTTCTCATAGGCGGCCTTCAAGTCGGCAAGCGCACTTTCGATAGGAGCCTTCTTGTCGGCAGGAATCTTATCACCAATCTCCTGAAGTTGCTTCTCGGTCTGGAATATCATCGAGTCTGCCTTATTGAGTTTGTCAACACGCTCTTTCTCACGTTTGTCGGCATCTGCATTGGCTTCTGCCTCTGCTTTCATGCGCTTGATTTCGTCATCGCTCAAACCGCTGGAAGCCTCGATGCGAATCTTCTGTTCCTTGCCTGTAGCTTTGTCTTTAGCGCTCACGTTCAAGATACCGTTCGCATCGATGTCGAAGGTCACTTCTATCTGCGGCTCACCACGGCGGGCAGGCATGATACCGTCCAGGTGGAAGATACCGATTTGTTTGTTTTGTGCTGCCATCGGGCGTTCGCCTTGCAGTACCTTAATCTCTACGGAGGGCTGATTGTCTACGGCTGTGGTGAAAATCTCCTGCTTCTTGGTAGGGATAGTGGTGTTGGCTTCAATCATCTTGGTCATCACTCCACCCATAGTCTCAATACCAAGACTCAATGGTGTAACATCCAGCAGAAGCACATCCTTCACCTCACCGGTGAGCACACCGCCCTGAATAGCTGCACCTACTGCTACCACCTCGTCAGGGTTCACGCCCTTGGAAGGCACTTTCCCGAAGAATTTCTCTACTGCCTGTTGTATAGCAGGAATACGAGTGGAACCACCAACCAGAATAATCTCGTCGATATCGCTTGTGGTCAGATCGGCATTCTGCAATGCGGTGCGGCAGGGAGCGATGGTACGCTGAATAAGATCGTCAATCAGTTGCTCGAATTTGGCACGGGTGAGTGTTTTTACGAGGTGTGCAGGCACTCCGTTAACCGGCATGATATAGGGCAGGTTGATTTCTGTAGAGGTAGTGTTGGACAATTCTATTTTGGCCTTCTCCGCAGCCTCTTTCAGGCGCTGCATAGCCATCGGATCTTTTGAGAGGTCGGCACCGCCGTTGTCTGCCTTGAATTCACTTACAAGCCAGTCGATAATACGATGATCGAAGTCGTCACCGCCGAGGTGGGTGTCACCATCAGTTGCCTTTACTTCGAAAACGCCATCGCCAAGTTCGAGAACACTGACATCGTGAGTACCACCACCACAGTCGAATACGACAATCTTCATATCCTTGTTGGACTTGTCAAGTCCGTAAGCCAAAGCAGCGGCAGTAGGTTCGTTGACAATACGGCGCACATGCAAGCCGGCAATCTCGCCGGCCTCTTTAGTGGCTTGACGCTGAGAGTCGTTGAAGTAAGCAGGAACAGTGATAACGGCTTCTGTTACTTCCTGACCGAGATAGTCCTCAGCAGTTTTCTTCATCTTCTGAAGAATGATGGCGCTGATTTCTTGCGGAGTGTAGAGACGACCATCAATGTCCACACGCGGGGTGTTGTTGTCGCCACGCACTACCTTATACGGCACACGCGCTATTTCACCTTGCAGACGGTCGTAGGTTTCTCCCATTAGTCGTTTGATACTATAGACGGTTTTAGTCGGATTGGTGATGGCCTGCCGCTTTGCGGGGTCACCCACCTTCCGCTCGCCACCTTCCACAAAACCAACCACAGAGGGTGTGGTGCGTTTGCCTTCGCTATTAGCGATAACTATAGGCTCATTGCCTTCCATGACGGCGACACAGGAATTGGTTGTGCCGAGGTCAATACCAATAATTTTTGACATAGTTGTATAGTTTTTTTATTGTTAATATTCTTATTTGAAATTGCTCTGTTCTGAACAACTTTCGCTTCAACTACGGCAAAGCATGTGCCAATATATATATAGGACATTTCTCTGCCAAATTGGCAGGTGACAGTGAAGTCAAACGACCTTTTCAGTTAAGTTTTTCTGCCAAAAGAAGTACAGACCGATGTTGCAGTTGTGTGGCAATCAGCCATTCCGTGCCTCCCTCTTTTAGTTGGAAGCGAGTGTACAGTTGATTGGCAGAAAGGGGATGATTACGAGAAAGCACATTTACTTTTTTCCCTTTGAGTTTCTTTCTGTCGGCGGGTGCCACTACACGAAATATCCTTCCCGGAAAATCGTTTATCAACTCTGATGAGGTGTAGAGATGGGTGTTTGCATCCAACTTCTGCAGATGGAAATGCTCTGCCACATAACGGAATGCTCCGGCCTTAAGGATGGCGGCATTAGGCTCATAGAGGAAGGTGTCTATTGCTTCTGCCATTGCAGATTGCGCATTCTGCTCCTGCAATGGAGTGAATGTAAGAGACGGTTGTCCGCTTTCCAAGTTGACAGCCACAATCGGTATAGAAGTATTGGGAGAAGCGATATTAAACTGACACAACAGAAGCACTTCTTTCATTTCCCCTTTCAGTGCCACCACTTGCACTTGCACGGCTTCCGGCAACTGGTGCAAAGCAACCGTGACATCCAACATGGGAGAGAGCTTAACCAAAAGTGTAGAGCATTTTTGTTTTATCAGCGGAAGCAGTTCCGGAAGATTGGGTTCACAGTCTTCCATACGGAACACCTTTCCACCGGCAGAATTACGCCGAGCGGGGTCAACATAAATGACATCTACCGGCGACATTTGACGAAGGAACTCACCGGCATCCGCATTATGCACTTGTATATGACTATTCAGTAGGCTGAAGTTATGCTGTGCAATTTGACACAGTTCCTGCTGCCACTCAACATAGTGTACTTCGCTAAAGAGAGAGGACATGAAGAGGGTGTCGATGCCATATCCTCCGGTAAGGTCACACAGAGAAGTATGCTTGCACTGACTTTGTTTCAGAATCTCAGCCTTATAGCGGGCGGTTGTTTCTGATGAGCATTGCTCTAAAGAAAGATGCCGGGGATAGAGCCAGTCGTCATATTGGAGGGTGAAAGAGAGTTTGTCTTTGGCACGGTGTTTCCCGTCGATCTGCTGCAATGCAAAAGTGAAATCGGCATCCGACAGGTCAGAATACCGATTTCGTTGCAAGGCCAACTGAGAGACATCATCAGTAGCATGCGTTGTTATAAAAGACGCAAGACTCAAAATTCAGATGCACATTTACCACATCAAGACAACACGGAAGTGTGCCGCCGGCGGTAATTCGTTTACATCCACCTCATAGTAGAAATCGGAGAGTGTATAGAAGAAAGATATCTGCCCTACTCCATATTCATAGTCGGTGGTAGCTGTATAGAAATACATAGTTCCGGCATCTTCCATCTCAATATGTTGCACAAGCGGCAACTGATGCTGCACAGCATCGGCAGTGCCTGTTCCATATTCAATATATGCCGCCACTACCCCGTTATCATAGATATCGGCAGTAAGTTTCGGAATGTCGAATGTACAATAGAAATAGTTGTTATCTCTATCTGTGCTGTTTGCGGGTCCGGAATAATTCCAGCCATTCTGCTTAACTTCAAAATCCAATATTTGGAAATTGACCAATCCGTCTTTACCGTCTTTACCGTCTCTACCTGCAGGTCCTTGCGGTCCTATAGGTCCCTCTTTACAGGAGACGAGACATAATAATGCCAACATTAGGAAAGATAACTTTTTCATATTGCACAATTATAATCGGTTAATTATAAAAAAACACAAAGAGCGCTGACAATCAGTGCTCAATTTAGTATTTTGTAGTGCTACGGGGAATCGAACCCCGGTTTAAAGATTGAGAATCTTTTGTCCTAACCGCTAGACGATAGCACCATGGTTAGAAAATGTGCACTTTTCAAATGCGGGTGCAAAGATACAACATTATTTTCAACTGTGCAAGAGCTAATGGTGTTTTTTATTTTTTTGTTTGCCGGACAATTGTACTGCTATGTATGCTTAGCCGAATATGTTGATGTTATGTTCATCTTATGTTTATCTTATGTTCATCTTATGTTTGCGGTTGCTGATTTTTAAGAAGTTGCAAATGAAAATTGAGATAAACGGGAAGAGCCCCATGTCATAACGACATGAGACTCTGTTCATTAGTCAGACACTCGAAAAATATGCCCTGTTCTTTTTATGTTTGAAATCCGATGGAGTATTTATTTTTGGAATTGTCCAACCCATGAATAGGTGGTTCGTACAAGCCAATCGGGTGTATGTTTGAGAATGGGTGTAGCAAGGTGGTTGAGGAAACCGGGCATGCCCCACTTTTTCTTTTTAAACATACGCTTTAATGCCTTTTTTACGAGTTTTTCAGGCGGAATGCTGACCGTAAGTTTTACGGCGATTTTGCGCCACTTGGGCGCCAGTCCGAAGAGGGCCGTATCAACGGCTCCCGGTGTCATGACGGTGATGCCTACTCCTTTAGGCATGAACTCGTACCAAAGTGATTTGGAGAAGTTGTAGATAAAGGCTTTGGTTGCATTGTAGGTTTGAATGCCGGGATATGCCATCCATGCAGACATGCTTGACATGTTGAGAATGTACCCATTTCCTCGTTTGCACATGTCTTCGCCGAAGAGTCGACACATTTTAGCCACTGTGACAACATGCAGCATAAGCATCAGCTCAAATCGCTTCATAGATGTTTCAACGAGTGGATTGAAGAAGAAAACTCCTGCGTTGTTGACAAGAATATCAACCTGCAGATTATTGTCATGGCAATATTTGTAGAGTTCTTCTGCCGCATTTTGCAGCGAGAGGTCACGATAGAGCGGAATGGTTTTGACGCCATATAGTTGTGCAAGTTGCTCCGCCACTTCTATTTGTTCCTTCTCCTGATTACTGACCAGCAACAGGTCGGTGTGATAATCGCGTGCAAGTGCGGTAGCATATTGGAGTCCGATGCCACTGGAGGCACCTGTAACTAAAGCAAGCATACTTTTACCGGTTAATTTGTTTTTATGTATATTTGTTCTCTTGTTGTTATATTTTTCTTCAGCATGTCTATTTGATGATAACAGCTTTGATGCCGTCTCTTTCCATTAAGGCATTGATGGTTGGTTCTCCTCCTCTGAAACGCTTATAGAGTTCCATGACGGGCTCAGTTCCTCCTCTTTCAAGTATGTTTTTGCGGAAGAGTTCGGCCGATTTTTTGTCGAAGATAGTTCCTCCCTGTTTAGCAGCCGCGGCTTTGAATACGCTGAAGGCATCTGCATCGAGCAGTTCAGACCACTTGTAGCTATAATATCCTGCGGCATATCCACCGGAGAAGATATGTGTGAAGGCTGTTTCCATCTGTGTATCGGGGACATTGGGGAGCACCTGTACTTGTTGCATGGCCTTGTTAGCAAATTCGATAACGGCTTGTTGGGTAGTTTGGCAGTCACTCACCTCAAATGGTTCGGTGATAGTATGCCATGCCATGTCAAGATATCCAAAGGACAGTTGGCGTGCACAGGCATAGGCAGCGTGATAGTTGGCAGCCCGTTTCATACGGTCGATGAGTTCTTGCGGTATAGGCTCACCTGTTTCAAAATGCTGTGCAAAGGTGTCAAGAAACTCTTTCTCGTCGATGAAATTCTCGTTGAATTGCGAAGGCAGTTCCACAAAATCCCGCGGTACATTGGTTCCAGAGAGATAGTTATATTGGCAGCGCGTGAGCATACCATGGAGTCCATGCCCGAACTCATGCAGGAAAGTGCGTACCTCATCATAAGTGAGCAGAGCCGGTTTGGTGTCGGTAGGTCGCGTGAAGTTCATCACATTGACGATATGCGGGCGACTATCCTTTTTCCCTTCCATCCATTGAGGTTTGAAGTCGTTCATCCATGCGCCCCCGCGTTTGCCCTCACGCGGGTGAAAATCGGCATAATAGACGGCGAGGAACTTGCCTTTTTCATCAAACACTTCGTATGCACATACCTCAGGATGATAGACCTGAATCTGTTTGTTCTCCTTGAAAGTGAGTCCATACAGGCGCTTTGCCAATCCGAATACGCCCTCCTTCACTTTATCCAGCGGGAAATATTGACGCACCTCATCATCGCTGACGGCATATTTCTCTTCTTTGAGTTTTTTTGACCAGTAGGACCAGTCCCAAGGTTGCAGTTGCCCATAGAAACCCTGCTCGGATGCGAATTGTTGCAGTTCCTCCACTTCCTGCCGCGCCACAGGCATATAGTTATCGCGCAGTTCGTCCAACAATTTATACACATTTTGCTTGTTTTCCGCCATGGTTTTCACCAATGCTTTGTCAGCATAAGTTTCTTTTCCGAAGAGTTGCGCCAGTTCGAGGCGTGTGTTGACAATATCGACAATAACTTGTGTGTTGTCGAACTCCCCTCCGATGCAGCGTGAGTTGTAGGCGGTGTATATTTCCCTGCGAAGGTCACGGTTAGAGCAATCTTGCATAAGGGGAATATATGTGGTAGGGCGAAGGTCGAGCAACCATCCTTGCAACTCTTTTTGTTCCGCTTTTTTGCGAAGCATTTGTTTGGTATCATCATTGATGCCTGCGAGGTCTTGCTCATTGGTAATCAGTAGCGACCACGCATTGGTGGCTTTCAGCACATTCTGCCCGAAGGTGAGTGTGAGACGGCTCAAACGCGCTGACAACTCCTTATATTTAAGTTTGTCGTCTGCCGAAAGATTGGCTCCGTTGTTAGCAAAAGAGTCATAGATATCTTGCAGCATCTTGCGCTGTTCTTTATTGAGTTTCAGTTTGTCGCGTTGCTCATAAACAGTTTTGATTCGTTGGAAGAGTTTTTCGTTGAGACGAATAGTAGATGAGTATTCCGACATTTTAGGCGAGAGTTCCATTTCTATTTGCTGCAACTCGTCGTTGGTCTCGGCATTGGTCAGGTTGTAGAAACACGAAGATACCACAGACAGGAGTTGTCCGGCATTGACATAGGCTTCAATGGTATTCTGAAAGGTGGGAGCGGCAGGGTTTTCAGCAATCTGATTGATTTCCTCCAAGCCCTGTTTCATGCCTTCTTCGAAAGCAGGCATATAATGTTCGTTACGGATTTCGTTAAAGGGGTAAGTCCCGTGAGGAGTCTTCCAATTTTTGTAATCAAAGAAAGGATTATCAGATGCGATTGCAGTCATAGCAGTTGCCATAAGAAGAATGACAGATAAGAATTTGGATTTCATATATTTTCTAATATTGATTTTCAAGACGACTCTATCTCAATAGGTTGATATCGCCGGAGAGTTGATAGACGCCCACAGCGGCAGGGTGTTTTTTAGTGGCCTTGTGATACTTTCCTTCCACCTCGGCATCGGCTCCCTTTGCGCGAATAATGTAATAGTAGGCCCCTTCCGCTGCAGGATGACCGTTGATGGTACCATCCCATCCCTTAGCAGGATCGGACCAGTGATAGACGAGTTTCCCCCAGCGATTGTACACCCAACAATCAAACTCCAAGATAGAGCGATACATCACCCGGAACTCATCATTCTGGCCATCGCCATTAGGTGTAAATACATTGGGAACCAGCAGTTGTGAGGTGCTGACAGATATTTGTACGGAAAGGGTATCGGTATGGCAATACTGATTGCTGACAACGAGCAAGGCCTGAAACTCGCCATAGTCTTCGAAGGTGTAGCGGTGTTCCGTATCCGCCCTATAGAAGATTGTGTCGCTGCCCTTCAAGAGCCACCATTCCGACAAAACAACATTGGGCGTAGGGTTGGCTTTGAAATAGATTTCCAAAGGAGCAGATCCTGTGAGCTGTGACTCATCCACCGGTCGGCTCATCTCATTGGTTCGCGTATTTTCCTGCTGCGTACCGCGGATAGTGGTGATAGTGGTAAGATGTGCATCCACTGCACGAGAGCGATAGAGCGGACTTGTTATCTCTGCCGGCGTCAATCCTAATACCTCTGCCAAGTTGTCGGCTTTCAATAAGAAGTCAGTATCGCAAAGAGGTGCTTTCAAACGGCATTTCTCGGTTTGCATGTCAGACAGTTTGAGATTATCTTCCACACATGCGGAATCTTTCCATGCTTCTCCGTCCCACGCAAGTGTGGTATAGGTGACTGTTGCCAATCGGTCGATGTTGACTCTGCTGCCGTTTTCTTTGGCATAACTCATCGGAGGTACAGAGGCTTCGAGCAGGAGACTGACCTGTGAACATTGCCCATCAAAGTCCTCATCCGCCTCCATTGCAGTGAGTTCCAATGGGTAAGCAGAGTAGTCCAATACAAAAAAACTCTCTCTCCCGGAGGCGGTGTGCACAATATAACCCGTGTTGTTTTCGGCATTGAGCCACTCGTCCATACCTGAATCCGCCAAGAGCACACTATCTGCACCGTCAAGCCGATAGAGTTCGGTTATCGGTTCTGAGGTCTGTATAACGATATTGGACGGGTCGGCAAAGATAAAGACATGGTCAATGCCTGTTACATCGGGCAGAGAATATGCCCCAACGCCCCGCACCACAGATTGTGCAGCCGCAGAGACATGTCCAATCAGCAAGCCGACAATACCAACCAATATTACACGAAGCGTCTTCAACCGATTAGTTCACTTTGAATCTAACATTGCCGGTAGTGAAGAAGTCCACAATCTGCCTGGCGGCAGCGATACCCGCATTGATATTTGCTTCTGCCGTTTGGGCACCCATCTTTTTGGGAGTAGAGAAATAGCGGTCGGGAAAGAGTTCGCGTATTCTGTTGTCGCTTTGAGGCATGATGTCGGTTACATATCTGAAGTCCTGCCGTTCCTGCATCAGTTCAATCAGTTCCGCCTCATTGATAACCTCTTTGCGGGCTGTATTGACAAGCAGACCTCCCTTAGGCATAAGGCCGAGCAAAGCACGATTGATACTGTTTTGGGTTTCTGCAGTGGCAGGAATATGCAACGAGACAATATCCGAACGTTTATATAACTCTTCTGCTGATGCAACGGGCTCCACTCCGGCAGCCGTCATTGCCTCTGCGGGACAATAGGCATCGTATGCCAAGCATCGCATGCCAAAGCCTTGGGCTATACGCGCCACATTTCTGCCCACATTGCCAAAAGCGTGAATGCCAAGCGTCTTATCCTTAAGTTCGGTGCCGGAAGTGCCGTTGTAGAAGTTGCGTACTGCATACACCATCAGACCGAGTGCCAGTTCTGCCACTGCATTGCTGTTCTGCCCGGGAGTATTCATCACCACCACATTGTGATTGGTGGCTGCGGCAAGGTCTATGTTGTCATATCCTGCACCGGCACGAACCACAATCTTCAACTGTCTGGCTGCCTCCAGCACTTCATTGTCCACAATATCCGAACGGACTATTAGTGCATCTGCATCGCTAACTGCCTGCAACAATTGCTCTTTGGAAGTGTATTTCTCCAAGAGCGCAAGTTCATAACCGGCAGCCTCTGTTTCTTTGCGAATGCCGTCAACTGCCACTCTGGCAAACGGCTTTTCGGTTGCAACAAGTATTTTCATTTTCTTTACAAGAGTTGTGTAGAACACGCTTTGAGGCGTGGTTTTGTTATAAGATTTCGGGACCCTGTAGGTGTAATAGCACCCCATCTTATTTATAGTTTTCTTTCGTATTCTTTTATGCAGTCAACCAATGCCTGAACACCTTCTATGGTCATGGCATTGTAGAGCGATGCACGGAAGCCTCCTACTGAGCGGTGTCCTTTCACACCTACCATACCACGCTCTGTAGCAAACTTGAAGAAGTCGTCTTGCAGATCCTGATATTCAGGTTTCAGCACGAAGCACACATTCATGCGTGAGCGGTCGGCCTCTTTTGCCGTTCCTATGAATATCTTGCTGCTGTCGATGCACTCATAGAGCAGTGCCGCTTTGGCTATGTTGCGCTTCTCTGCTGCTTCCACCCCTCCGTTCTTTTTGAGCCAGCGCAAGGTAAGCATGGCACTATATAGAGGAAGAACGGGCGGAGTGTTGAACATACTGCCACCGTCGATATGTGTACGATAGTCCAACATAGTGGGAATATGACGGCTTACTTTGCCCAAAATTTCGTCCTTCACTATAATGAAAGTAACACCGGCAGGGGCCAGATTCTTTTGTGCACCACCATAGATAAGACCATATTGCTTGATATCTATCGGACGGGAGAGAACATCGGATGACATATCTGCCACCAAGGTCACCCCACCTTTCTTCTTATAGATATCCTGCAGTTTGGCATCGCTCAACTCGGTACCATAAATGGTATTGTTGGTGGTAATATGGAAATAGTCGGCATCCTGAGGCACCTCATAATCGGTAGGGATAAAGGTGAAGTTGGCATCGGCACTGCTTGCCACTTCCACTGCCTCGCCAAAGCCTTTCGCCTCTTTCAGTGCCTTCTTTGCCCACACACCCGTATTCAGATAGGCACTTTTCTTCTCCATCAGGTTATAAGGAACCATGCAGAACTGCAGACTGGCACCTCCGCCAAGGAAAATAACGCTATAGCCATCCGGAATATGGAACACTTCCTTCATTAAGGCTACCGCCTCATCAACCACCGGTTGAAAATACTTGGCACGGTGAGAGATTTCAAGAATGGACAAACCTTCGCCTTGAAAATCCATCACAGCCTCCGCCGTCTGGCGAATCACTTCTTGCGGCAGGATACTCGGTCCTGCATTGAAATTATATTTTTTCATAACGGAATATGTATTTACTTCTTTTCCTGTTTTATAACATTCATCGAGTCCTTCCATTTGCTCACTTCCGGCTCTATCACCGCCGCCTTTTCCTTGAAGGTAGCTTGCAGTGTCTTCACCGCTTTATTCACCGTCCGCTTGGCTGTATCAGCAACTTTCTCAGCCGCCAACTTAGTCTCTTCTGCCAAATCCGCTTTCTCTAACCAGCATATCGTCTGCCCTTTCGCTACGGTTTCACCCGCCTCTTTGTCTATGGCCACTATCCTACCATTGCAGAATGCGGTCTGAGGCTCGATGCCGTGAGCGGTCTGCAAATAGCATACCACCTCGCCGGTTTTATATAAGCGTCCGTGAACAGGTGACATAGAGCCCTCGTCGAAGTTCAATTCCCAAAAGAGTTTGCCGTTATTGGTAGCCTCAAGCGGTTCCGCCTTAGGATGCAGAATGGCACGTTTGTCAGCAGCACTGAAGAAGGTCACTTGCTGACCGCCGCGGGCTGCTTTCTCCATACGCTCGAACAAGTCTTTGTTGAACTGCTCTTTGGCAGCACCTGACTTGTATTCACGATATTGTTTGTCATGCATAGCAAACTCAAACAACTCCTCATCGTCCTGACCGCGGTCCCAACCCAACTCTTCCATCTCTTTAATATATTGCGGGAGCACATCAGGATAGAGTTTCTGCGGGTCGTCGGTGTAGAACTCATAACCTTTCTCCTTGGCAAGTTCCACAATCTCAGGCGCAAGAGTACCGGGCAGTTTGCCGGATTTGCCCAGTATCATTCCCCACATGGCAGGGTCCATACGAGTAAACTCTTTTTCTCCCATTGAGCGTGAAAATAGATTCATCAGTGCTGCATTCTTCACATATTGAGAGAACGGAGTAACCAGACAGGGGGTGCCTAACATAGGCCAGATGCGCTGCACCTCTTGGAACAACTCCACCAACAGTTCATCTTCATTCAGTTCAGCCTCGCCGCGTTTTCTCAGGTTGGCATTGATAGCGGCATGCATGCCCTTTAAGTCTGCCATCAGACTACCCATCATTCCGCCCGGCAAACCGCAGCCTACAAGCAGTGATGTCATCTTTGAGTTGCGCGGATCAATCCAGTAGCCCAAGAAATCGTCAATAAACGACTGCGTCATACTGCGGGCTTCCATATAGGCCTTCATGTTGATATCTTTCACAAGGAAGCCGGCATCACGCAACATTGCCTGAATGGTGATAACATCGGGGTGCACCATACCCCACGAAAGCGGTTCCATTGCCACATCCAACACATCGCCGCCCGCCTTCGCCACTTCAAGCATACTTGCAACCGAAAAACCGGGACCGGTATGACCGTGATATTGTATGATGATGTCTGGATGTTTCTCTTTGATGGCTGCAACTATTGTGCCCAACATGGCTGGGCGCCCTATGCCTGCCATATCTTTCAAGCATATTTCTTCCGCTCCGCCCTCTATCAATTGCTCTGCCAAGTTGATATAATACTCTGCCGTATGCACCTTACTATATGTAATGCACATAGTGGCCTGAGCTGTCATTCCTGCCTCTTTGGCCCACTTGATTGAAGGGATAATATTGCGAGGGTCATTCAATCCGCAGAAAATACGCGTGATATTCGTTCCTTGTGCATGCTTCACCTTATACATCAGTTGTCTTACATCGGCAGGCACCGGATTCATACGCAATGCGTTCAGACCACGGTCCAGCATGTGAGTCTTTATTCCTGCCTCATTGAAAGGTTTGCAGAAAGCGCGCACTGCCAAGTTCGGATTTTCACCATACAGCAGATTAACCTGCTCGCTCGCTCCGCCATTGGTCTCTACACGGTCAAAACAACCCATATCTATGATTACAGGTGCTATCTTCGCCAACTGATCACGGCGGGGAACATACTTGCCCGAACTCTGCCACATGTCACGATAGACCAAACTGAATTGGATCTCTTTCTTCATGTTCTCTATTGCTCCTATTCCTGATTTTATTATTATAATTGATTCCTCTATCAGCCCACAAAGATACAACATCTTTTTCAAATAGCAAACTAAACTTCAAAAAACAAGATAACCACCCTGAGCCATACTTAACCACACCAATTAAGAGCCTTTAATACTTTTGCTGTATAGCCCAAACTTTCAATATAGGCACGGGTACCTTTGCTGTCTTTGTCTAAATCATAGGCATTTTTGACTGCATTGAGAGCCGCTTTCGGACTAAACATTTCGAGTTTGCTTTCAATGTTTGCCAAACTTTTCAAGTTGATTTTTGCATTTGTTGTAGTCATAACTTTACAAGACCCCACACATGAGCGGTCTATACTGCTTTAAGTTATTGATAAAATGTTAGTTAAAACAAGTGAGCAAAGCTAAACAACACTAAACACCTCAGTCAGACAAAGTAGCTACCGGCATCGAAACATCAACCATACATCAACCATACATCATAAGCCCATACATACCCTCACTAAAGGGAATACTACATACAATTATGACGAGCGGAACTCTTGTTTTTAGGCCATTCTATAAAAATATTTCAGTCCCTCTTGCACAATATAAAAAAATGTTGTACCTTTGCAGCCGCTTTTCGAAGCAGGCTCCGCAGAAACCAAGTGGAAAGGCTTGCCGCCGTGGTGAAGTACTCCCGCCTGCCCGATGTAATTGTTAAAAATACAGACAAATGTACGCAATCGTAGAGATTCAAGGACAGCAGTTCCGTGCCGAAGAAGGCAAAAAACTGATTGTTAATCGTCTGCAAGCAGAAGCCGGACAGAAACTCGAATTCGACAAGGTTCTGCTCGTGGACAACAATGGTGACATCAAAGTGGGTGCTCCCACCGTAGAAGGAGCCAAAGTAGTGGCAGAGGCAGTAACAGACCTGCGTGGTGACAAAGTGCTTGTCTTCCACAAAAAACGCCGCAAAGGCTACAAAAAGTTGAACGGCTTCCGTGCCGACCTCACACAAATTATTGTTAAACAAATTGTAGGTTAAACCCCAAGTTACAACAACACTGTAACATCTAAACATCAAGAAACATTATGGCACACAAAAAAGGTGTCGGCTCGTCCAAAAACGGCCGTGAATCAGAAAGCAAGCGTCTTGGAGTGAAGATCTGGGGCGGACAAGCTGCTAAAGCAGGTAACATCATAGTACGCCAACGCGGTACTGTGCACTATCCCGGCGAGAACATGGGTATTGGTAAAGACCATACTCTGTTTGCACTCACCGATGGAATCGTTACTTTCCACAAGAAAAAGAACAACCGTTCTTATGTTTCTATTACGCCATTCGAAAAGGCGGAATAAGCAAGATGCCCCTCCGCAAGAGGGGCTTTTTTGTTAATTACAAACACACAGTTCACAATTTACAATTTACAACTCACAATTATGCTGACACTCAAGCAAATCAACGAAGATAAAGCCCGTGTTGTGGCAGGATTGCAAAAGAAACACTTCCCGAATGCTGCTGAAGCCATAGAACAAGTGCTGGAATTAGACGCACAACGCAAAGCGGCACAACAACAGAAAGACGCCGCACAAGCCGAGATGAACCGTCTCTCCAAGGAGATTGGTTTGCTTTTCAAGCAAGGCAAACAAGCCGAAGCAGCTGCCGCTAAAGCCAAAACCGGTGAACTGAAAGAGAGCATCGCACAATATGAGACACGCATGAGGGAGGCAGAAGAGGCGCAAACCAAACTGCTCCTCACTATACCTAATGTCCCATACGACATCGTTCCCGAGGGCGGTACCGCAGAAGACAATCTTGTAGTCAAGTCCAATGTAGGTGAATGTCCCGAAGGTTCAACCGTGGGAAACTGGCAAGGCAATGTGCAAAACGACCAGGCCAAACTACCCCACTGGGAACTTGCCAGAAAGTATAACCTGATTGACTTCGACCTCGGTGTAAAAATCAGTGGTGCGGGATTTCCTGTATATATAGGAAAAGGAGCACAACTGCAACGTGCACTTATCAACTTCTTCCTTGCTGAAGCGAATAAAGCCGGTTATACGGAAGTGATGCCGCCGACGGTAGTCAATGCCGCTTCGGGCTATGGTACAGGCCAACTGCCGGACAAAGAAGGACAGATGTACCACTGCGAAGTGGATGACCTCTATCTCATACCGACAGCAGAAGTGCCTGTTACCAATCTTTATCGTGATGTGATTCTTGAGGAGAAGCAACTGCCTATCAAAAACTGCGCCTACACCGAGTGTTTCCGACGCGAGGCTGGCTCCTATGGTAAAGATGTGCGCGGACTGAATCGTCTGCACGAGTTCTCCAAAATAGAGATTGTGCGTATCGACACACCGGAGCACAGCGATGAGTCGCACAAAGAGATGCTTGCACATGTGGAAGGACTGTTGCAGAAACTGGAACTACCCTACCGCATTCTGCGTCTATGCGGAGGCGACATGTCGTTCACAGCCGCCCTCTGCTACGACTTCGAAGTATATTCCGAGGCACAGCACCGCTGGTTAGAAGTAAGTTCTACTTCCAACTTCGACACTTATCAGGCCAACCGCCTCAAATGCCGTTATCGCAGAGAGGAAGACAAAAAAACCGCATTGTGCCATACGCTCAACGGCTCTGCCCTTGCCCTCCCGCGTATTGTGGCAGCATTGCTGGAAAACAACCAGACAGAAAGGGGCATCCATATTCCGGCAGCCTTGCAACCCTACACAGGATTCGAATGGATTGACTGACATGACAAATAAAACTACAATAAAGGCATATCATGACGATATGCCTTTATTGTACCTACAAATGGTGAATAGGAATCTCTGACATTTCCTTATTTCATGCGATTGTCCGCACAAACAAACAAGAGTAATTTTGCAGCATCAAAAAAAGAAAAGAACATTAAACAGATTTGCCTTATGTCACACAATCATCACCATCACCATGCTGCGGGTCAGTCGTTAAACTCCGTTTTTATTGTTGCCATCGTTCTCAACCTGCTTTTCGTAGTCATCGAAGCAGGTGTCGGATTTTGGCAGGATAGTTTGTCGTTATTGTCAGATGCCGGACACAATCTGTCAGATGTGTTCTCACTGCTGCTTGTTCTTATTGCCTTCGGTCTTGCCAAAGTACATAGCAACGCCCGCTATACCTACGGCTACAAGAAATCAACCATACTCATTTCTCTGCTCAATGCCATTATTCTGCTTATGGCTGTAGGCGCCATTATAGTGGAGAGCATCCACAAGTTCAGAGAACCCGTTGCCATCAACGGCACCGCCATCTCATGGACTGCAGGTGTGGGTATTATCATCAATGGCGTCACTGCCCTCATGCTGATGAAAGGACAACAACACGACTTGAATGTACGCGGTGCTTTCTTGCACATGGTGGCGGATACGCTGGTATCGGTGGGTGTTGTCATTTCAGGTATCGTCATCCGCTTCACCGATTGGTATGTCATTGATCCCATCGTCTCTATCGTCATTGCTATAGTAATACTCGTCAGCACATGGAACCTGCTGCACGACAGTCTTCGCTTGGCCGTAGACGGGATACCAGAAGGAATAGAATTGGACAAGATACAAAGTCTGCTTGCCGGCAACGAACATGTCAAAGATATACACCATATCCATATATGGGCTATCAGCACCACTGAAAACGCCCTCACCGCACATGTGGTGATAGACGAACTTGACAGAATTGACGATGTGAAGGAAGAATTGAAACATCAACTGCAGGAGGCCGGCATCAGCCATTCCACACTTGAGTTTGAGAAATACGGCACCCCCTGCCCCGATTATGAATGTGAACAATAAAACTTAGAATATAAAATATAACATCAACCAACAGATAATATGTATTCCGACCCTAAAGATTGTCTGTATTGTACCAACAATCAAACGCAGAAAGACTTAATGATTGAGATTGAGCATCTCGCTGTTTCCCGTGTATTCCTTTTTAAGGAGCAAACCTATCACGGTCGTTGCCTTGTGGCATACGACAAGCATGTGAACGACCTGAACGAGTTGTCAGACAGCGAACGCAATGCGTTTATGGCGGATGTAGCAAGAGTTACGCGTGCCATGCAGACGGTTTTCCAACCGGAGAAAATCAATTACGGTGCGTATGCTGACACGCTTTCGCACTTGCATTTCCACTTGGTTCCCAAATATACGGACGGTCCCGACTTTGGCGGTACTTTCCGCATGAACCCGAAGGAAGTGTATCTGTCCGATGCGGAATACGCTCTGATGATAGAGCAAATCAAGAAGGCATTGGAGTAAGTCCGAAGCAAGTAGAGACAGGACGGGAACCCACCGGTTCCCGTCTTGTCATAATAATACTCTTGATTCTTCACGAAGTGTTATTACCAAAACAAGAGTATGCGGTGAACAAGTTCGCTCATTTTCGTGTTGACAGCGTGCGTTGTCAGATGTAGGGAAAGAGTCGGAAAATCAAAAGTGCCCTCTGACAGTTCACCTTATTCCAATCCGCTGACAATGGAAGCGGCGACATTGCCGCCTGCACTTTTACGGCGTGGTTTGTTACCTAACAACTCCGGCAGATAGCAGTCGCGAATGTATGCATAATCGGGCTCTCGCTGCAGAATATCCCGGCATTTTCGGATGGCCTCTTGCTTATTGCCAATCTTATCCAAGCACTGAACGGTAATCATTTGCGTGGATAGATAGTTCCAATTGTTGATAGTGTCTCCCTTCTGTTGAAAAAGTTGCTCCGCCTTTTCCAAATATCTCAGAGCCATCTTTTTATCGCCCCCAAAACTCTTAGGGCAGTAGAAATAAATACTACCACGAAGTGTTAGTGTTAATGGATTGTCAGGGTCTGTTGTGAGAGCTTCATCTGCATAGTTGAATGTTTTGGGGGCATTATTAGCGATGGTGAATTTGTTGAGCGAGATAGCATATGAAGCTGCAGCCGAAAGATAAGTAAGTCGTGTTGCCTCTTCCATTTTTCCATCCATAGAGTTAAGATGCTTATTGAAATTAGCAAGAAGTTGCTTTACATCAGGATCCTTCGCCGACAAAGCGTAGGCAATGTATCCGTATTCGTAGTTGAGCAAGCGCACACGCTCCTTGTTACCCATTCTGTCCCAATCGGCTGAAATAATATACTCTTTCCAGAGTTTCATATCATCCGTTAGATAGCCTTTATACAATGCTTCATCAGAATATATTTGTGACACAGCAGGTTGTGAGAGCAATAACAATATTAACAAGAGAGTTATCATAATGAATCCTAATTTTTAATTCCAAATATTATCGACCTTTTATTTTTCAAATATCATGCCACATATTGAAATGTTAAAAAACTCAGGACAACCGCATCAAAATATAACAGGCTTCTGTAAAGAGGGATATGTATCTGATAATCATTACTTAGGCGTCATATAGGTTTAGACAAACTCAGGAACAATCCAAGAAGCCCCCCCTATTGATTTGCAAGGAGTTATAAAAGTATTTTTTGATGCGGTTGGGCAGGTTCAACATCAAAGTGCAAAATTAGGAAAAATATTTGAAGAAGCAATCTTTAGGTGTCATAAAATTGAGTTTTTCTCTTGG
>CAJOPG010000067.1 GCA_905236355.1 Paludibacteraceae bacterium | reverse complement strand
GATTCCTGCCGCTCTTGCAGCAAAAGTGACCGAGACGGTGAAGATTCCTACCATTGGAATAGGAGCAGGCAACGGCACTGATGGTCAGGTGCTGGTGCTGCATGATATGCTTGGTATGAATCAAGGTTTCAAGCCTAAGTTTCTCAGGCATTTTGCCGAACTCGGTGACATAGTGAAGGAAGCGGTTGGAAACTATATTACGGCTGTAAAAGAAAGTTCTTTCCCAAATGAAACGGAGCAGTATTGACTCAAGGGGCTCCTGACAAGATGGTGTTGATAGTTTGCCCTCTCTCTTAATAGAAAAAAACTCTTTATAAATCGAGCGGCAATGAGATATATACTATCCTCCCTGCTTGTATTGGCTGTATACAGTGCGCTTGCGCAAGATACATTGTCGGTTCTTTTTGCAGGCGATGCCATGTCGCATCTTACACAAGCAAAGTGGGCAAAGACAGTTGACGGCTATGACTATTTCGATTGTTTTGTTCCTATACAGCCCTATCTCAATCAGTCTGATTATAATATTGTGAATTTAGAGACCCCGTTGGCAGGGAGGGTTTCGGGTTATCCTAAATTTTCTGCTCCGGACAGTTATCTTGATGCCTTGGAGGGGGCAGGATTCAATCTGTTTCTCCTCGCCAATAATCATGTAATGGACTGCTCCAAAGAGGGAATGGAACGTACAATCGGTCAGTTGGAGCAAAGGTGTCTGCCCTATGCCGGAGCCTATGCGGATGGTCTCTCTCGCGATTCATTATATCCCTGCTATATAACACTTGGAAATAGTCAGGAGCAACTTACATTTGCCATATTCAACTGCACCTATGGGACAAACGGTCTGCCTGTTACTGCGCCCTGCGTAGTGAATAGGCTTGATACGGCTGAGATACGAAAAGACTATCAGACCTCTTTGCAGCGGGATGCCGACTTTCGTATAATGTGTGTACACTGGGGTGTAGAATACAAGACAAAAGCCTCAGACAATCAGCGCAAGTTGGCCTATTGGCTGGCAGATTTGGGTTTTGACTTGATAATAGGAAGTCATCCGCATGTAGTGCAGGAATATGAGGTTATTACAACGGCTGACGGTCGGCAGGTTCCTGTGTTCTATTCTTTAGGCAACCTGATAAGCAATCAACGTTGGCGGGGGAGCAACGGGGGGATTTTGGCCTCTGTCCGTTTCCTTACAACGGAAAGGACTATTTTGGATGTGTCATACCTTCCGGTATATGTTCACAAGGGCAGTTGGAAGGGCAAGAAGCAGTATTTCCTTCTCCCGACACCGGAGTTGGTGGATACCTTGGACAGAGTTCCTATTCCCAAAGCGGATCGCGATTCTCTCATTATCTTCCATAATGACACGCGTGAACGCTTAAATAATCTTACCCTTACACCTGTTTTGAAGACAGAGTAAGGGTAAGACAAATACTTGGATACAAGTCCTTTTTATACTATATGTGCCAGTATCTCTTGCATGGCATCATTCAGACCGTCGGTATTTCTGCCGCCGGCAGTAGCCATAAACGCTGTGCCGCCGCCACCGCCTTGAATATGTTTGGCGGCAGACTTGATGAGTGCTCCGGCGTTAAGACCGGCATCGATAAGCGGTTGTGACAGGAATACAGATATCATGGGCTTTCCTTCAAAAGACGTGGCTCCCACAACGGCAAAGCGGACCTCCGTAAACTTACCGCGGAGCAGAGGAAGCACGCCGCGAACCATGTCAGGATTGACCTCGCCGCAGAGTTTCACTATTTTTACTCCGTTGATATCTTCTGCCTGCTCTATAAGTTTGTCGCGGAACTGAACCATTTTCTCCTGCATATACAGCTCCACTTCTTTCTTCAAACCTATATTTTCGTCAATAGCCTTGCGGATGGCACCGGCAAGGTCGGGTGCGTTGTTGAAGAGACCGCGTAACGATGTAATCATATCTTGCTGGGCATAATAGAGTTCATCGGCTTTGGCGGCAGTTACTGCCTCAATACGACGCACACCTGCTGCCACACTGGTTTCCATTAGAATACGGATAGAGCCGATACGGCCGGTGCTGCTGACATGGGTGCCACCACAGAGTTCGATAGAGTCGCCGTATTTGATAACGCGCACATCGTCACCATATTTTTCTCCGAAGAGTGCCATTGCTCCCATCTTACGAGCCTCTGCAATAGGTGTGTGGCGGCTCTCCTCAAGCGGGTAGTCGGCCCGAACCAACTTATTAGCCAGTTGCTCAACACGACGCAATTCCTCGGATGTTACTTTCTGGAAATGAGAGAAGTCAAAACGAAGAAAGTCGGGCGTTACCAGCGACCCTTTCTGCTCTACATGTGTGCCAAGCACTGTGCGCAGGGCATGATGGAGCAGGTGGGTGGCAGTATGGTTGTTGGCAATGCACTGACGGCGGTCGGCATCCACATGTGCAATGAAGGTGGCTGTCAGGTTTTGCGGTAATTCTGTGGCTATATGCACAGCCAGATTGTTCTCGTTTTTTGTATCTGTAATCTTTATGCTACTTCCTTCTTCCGACTTTCCGTCTTCAATTATTATTCCCGTATCACCTGTCTGACCCCCCTTTTCTGCATAGAAAGGTGTTTGGGAAAGAACTATCTGATAGAAGGTTTTATCCTTTTGACGAACCTGACGATAGCGCAGAATCTCGGTTTTACATTCTAATGTGTCGTAGCCTACAAACTCGGTCTCGCCCTCCTTCAATACAATCCAATCGCCGGTTTCCTGCTTTTGGGCATTGCGGGCACGCTCTTTCTGCTTTTGCATCTCTTGGTTGAACTCTTCCTCGTTGGTAGTGTAGTCATTCTCGCGAAGAATCAGTTCTGTCAGGTCAAGCGGGAAACCATAGGTGTCATAGAGGGTAAACACATCCTTCCCACTGATAATTTTCTGCCCTTTGTCTTTTGTCGCTTGCTCCTTCATTAGTTTGTCAAGCAGTGAAATTCCTTTTTCAAGTGTGCGCAGGAAGGCTTCCTCCTCTTCCTTAATCACCTTTTCTATAAGACTCTGTTGGGCTTTCAGTTCAGGGTAGGCCTCGCCCATGTCCTGAATGAGTTGCGGTACCAGCTTATATAAGAACGCCTCTTTCTGTCCCAAGAAGGTGTAGCCATAGCGTACTGCACGGCGTAGTATGCGGCGGATGACATAGCCTGCCTTGGCATTGGATGGCAACTGACCGTCAGTGATGGCAAAGGAGATGGTGCGAATGTGGTCGGCAATAACGCGGAAAGCCACATCTGTTTTCGGGTCTTTGCCGTACATATATTGATGTTTCACGTCCTCATTTCCACAATTACTCAGTTCCTCAATCTTGTGAATCATCGGTTGGAAGACATCGGTGTCGTAGTTTGACTGCTTGCCCTGCATTGCCATGCACAAGCGCTCGAAGCCCATACCTGTGTCAATCACTTTGTTGGGTAATCCTTCTAATGAACCGTCTGCTTTCTTAAGATATTGCATAAAGACAATATTCCAAATCTCAATAACCTGCGGATGATCTTTGTTCACCATCTCACGGCCCGGTATCTTGTCAATCTCGTCCTGATTGCGTAGGTCGATATGTATCTCAGAGCATGGACCGCAGGGGCCTGTGTCACCCATTTCCCAGAAATTGTCGTGATGGTTACCCAGGATAATACGGTCGGCGCTGACATGCTTCTTCCATAGTTCTGCCGCCTCGTCGTCACGCGGAAGCCCCTCTGCAGGAGAACCTTCAAATACGGTCACATATAGTCTGTCCTTGTCTATTTTAAGCACCTCGGTCAGATATTCCCACGCAAAGTCAATGGCCTCCTCTTTGAAGTAGTCGCCAAACGACCAATTGCCGAGCATTTCGAACATAGTGTGGTGATAGGTATCGTTGCCCACCGCTTCCAAGTCGTTATGCTTGCCGCTGACACGCAGACATTTTTGTGAGTCACAAGCGCGACGAAAAGTAATAGGGTCGTTGCCCAGAATGATGTTCTTGAACTGGTTCATACCCGCATTGGTGAACATGAGGGTAGGGTCGTCTTTGATGACCATTGGGGCAGAGGGTACAATCTTGTGACCCTTCGATGCCATAAAGTCCAGAAATGATTGACGGATTTGTTTACTTGTCATATCTGTTATAGTTGTTTATTGTTTCCGCTGTAATGTTAGAGCCTGCAAAGATACAGATTATAATTAAAAATTGAAAATGAAAAATTCGGGAAGAACATATCATTTGCAATCTGTCAAGGCAGAAAGAGACTTATATGGGAGTGAATGCAAGTAAAATGGCGCATGTCAATAATAATAGGGGTATATGGGGGGCAGGATTCAGCCAATAATCACCTGAAAGTGCTCCTGAAAACCGATGAGTCGTCATCTCTACCTGTTTGAGGGATAAAAAATGTAGTACCCATGCTGCCGATTGGCAGCAACATAACAGCAATAAATCTTTAGTGATTCTTTAGTGATTTATTAGTGATTTATTAGTGATTCAGCAGACCACACAATACTAATTACAGGGTCAGTTGTAATAATAAACTGATGGAAAGAATCAAATATGCGCCGGTCTGATTCTGCCAACGGGGCATCTCTATTAATTACTTGTCGGTAAATAAGACACTGAAAGTATCACGGATAGAATAGGTTGTATAACTCTTTGAATATCAATATGGCTCGTGGTCCTTTCTCGCTTCTTCTATACCTGACACAATACCCGAAGAATGACTGTCAGATACTTAATGGATTACTTGCAAGGGACTTGTTGTGTTTTGATGCGGTTGCTACATATTTTCACAACAGGTATATAGATATTTCACCGAACACTATCTCATGTTTGCTGTAGGTGTTATATGCAAGTAATAATAAGCTATGAAGTAGTATTTATGGCAGTTTTTATTTTCTCAAAATTACTTCACGATACATCTAATATTTTGTTATATATTTATTTGTAATTTGCATTATTTCTTACTCGCTTGTTGTATATGTGAAAACTATAGCGTATATTTGCGCCATAAAATTCAGAGCGTATGAAAAAGCGCTTGTTTGCAAATATAATTTTAGCGGTCTTGCTGTTTTCTTTTAGTGTACAGGTGAAAGCAGCATGGCGGATTCCTATTGATAATTATCTGCCTCAAGACTATAGTGCCGGTACTCAAAACTGGCAGATAGTAGAGCATGGAAGTGGTTGGCTGTATGCTGCCAACAACTATGGTTTGTTGGAGTATGATGGCAGTCATTGGCAAGTGTATGGAATATGGGGCGGTACGGTGGTGCGTGCTATAGCGGAGGCCCCGACAGGTGAGATGTGGGTAGGAGGAAAGGATGAATTTGGTTATTTCACTGCCGGTCAGCGGGGGGAAATGCAATATGTGTCATTGTCGGAGAGCTTGCAAGAAAAGTATCAGAAATTCGGTGAAGTGTGGAACATCTGCTATTTAGATGGTAATTTGTATATACAAACACGGCATTATATTATAAAGGGTGTATGGTCAGACAAAGTGTTGTCAGTGGAGGAGCGGATTGCCACCTTCTCGCCGGAAGTATATGCTGCTGATTGCCAGATGTTCGTGATGTCGGTAGTGAACGGGGGGGTGTATGTGGGCACTAATTCAGGTGTATATCTATTTGTCGGACAAAATCTTAACAGGCTGCATGGTTCGGAGCAGTTGGATGGTGTTGAAGTAAGATGCCTCTCGGAGTGGGAGAATGGAGAAGTGCTGATTTCAACCGATTTGAAAGGTTTGTATGTGTATGATGGTCAAACTATCAATCGATTAGTTACTGATGCGGATGCCTATATCCGGAAAAACCAACTTTATACGGCGGCGATTTGTGATAATTGTATTGCCCTGGGAACGGTGAGGGGTGGTGTGGTGACAATGGACAGACAGGGTCATAACTGCCGGTACTACGGCATGCGCAATGGCTTGCTGAACAATACCATATTGTCGCTACTATTTGATAAAGAGGGTAATTTGTGGGCCGGGTTAGACAAAGGAATCTCCTGCCTGAGACTATCCTCGTCGGTGCAGCACTTGATGGACGCTGATGTGGATTGCGGCTCTGGATATACCTCTGCTTATTGGCAGGGGAAATTGTATCTGGGTACCAATCAGGGACTTTATGTGACAAATGAGCAAACAACTGAGGCTCTGCAAATAGTGGAAGGCAGTCAGGGACAGGTGTGGAACTTGTGTGAGGTCGGCAGTAGTCTGTTGTGCTGTCATAATAGGGGATTATATGAGGTGGAAGGGATGCATCTTCGCCCGATATGTCTGTCAGATGGCTTTTGGACTATCCGCATGTGGGATGCAGACCATGTCATTGCCGGTAGCTACAATGGCCTGTACTGGTTAGAACGAAAAGGCGAGAGATGGCAGTTCGCATGGAAGATAGAGGGATTTGAAGAGACGGCATTACGCTATGAGATAGATGGAATAGGACAAATATGGGCCATGTCGAACGGAGGAGTGGAAAAACTGAACCTGTCTGAAGATAAAAAGCAACTGACAGCAGAGTTGATATGTGCTTATAATGCAGGCCACGACTGGCTGACAGTACAGAAAGTAGGGGAGGAAGTAGTAATCTGCTCAAGGGACTATTGTGGCGTGGTGGATGCTGAAGGCAGACTACAAGAGGGCGGAAGATTGTTTGACCTGCTTGACGGGAAAGACTATTATTCACTTATAACCGATGACAAAGAAGGCAATGTCTGGTATATTCTTGGAGATAAACTGAAAGTGAGACGGCAACTGCAACCGAATGTATATGCCGACCGGAGTGAGTTGGTAATGGATGGTTCAGGACAGTTCATAGGAGGGTTCCAGCATATTAACTTCACAGATAACGGAGAACTGATAGTGGGCATGGTTGATGGTTATTCATTGGTGTCTTACTCAGGGAAGGACGGACAAGGTGTCGATGAGAAACACCCTGTATTTATAAGGAGGATGGTATTCCGTGACGGTGATAGAGAAATAGTGTTTGGACAATCACCGCTGACCGGAGTGAGGGAAATAGAGTTGGCATATGGTGTATATTCCGTTCAGGTGGAATGTAGCGGAATATCTATAACAGGAAAGGAGAACCTCTATTCCTATAGATTGTCGCCTAAAGAAAAGGAGTTTTCACCGTTGACCGGCAGAAGTGAGCGTGAATATATATCTTTAGAAAATGGGGACTATTGTTTGGAGGTGAAGGCTAAGAATATAGAGACGGGTGAGGAGTATGTGGCAATGTGCAAGTTCAGGATATTACCGCCTTGGTACAAAACCTGGTGGGCGAAAGTTATATATATCATATTGGGATTGGGAGTCGGCGTTTTTGTGGGATGTTTCATATTCTTGTTGGTTACCAGAAGCCAGCGTGAGTTGGAGGAAAAAAAGAATGAGGAGATGCGTGCGCAACAAGAATATTTTAGGGAGGAGCAGCATCGTCAGGAGTTGAGGATTCTGCAACTGGAAAAAAGTCAGGCGGAGTTTGAGTTGAAAACGAAGAGTCAGGAGTTGGGCTCCTTGTTGCTGACGCAGGTCAATCAGAAAGAGTGGGTGGAAGAACTTCAACTTCATCTGCGCAAATTGAGTGAGAGTTTGAGGCTGAAACAGTTGGGGGCAGCACGAGAAGAGTTGGAAGTGTTGCAAGAAAAGTTGGGACAAGCAAAAGACTCAAATGTGGACTGGGGACGATTCGAAGAGAACTTTGACATCGTGAACGACCAGTTTTTGCACAAACTATCGCAACGTTTCCCATGGATGAACAAGAACGAAAGGAAGTTGTGTGCTTATATCCACATGGGTTTGCTCACGAAAGAAATAGCCCCACTGATGCACATGACTACCCGTGGAGTGGAGATGATGCGCTATCGATTGCGGCGGAAGATGGGCATGGAAGAGCAAGCAAATATGAAAGAGTATTTTGCCTCATTAATAGTTGAGAATGAATAGAATAGATATACTAGAGGGTATTGAGTGGAAGCGGATTGTGAAATTTTGTGAAATCAAGAATATATGTGAAATGTTTCGAAATGTTGCATGATACGAATGAATGTAATATCTTTGCATTGTCCTTGCAGAGACGGTTGCATATCGGAATACGAAACAAATTAATAATTTAACCAATATCTAAAATCATGAAGAGAATTCTTCCTATTTTGTGTATGTGTATGTCGGCACTGGTGCTGCATGCCCAACAAAAGATAACGGGTGTAGTGAGGGCGAGTGACGAGCCTGACCCTGTTATTGGTGCAAGTGTGCAAGTGAAGGGTACAACAAACGGAACGATTACCGACTTTGACGGCAATTTTGAGTTGCAGGCAAAACCGGGGGATGTGCTTGTGTTCAGTTATATGGGCTACAAGACGCAGGAAATTGCAGCAACGGCAGGACCGATGCGTGTAACGTTGGAACCGGACAATGTACAACTGCAGGAAGTAGTGGCAATCGGTTATGGCGTGATGAAAAAGTCGGATCTAACAGGTGCTGTAACATCGGTGAAGGCCGACCAACTGACCAAAACCCCTGCTGCGGGTTTGGATCAGGCATTGCAAGGGCGTGCAGCTGGTGTGACAGTAAACAGTTCGAGCGGAACTCCTGGCGGTGCTGCCACTATCCGTATCCGTGGTATCGGCTCTGCGATGGGCGGCAACGACCCGTTATATGTAGTTGACGGTGTGATAACAAGCGATATAAGTTTCTTGGCTCCAAACGACATCCAATCAATGGAAATATTGAAGGATGCATCGGCAACAGCAATTTATGGTAGCCGTGGTGCAAACGGTGTGATACTGATTACGACCAAGTCGGGCGGCGAAGGTAAAGCCAATATCAGTTTCGATGCCTATTGGGGTATCCAGAATCGTTGGCGCAAACTGGATTTGATGGGTGCCCGCGAGATGGCGGAAACAAAGTTGGCGATAGATGCGATGAAGAACGGTGCGGATGCGTTGGATGTATATTACAACAAAGGTTTTAATACATGGATGTCGCTTTATAACACAGGAAATAATCCGTACTATCCTACTGTCTTGTCAGATAAGTACCCGGACGGACTGGATTATTCATCAATAGATACAGATTGGCAGGACGAAGTGTTCAGGAAGAATGCGTTTATCCATAATTATAATCTGTCAATAGATGGTGGTAACGACAAAGGTCATTATAGTTTCTCCGCCAGTTATTTCGGGCAGGACGGAACGCTGAAGGGGTCTGACTATCAGCGTCTGACTCTGCGTTTTAACTCCGACTATGAAGTGCGGAAATGGTTGCGCATCGGTGAGCACTTGTCATTCATGGCCAACTCTGCTCATAATGATGCTTCCAACAACAATGCAAATGCCGGTGTGCTGTCGCAATCGTTAAGAATGGCTCCGTGGGACCCCACACATTATCCTGAAGGGTCAGTAAATAAATTAGGGCAGGACTTGAGTGGTCAGACTGCAGCATCAAGTAATTTTAAAAATGTGTATAATCCGTTCTCAGTAATCAATGAGAACTTTCCGAATAATAAGGCCAATCGTTGGGTAGGTGATTTGTTCTTGGAGATAACTCCGGTATCAGGATTGAAGTTGCGTTCTTCATTGAGCTTGGATAACAGTATCAATCGTTCCCGTTCATTCGGGACGGCATACGCATATAGCAACTATGACAAGCGTGAGAAAAACTATGTATCCAGTTCAATGACCCGCTACAATACATTGTTGGAGGAGACCACTCTTACTTATGCAAGGGAGATAGGAAAACATAACTTCTCAGTGATGGTGGGTCAGACATGGCAACAATATGACTATTACTCAATAGGAGGTGCGGGAGCCTCTATATTGAATCCGGTAGAGGAAAACTGGTATCTGAAGAAGGCAACCGAAGATATCACACCTTCTTCTGACAATGTGGACAGACAACGTCGTTTGTCATTTCTTGGTCGTGTGTTCTATAGTTACGATAGTCGTTATATGATAACTGCCAACTTCCGTGCCGATGGTTCCAGTAAGTTCAAAAAGAATCCGTGGGGTTTCTTCCCTTCGGTTGCTTTGGCATGGCGTCTGTCAGAAGAAAGTTTTATAAAAGACCGGGAATTGTCATGGCTTGATAACTTGAAGATTCGTGCCGGCTGGGGACAAGTAGGTAATGACGGTGTTAACGAAAACGATTTTGTTTTGAAGATAGAAGACGGCACTTATTTTTCGAGTTATGTATTAGGCAATCCTGCCGTTAATGTGAAGGGTGCAACTATAACGACCTATGTGAATGAAGACGGCAAATGGGAAACCAACGAACAATGGGATGCCGGTATTGATTTCGGATTCTGGAATGGTAAGTTGAGCGGTTCAATAGACTATTTCCTGCGTGATACAAAAAATGCGTTGCTTTATGTGCCGGCTCCTGCACATGCGGGTTCACAGTTCCCGATGGTTCAGAATGTAGGTGTGATAAGGAATCAAGGTGTAGAATTGGCATTAAATCATGAGAATCAAGTAGGAAAGGTTCATTACAACATAGGTGGCAACTTTTCTTGGATAAAGAATGAACTGCTGAAGATGAATGGAGGTTCGCCCCAATATCCGGATAGGGCTATCATAAACAAGGGTTATCCTTTGCGGGCATTTTGGGGTTATCAATATGAAGGAGTATATCAAAGTGATGAGGAAGCACTTGAACACTTATACTCATACGATGCTACAACAATTGGTGTACATGCCGGTGATGCCAAGTATAAGGATATTAGTGGTCCTAACGGCAAACCGGACGGGAAGATAGATGACTATGACAAGACCCAAATCGGAAATCCGTTCCCGGCATTTACATACGGTTTGAACTTGGGTGCCGATTTTTATGGTGTGGATGTTCAGATATTCTTCCAAGGTGTGGCGGATGTGGATGTATATAACGCATTGCGTCATTCTACAGAAGGAGCCGGTAATGAAATGACACTTTCTAAGAAGATGGACAATGTGTGGATCGGCTATACCGATTTGGTTCGTGAGGCATTACAGAATAAAGGCATAAATTGGATGGCGCTTGAGAATAGGAGTGCAACAGCCTTGCCGAATCCGGTGGGTGCTCCAAGTAACAATGAAACATCTTCACGCTTTATAGAAGATGCTTCTTATTTCAGGTTGAAGAATTTGCAGATAGGTTATACAATTCCGAAACAATATACGGAGAAAGCTCACATACAACGGGCGCGTGTATATGTTAGTGGAAACAATTTGTTTACAATAACCAAATATACGGGTTTTGACCCTGAGGTGGGTAGTGGCGTGGATTATGGAAACTATCCGCAGAGTCGTACTTGGACATTTGGTGTAAATCTTAACTTCTAATGCATGGGAACTATGAAGACAATGAATAGAATATTCCGGGTGTCAGCACTCGGTATGCTTGTGGCAAGCATGACTGCTTGTGTAGATTATTTGACCGCACCTTCGCCTGCTGTTGATACGGTGGAGGATTTCTTCTCAAGCGGTCAGTCATGTATAAACAACATCAATTCGGACTATGTTCCGTTACAATGGGAGTATTCTACGACCTATTGTCCGGAATGGTTTATTGGTGATATTGTAAGTGATGATGCATTGAAAGGCGGTCAGAACCTGAATGATATGTCGAATGCATACGACATGGAGAACTGGAAAACAATTTCCAACAATGACTTGCTGAATGATATTTACCGTGCCAACTTCTTAGGTGTTGGGAGATGTAATCTCTCTTTGAGAAATATTCCGAATGTGGGAACCGATTCGTTGATGAATCAGAGTTTGAAGAACAGACTTTTAGGTGAAGCATATTTTCTGCGGGCGATGTATTATTTCAGATTAGTGAGGATTTTTGGTGGTGTGCCTTTGGTATTGGATGTGGTGGACGGTACGGATGGTTGGCTTGTAGAGCGTGCATCAGTGGATGATGTGTTCAAGGCCATTATCGCAGATTTGGAGCAAGCCAATGAATATCTCTGGGTGCGTTCGAAATATGATGCGGCAGATTTAGGGAGAGCAACAAAAGGTGCGGCGCAGGCAATGCTTCTGAAAACCTATTTGTATATGGCAGGCGACTATTGGAACAAGCAGGTGAGTATGAGTGCCGACGACTGCTATAAGAAGGCGAAGGCCTGGGGTGACAGCATCATTGCATCGGGCGAGTACAACCTGATAGCCGACTATGCCGATTTGTTCACTCTGGCAGGCGAGAATGGTGTGGAATCTGTGTTTGAAGTCCAATATATGGAAGAGGCAACATCTGACTATGGTGCAGATGCAGGCGGCTTCGGTGCAACCCGTGGTACATTCTCGGTGATACTTACCCGTTCCCGCTCTTCGCTTCTCGGCGGTGGTTGGGGATTCAACAAACCGACACAGAACCTGTATGACGAATATGAAGAAGGAGACAAACGGCGTGATGCTACGATACTTACTCCGCTTGACAGTCTGATAGAAGTCCCGAACGAGGAGATATATCTTGGCAGTAGGTATGTGAGTCGGAAACGGGCATTGTATAAGAATGAAACGGGTACGGATTTTGAAAACTTGGGTCATGCCACCCGTGGTGAAATCAACAACACGATTATCCGTTATGCCGATGTGCTGCTGATGCACGCAGAGGCGGCTTTAGGTATGGGTGATGATGCTACGGCTCAGGCTGATTTGAATGAGATTCGCACTGCTCGCAGTATGCCTTTATATCCCGGTTATAAGTTCAGTGTGAACGGAGTGGAGATTGCCAGTCCGACACTACAGCAGGCGATAAGACATGAGCGCAGAGTGGAACTGGCCATGGAGGGTCATCGCTGGTTTGACATTGTCCGTTGGAACGGACTTGATGGTAATGGAGTAAAGGCCCACATGGATGCCTATAAGGCAACGGAAACAACGGCGGCTCAAGGTCAGATGGCAGCATTTGTGGAAGGTAAACATGAGATTTTCCCAATTCCACAAAAGCAGCGTGAATTAAATCCGTCGCTAACACAGAATCCTAATTATCAATAAATGCTATAAACAACATTATCAAACAACCACTATTATTAACCCTAAAACAAACAACAAAATGAAAGCAAACAAATTTTTTGCAGCTGCTATGGCAGCTTTGACATTGGTTGGTTTCGCTGCATGTAATGGCAGAAACGGGTCAGAGTATAAACTGGACAAGACCCAAGTAAGTGTAGCAGTAGATGAAACCGTGCAACTTTCTGTAGTTCCTTCTGCAACTGCCGAATGGTCATCAAACAAAACCGACATCGCAACAGTGGATGCTACCGGTTTGGTAAAGGGTATTGCCGTTGGTAATGCCATTATTACCGCCAAGATTGGCGAACAAGAATTATCAGCAATGGTAACTGTCACCGCAGGAGGTGGTGGCGAGAATCCTGTGATTGATGACAATTTGCCTGCATCACTGAAGGGAACGAACTATATTCTCTTCCAATTGGATGACATTACTCGTGCTAAACTTGAGGGAAGAATACTTGCTGATTTATACATTGACGATCAAGAAAATGGTGTAAACTTGTGGGTATGGGATGAGACATACAATGCAGGTGAGACAACAGGTATGAACTTCTATGGTGAGGCTGAAGGTTGGCCTGCTTTCCAGGTAACCAATGTGGGTTGGTCAGGTTTAGGACAGAATGTAGGGACTTTGCGCCTGGCAGAACTCAATAAGATGGCTGCCGTTATGGAGGATCCTTCTGCATATTATTTTCACATTGCAATGAAGTCGACTGATAATGCAAGTCATTGTCTTGAGTTGGATGGAACAACCGGTAAAGGTCAGGTAACGATTGGTGCTACAGAGTTTGTAGACAATGGTAATAAAATTGCTATTGCAGGTGACTTTACTCGTGATGGTTCATGGCATGAGATAGAGATACCTATGACCACCTTTACGAGTCAAGGTCTGCAATATGGTAGCAACAATACTACTGGTATTAATGCTTTGGTATTTTTGAGTGGTCCGACAGCTGGTACAATGCTTCAGTATGATGCATGCTTTATCTATAAGAAATAAGAAAAAATGATATTGCTCGGCGATGCTTGGTTGTATCGCCGAGTTCTAAAAAATAATAAGATTGACAATATTTATGAAATCAAGCAAGATTTTAGTTGGTCTATTGGTATGCGGATGTATGCTTTGTTCGTGCGATAGAAGTGGTGATGTGAGTTCTAATATTCGTGTCAGTCCTAATATGTTAGTTATGACAGTGGGTGATATACAGCAACTCACTGCCACTCCTTCTGCAAATGTAGAATGGAGCAGTTCGGATGAGAGCATAGCTGAGGTAAATCATGGTTTTGTGGAGGCAAAGAATGATGGTCATGCTGTTATAACGGCGAAGAGTGGTAAATTGGAAGGGACGGCAGATGTATATATAACTCAGGAGGGTGGCACATATAAGGGTGAATATGAGTTGGTCTGGGAGGATGAGTTTAATGGAAATTCATTAGATACTGATGTGTGGAACATAGAGACTGGTGGTGGTGGTTGGGGCAATCAAGAGAAGCAGTATTATACGAGCAGATTAGAGAACTTGCGTGTACAGAATGGTTGCTTGGAGATAGAGGCAAAGAAGGAAGCGTATGAAAACAATCAGTATACATCGGCTCGTATCAACACAAAGAATAAAAAGGATTTTGCATACGGGAAGATAGAGGCAAGGATAAAGGTGCCTCATGGAGGTGGAACATGGCCTGCGTTTTGGATGCTTGGTTATGGTAGTTGGCCTACTTGCGGCGAGATAGATATAGTAGAGTGTGTAGGGAATAGTCCGTATATGGCATCTCATGCAGTGCATACTCGCCAGAAGAATGGATTGAAGGGCAACAATTGGAACAATAAGCAGACGTTGAGCAATCTGCAGGATGAATGGCATGTATTTGGTGTAGAGTGGTTAGAAACTTATTTGTTGGGTTGTGATATGTTGCGTTTCTATGTAGATGATGTGTATAGTGGTACTATTACTTCGTCCAATAATTCTACTTTTGAGGATTGGCCTTTCACTGCGGACCGACCTGAATTTATAATTATCAATATGGCATTGGGCGGCACGATGGGTGGTACGATAAATGATGATATATTCAATGACCCACAGAATAATCCTGTGGTTATGTATGTAGATTGGGTACGCGTTTATCAGAAGAAGTTATAAAAATTGCAGAATAATATGAAAGGCATTGTGAAACATCTATTTGCAGGGTTGTTATTGGTTTCGCTTCTGGTTTCTTGTACCCATACGCCGACTCCTGACGGCGAGTTGCTGATATCAGAGACTCAACTCCGGATGAATGTAGGTGATATGGAATCACTTATGCTTCTGACAGGTGGGAAAATAATAGATAACAATGAAGCAAGTTGGGTAAGTACCAATCCAGAGGCAGCCAGTGTGACAGCCGGAATAGTAGAGGCCAAATCTGCCGGTAAGACCACTATCAAGGCGACCTACAAAGAGATGAGTGTGCAGTGTGTAGTAATAGTTGAATCTGCCGAAGATTTGTCGGCAGCAGTGTGCTATCTCAGAAAAAGCAGCAAACGAGGGGTTAGCTATAGCTTCAATCAGTTCCCGCATGAAGATGTGGCTACTTTGGCCCCCTTTATCTCTTGGTGTTACAACTGGGGCTCGCAGCCGTCAAGTGCG
>CAJOPG010000066.1 GCA_905236355.1 Paludibacteraceae bacterium | reverse complement strand
GTTACGACAAATGAATGAAATACACAAACAAATCGGCAAGTTTTTCGTCTCGAGGATTAAAAGATAACAAAAAACGACCGCAAATAAGTCCGAGGTTCATACGCGAAGGTACTCCCAACGGGTTGAGCACAATGTCAACAGGAGTGCCATCTGCCAAGAACGGCATATCTTCCACGCGAACAATCTTGCTGACGATACCCTTGTTGCCGTGACGCCCCGCCATTTTGTCGCCGACGCGAATTTTGCGTTTTTTGGCAATATAGACTTTGGCCATCTGAACGATACCGTTGGGCAGTTCGTCACCAATAGTTAAATCATAGTTCTTGCGTTTGAGCTGTGCATCGTATTCCTTGTATTTCTTGATGTAGTTCAAGACACATTTACGAATGAGTTCATTTTTCTCTTCATCACTTGTCCAGTGGTCAAGCATAACGCAATTGTAGTCTATCTGCTCTAAACGTTCGGGAGTGAACTTGCAGTTTTTTCCAATCAGTTCAGTACCCATAAAGTCCTTTACGCCGAGAGAGAGTTTGCCATCAGTAAGTTTTATCAATTTCTCAATCAATTGTTGACGGAGTTCACCTGTAGTGGCTTCGAATTGAGCCTGCATCTCAGCTTGCTTGAGTTTGTCATCCTGCTTTTCCTTGCGGTCTTTGATTACTTTCTGATATAGTTTTTTGTCAATCACAATACCTGAAAGCGAAGGACTTGCTTTGAGAGAAGCATCTTTTACATCACCTGCCTTATCACCAAAGATAGCCTTCAGTAGTTTTTCTTCGGGCGAAGGATCGCTTTCCCCCTTTGGTGTGATTTTACCGATGATGATATCGCCGGGTTCAATGCGAGCACCAATACGAACGATACCATTTTCATCAAGGTCTTTGGTGGCATCTTCACTGACATTGGGAATATCCGCAGTGAACTCTTCTATACCACGCTTGGTTTCACGCACTTCAAGCAATTGTTCAACCACATGCACAGAAGTAAACATGTCTTCTCGAACAATACGCTCACTCAGGACAATGGCATCCTCATAGTTGTAACCTTTCCAAGGAATATATGCTACTTTTAAGTTCTTGCCAAGCGCCAATTCACCATTTTGCGTAGCAAAACCTTCTGTCAGGATTTGCCCCTCTACCACGGTGTCACCCTTACGTACGATAGGATGCAGGTCAATTGTTGTATTTTGGTTTGTACGCTGGAACTTGGGAATCTTATATTCTTTAACAGCCGGTTCGAAGCTTACGAATTCCTCTGCTTCGGAACGGTTGTAGCGAATACGGATAGTATCAGCATCTACATAAATGACTTCGCCTTCACCTTCAGCAGTGAGTTGCGTACGAGAATCCTGTATCAGTTGTCCCTCTATTCCGGTTCCTACGATAGGAGCTTCAGAAGTGATGAGAGGCACAGCCTGACGCATCATGTTGGAACCCATCAAGGCACGGTTGGCATCATCGTGCTCCAAAAATGGAATGAGGGCAGCAGCAATGGAAGCGATTTGCGAAGGAGCAACATCCATCAGATTGATTTCAGAAGGCTCTACAACAGGGAAGTCCGCCTCAAAACGGGCCTTCACCTTATCACGGACAAAATGTCCCTCCGCATCTAACGGAGCATTACCCTGAGCAACAATATGCTTTTCCTCGTCTTCGGCCGTCATATAAACAACACCCTCATCAGAAAGGTCAACAGTAGCATTTTCCACCTTGCGATAGGGAGTTTCAATGAAACCAAGGTTGTTGATTTTGGCATATATACACAAAGAAGATATAAGACCTATGTTAGGTCCTTCTGGTGTTTCAATAGGACACAAGCGACCATAGTGAGTATAGTGCACATCACGAACCTCAAAACCAGCGCGATCACGACTCAAACCACCCGGACCTAAGGCTGACATACGGCGTTTGTGTGTAATCTCAGCCAAAGGGTTCTGCTGGTCCATGAACTGAGAAAGTGCATTCGTTCCAAAATAACTATTAATAACGGACGAGATGCTCTTTGCATTGATAAGTTCTGTGGGAGTAAACACCTCATTGTCGCGCACATTCATACGCTCGCGGATGGTCCTGCTCATACGCGCCAACCCAATACCGAACTGATTGTAGAGTTGCTCTCCTACAGTGCGGACACGACGATTGGACAAGTGGTCAATGTCATCCACCTCTGCATTAGAGTTGATTAACTCAATCAGATATTTGATAATCTCAATGATATCTTCATTTGTTAGCACACGAGTATCAACAGGAATGTCCAAATTCAATTTGCGATTGATACGATAACGACCTACATCTCCCAAGTCATAGCGTTTCTCTGAGAAGAACAATCCGTTGATGACTTCACGTGCTGTGTTGTCATCTGCAGGTTCGGCATTACGTAACTGACGATAGATGTATAGTACTGCCTCCTTTTCAGAGTTAGTTGGGTCCTTCTGAAGTGTGTTGAAGATAATACTGTTATCATTAATGTTCTCTTCTTCGGGATGAAGCAGAATGCTTTTGGTTCCAGAGTCGAGAATGTCTTGAATATTCTCTTTGGTAAGTTCCTGCTCACGCTCAATGATAACACCATTTCGTTCGATAGTAACCACCTCACCTGTATCCTCGTCCACAAAGTCCTCCGTCCATGTTTTAAGCACACGAGCAGCTAAACGACGACCAATATACTTGGAGAGACCAGCTTTACTAACCTTAATTTCTTCCGCCAACCCGAAGCACTCAAGAATATCTTTATCACTTTCGAAACCGATAGCTCTCAAAAGAGTGGTTACCGGCAATTTCTTTTTGCGATCGATATATGCATACATCACATTATTGATGTCAGTAGCGAACTCAATCCATGAGCCCCTAAACGGGATAATACGAGCTGAATAAAGCTGAGTACCATTAGTGTGACGACTCGTACCAAAGAACACACCCGGTGAGCGGTGAAGCTGACTCACAATAACGCGCTCCGCACCATTAATAACGAATGTACCTTTAGGTGTCATATAAGGTATAGTTCCTAAATAAACATCCTGAATCTGCGTAGCGAAATCCTCATGGTCAGGATCTGTACAATACAATTTCAACTTGGCCTTTAAAGGCACACTGTAAGTCAATCCACGCTGCAGACACTCCTCAATAGTATAACGAGGCGGGTCAACATAATAATCAAGAAACTCTAATACAAAGTTGTTCCGAGTGTCCGAAATAGGGAAATTCTCCGAAAACACTTTGTAGAGTCCTTCCTGACGACGCTGTTCAGGCGATGAGTCCATCTGAAAAAATTCGCGAAAACTCTTCAACTGAATGTCCAAAAAGTCAGGATAAGGCATTTGCTTCTGTATGGAAGCAAAATTCACTCTTTCTGTTTTTCTGTTTGAAGCCATACAAATGGTTTTTTATATATTGTGTTATTGTTTTGGTTCTCATTTATTGTCCGGCCATCAACCAATTTTCTTTTAGGTCAACACCCTCTCTTGCGGCTACCGGATTATACGATATTGTTTATTTATTATATTAAGTTTTTTTATAAAATACCAATATAATTATATCGTTTTTATTTATTTTAATATTTAGTCTATATTAAGACGAAAAGGTATAGAACCCTTTTACAGGTTCTATACCTTGTATCTGTTGTAAAGCAGATACGAGATGGGTCGAATTACTTGAGTTCAACCTCTGCACCTGCCTCTTCAAGAGCCTTCTTGAGAGCCTCGGCAGCCGCCTTATCAAGACCTTCCTTAATGGTGGAAGGAGCACCATCTACCAAGTCTTTAGCTTCTTTCAAGCCAAGACCGGTCTGCTCTTTAACAGCCTTAACGACTTGCAATTTCGCGGCACCGGCAGCTTTCAATACTACATCAAACGATGTTTTCTCTTCCTCTGCGGGAGCAGCAGCTGCGGGACCAGCTGATACTGCAACAGCTGCAGCTGCGGGTTCAATACCATACTCGTCTTTCAAAATCTGAGCGAGTTCATTAACTTCCTTAACCGAAAGGTTAACCAATTGTTCAGCAAAAGCTTTCAAATCTGCCATTGTTGTATAATTTTTAAGTGTTTTTTGTTTTTTTATTAGTTAGATGCTAAGCGGCATCACGCACATAACCCGAAGTTATGCTCTTTCTCCCAGTGTTTTGAGAACACCATGAAGGGTATTGCTTCCACTCTGGAGGGCGGACACGACATTCTTTGCCGGACTCTGAAGCAATGCAACCAAGTCTGCAATGAGTTCGTTCTTGCTCTTTATCGAAGTCAGGAAATCTAACTGATCTCGACCTACATATACGGTTTCTTCCACATACGCAGCCTTCAGAATAGGTTTCGCATCCTTGTTTTTCTTGTCTTTTTCGGTAAATTCCTTAATGAGTTTGGCAGGAGCGTTGCCCGTATTGCAAAGCATTAAAGCAGTATTACCCTTCAAACAATCAAACAATTGTGTATCTGCACCCGTCTGCTCAAGAGCCTTGTGAAGTAGCGTATTCTTCACAACAAAAAGTTTAATCTCCTTTTTGAAACATGCACGACGCAAATCACTTGTCTTCTGAGCATCAAGGCCTTCGATATTTGTCAAATAGAAATGTTGGTACTTGCCCAACTCTTCTTTTATTTGCTCAATGATAGCACTTTTATCTTCCTTTCTCATAATGCGTTTCCATTTTTAGTTATTCAATAGACTTGGAATCTATTTTGATTCCCTGACTCATTGTGCTGGAAAGATAAATGCTTTTCACATAAGTACCTTTCGACACCGCAGGTTTTAGCTTAATCAGCGTCTGAACAAACTCTTTCGCATTTTCAGCTATCTTCTCGGCTTCGAAAGACACCTTTCCGATAGAAGTGTGAACAATACCGAACTTGTCAACCTTAAAGTCTATCTTTCCCTGTTTCACTTCCTTCACTGCCTTAGCAACATCAGGAGTAACAGTTCCACTTTTGGGGTTAGGCATCAAACCGCGAGGACCTAATACGCGTCCCAAAGCACCAATCTTACCCATTATCTGAGGCATGGTGATAATGACATCTACATCGGTCCAACCGCCTTTGATTTTTTCGATATATTCGTCCAAACCTACATAATCGGCACCTGCCTCTTTGGCAGCCGCCTCCTGGTCCGGAGTACATAATGCAAGAACACGCACCTGCTTGCCTGTACCATTAGGAAGACTTACCACACCACGAACCATCTGATTCGCCTTACGGGGATCGACACCCAAACGTACATCAATATCCACAGAAGCATCAAACTTCGTGGTGGTGATTTCTTTCACGAGAGCTGCAGCCTCGTCAAGCGTATAAGCCTTACCCGCTTCTATTTTCTCTGCAGCCAACTTTTGTTTCTTTGTTAGTTTTGCCATAATTCAATAGAAGTTTAGTTATTTAACAACGGTAATACCCATACTGCGAGCAGTGCCAGCCACCATCTTCATAGCAGCCTCCACCTCGAAGCAATTCAAGTCTGCCATCTTATCTTGAGCGATTTGACGGCATTGTTCCTCCGTAATTTGAGCCACCTTTTGGCGGTTGGGCTGAGCCGAACCACTTTTTATCTTGGCCGCCTCCAACAGCTGGATTGCTACAGGAGGAGTCTTCACTACGAAGTCAAATGACTTGTCAGCGTAATACGTGATTACAACAGGCAGTACTTTACCTGCCTTGTCTTGTGTTCTGGCATTGAACTGCTTGCAGAACTCCATAATATTGATACCCTTAGAACCAAGTGCAGGTCCTACTGGAGGTGATGGGTTCGCAGCGCCGCCTTTAATCTGCAATTTAATAAAGCCAGCAATTTCTTTAGCCATAATCTTGTTTTGTTGTTTAGTTGTTAATAGTTGTGATTAACTATCGAGTAGTGAAACGACCCGTAACATAGTCTCCTACTCCTTGTCCACTTGATTGAAGCCCAACTCAAGAGGAGTCTTACGACCGAACACCGTAACTATAACCTTGAGTTTGTGCTTTTCCTGCATAATTTCCGCCACCTCGCCATCAAACCCATTGAACGGACCATCGGTCACTTTCACTGTCTCTCCGACAAGGAACGGAATCTCGCCTACCAATACATCTTCCTGTTCATCAATATTGCCAAGAATACGATTGATTTCTGCCTGACGCACAGGGGTTGGTTTGGGAGATTTTCCGTCACTCAAAAAACCCAATACATTAGGCACATTGCGCAAACGAGGATAACACTCATCTATCAAATCAGCCTCTACCAATACATAACCCGGAAGAAAGGTACGCTCTTTAACAATGCGTTTGCCATTGCGAAGTTGCACCACCTTCTCCGTCGGAATCAACACTTGAGAAACGAATTCATCCCAACCGGCGGTTCGCATTGCAGTCTCGATGTATTCTTTCACCTTAGCTTCCTTCCCGCTTATCGCTTTCAGGACATACCACTTAAAGTTTCTACTCTCAGCCATTATTCCTAAGATTTAGAAGAGACGGTAGATAAATGTCATTAGGTGTTCAAAACAGAAGTCCATAAGCCACACTACCAATGCCAGTACTATGGAAGCTATCAGCACCAACACGGCACTATTGGCGAGTTCTTTTCTTGTCGGCCAACTTACCTTATAGACCAACTCTGTGTAAGACGCCTTGATGTTGTCTATTATCTTCATATCAAGTAGTTTTTTATATTCTTCATTTGTCTTCGCCAAACAATTGGCCTCAGCATCTATCCCTTCAGGGTGCCAAAGTCAATTGGAAGCTATTTTCGTAACATAGAGCAATTTCAATCACAAGATCAAAGATATGCCCCTTGCACGGAAGGCAGGAATCGAACCCACATTAACGGTTTTGGAGACCGCTCTCCTACCATTGGAGGACTTCCGTAAATGTGTGAGTTGCACTGCAACTCACACATAACTGACTAATTAGTCAATCAGTTTGGTAATCTGACCCGAACCTACAGTACGGCCACCTTCACGAATAGCGAAGCGAAGACCTTCTGAGCAAGCAACGGGGTAGATGAGCTTAACTTGGATTTCCAAGTTGTCACCCGGCATTACCATCTCAGTACCCTCCGGTAAAGTAATCTCACCGGTAACATCCATGGTACGGATGTAGAATTGGGGACGATAATGATTGTGGAACGGAGTGTGACGACCACCTTCTTCTTTCTTCAAGATATAAACAGAAGCTTTAAACTCGCTGTAGGGTTTAACAACACCCGGGTGGGTGATAACCATACCACGACGAACTTCATCTTTGTCAATACCACGGAGAAGCAGACCTACATTGTCGCCAGCCTCGCCTTGATCGAGCAACTTGCGGAACATCTCAACGCCGGTAACAACCGACTTCTTGCCTTCTGCGCCAAGACCGATGATTTGTACTTCGTCACCAACCTTTACAACGCCGGTTTCGATACGACCGGTAGCAACTGTACCACGACCGGTAATAGAGAACACATCCTCAACAGGCATCAAGAAAGGCTTGTCAATGGCACGAGGAGGAAGTTGAATCCAGTTATCAACAGCATCCATAAGCTCCATAACTTTCTCTTCCCACTCAGGAACGCCATTCAATGCGCCAAGAGCAGAACCGCGAATAACAGGAGTGTTGTCACCATCAAACTCATAGAATGAAAGAAGTTCACGCATCTCCATTTCTACAAGGTCGAGCATTTCAGGATCGTCTACCATATCGCACTTGTTCATAAACACTACCAAGCGAGGTACATTCACCTGACGGGCAAGCAGGATGTGCTCACGAGTCTGAGGCATAGGACCATCAGTAGCTGCTACAACGATAATAGCGCCATCCATCTGAGCGGCACCGGTAACCATGTTCTTTACATAGTCAGCGTGCCCCGGGCAGTCTACGTGTGCGTAGTGGCGGTTAGCTGTTTGATACTCAACGTGAGCAGTGTTGATGGTAATACCACGCTCTTTCTCCTCGGGAGCATTGTCGATAGAATCGAAAGAACGCTGCTCGGAAAGACCTTTCTTTGCCAATACCATAGTGATAGCGGCCGTCAAAGTGGTCTTACCATGATCTACGTGACCGATAGTACCGATATTAACGTGCGGTTTGGAACGGTCAAATTTTTCTTTTGCCATAGTTTTTCTAAATTAATTTAGTTATTTGTTAAA
Source organism: Paludibacteraceae bacterium (assembly GCA_905236355.1). Lineage (GTDB taxonomy): Bacteria > Bacteroidota > Bacteroidia > Bacteroidales > Paludibacteraceae > Colicola. The sequence goes on along the minus strand of CAJOPG010000066.1, from coordinate 133 downwards.
TTTAACGTGTTGATTCGTTTTGCAATTATCGCCTTGCCTTCACAAGGAAAAGAGCTGCTTCTGAGAGTTGAACTCAGGACCTCATCCTTACCAAGGATGCGCTCTACCACTGAGCTAAAGCAGCATTCCGTCG
>CAJOPG010000065.1 GCA_905236355.1 Paludibacteraceae bacterium | reverse complement strand
GGAAGAGATTGTCCTATCACCCGACACCAACTATCAGCGCCTGACCATTGCCCCAGGACTATGGATGGCCTTCGAAGGACTGTCACAAGGCACATCCATCCTGCTTGATATTATTCCGGAACCACACGACCCGCAAGAAGCAGACTCTTGCGAATGGGAAGACTTGAAACTTTGATTATTACCCGTTTATGCAACACATTCTTATCACAGGAGCAACCGGCTATATCGGCAAACAGGTAGTAACGCAACTTGCTTTAAGCAACACTGGCTGCCAAATACTCACACTCAACCGCGATGTGCAAAAAGCAAAGCAGACCCTGCCCTTCCCGCAATGTGAACATACCACTACCAACGATGCCGAAGCAATACGCCGTTTCGCGCCGGATGTAGTACTACACCTTGCCGCATTCTCCACCCCCCTGCATAACGAAGAAGTGCTCAAGCAACTCATTGACACCAACATTCATTACGGGGCATGGTTGTTGGAACAACTGAACCGCATTGAAGGAAAGAATATCACATTCGTCAACACAGGTTCATTTGCTGAATATCGTTTGGGGACAAAAGAAGGCTGCCGACCGGCCTATCTTTATACTGCCACTAAAACCGCCTTCAAAGCCGTTCTCAGGTTTTACCAAGACTTGTGCAAACTGCGGGTGATTACTGCCATACCCTACTCTGTTTATGGAGGACAGAATACACGCAAGCAACTGATGGATTATCTTTTAGATAGTCTCAACTCTACCACTCCCATCGATATGACGCCGGGCGAACAAATACTCGATTTTGTACATGTGGACGATGTGGCACGCTTCTATGTCAATATCGCTTTACACCCTGAGGCATTGCCGGAAGGCGAATATCATCTGGGAACCGGTAAAGGCACAAGTATTCGTGCATTGGCAGATTTGGCAGAACAACTCAGCGGCAAAAAAGCCAATATCAATTGGGGAGGAAGAGAATACCGACCGTTGGATGTAATGAATGCCATCGCCCCGCACAATAAAGAATTAGACAAATTCTGGAAGCCGCAGATATCTCTCAGGCAAGGGCTCAATCTGCTCCTGCAGAATAACTGACAATATCTATTACATCTCCGGCGGAGGCCCGGGAGGTATACCTCCTTGTGCAGGATCGAAGCCACCTTCCAACATTTCTTGCATCTTGCCGGCTTTACCCTTTGCCTTAAGGTCACCCATGCGATTGAGTTTATAGGTGAAAGTGAGCATAAAGTAAGTAGGAAGTGTGTTATAGCGCTGATAGCTGACATAGTTCTCACTAATCGTCTGCACTATATTCTTCCGCTGATTGAGAATATCATTTGCCTTCAACGACAAGGTTGCCATCTGCCATGTCTTGCTTATAGATGCGTTCCACAACACCTCACTCAGATTGCCCAAGTTGCGTCCGTAACCGATACGGTCGGTATAGCCGATATCTGTGGCTATCTCCCAACTATGAGGCAGATGAAAAGTGAGGTCACCCGTAACTGACCAGTTGAACACATTGCTCGTGCTTTGCGCCGTCAAGTTATTATGAGTGTAGGAATAAGAAAAACTGCCCCTTGCTCCCACATCCACCACTTCATGAGTGAAACGCAAACTGAGGTCTTCCCTCACCTGAAGGTTGCCTGTACGGCTTTCGTTACCTAACATCCATTCACCTGCCGCAATCAGAGACTCTATATTGGCAGAAGACATCTCGCGCGTCACATATGCCAAACGCTGATTGTAACCCACCGAAGTACGAGTATTCAACTGAAACATCTTGTTGCCAAACGGAGTGTTATACATCAAATTGACATCCACGGAATACGGCAAACCCGTAGCATTGACCGTCTGCTGATATTGCTTGCCCGTCTCATCATATATATTGTTCATCACTAAGGCATCTTTCTGCAATGAACCTCGCAAACCTACCATTATACTGGAGAATCGGTCCTGATTGAAACGACTGTACATAAACTGCAGCGTGTGCTGAAAAGCAGGGAGCAAATCCAGATTACCAACCGTCTCGCGCATCGAGTTAGAGTTGTCCTTCACCGGCTCCATCTGGTCTATTGTCGGTTGCGACGACCTACCTCTATATTGAATGCGGGCAAACTCTTTCTTCCCAAACTTATATTTGAACGATGCATTAGGCGAGAAGTTCCACACATCATTGCGACGGAAACGGATAGTGCCATCACCATACACCGTCTCACTCAGCGTTTGCGACGGATTGAGACGAATACCGGCAGTAAGATCAAAATCGCTCTCCACCCATTTATAGTTCACTTCCGCCACCTCGCTGAAGTACTTGTTTGTCAGCATATTCGAATACTCTGTATCTAATAATGTCCGTAGGCTGTCATTATACTGATTCTTCTCCGACCAACGGTTGTTCTGACTGAAAGTAAGCGCTGTTTCCAAAAAATGATTCGTCTTCCATATCGGCTCTACATACGAAGCCTTCAACTCATAACTCAATGCATCCTGAGTCTTGTTGGTCCATTGGTTGGTCAGGTCGCTGGTTCCTAAACTCACAAAGTCGTTGAGCGAATAATTATGAGAGTCGGATAGTGTGTTGGTGAAATTGATAGTCCCGTTCAGAGTTAAGGTTCGACCCGGACGAAAAAACTTGTGGTTGTATATCACCTTCAACTTCCCGCCTATAGAAGCGGAAACACCCTCGTTTGTCTGCAAACCGACCGTAGTGGTATCCCCATCCTTATAATAATCGTATGCCTTATAACTGTCTGAAAGTGAGCGAACATAACTTATCTCTGGTTTGATAATAAGTTCATTGAAAGCATCAATGGTCCAATCTAATTCCAACTGCGTACGCACATCCCACGAACGGGTCTGCTTCGAAGAAGTATCGTTCTGTAAATATGTGTAATCATTAGTCCATTGCTCCTTCTCTGTCTGCGTATGCGTATCGTTATAGGAATGCGTCATCTGTACATCTCCACCATATATCCAACCGTTTTTGCCGGCAATATTGGTGTTCACCCCTATATTCTCCGTCCAGGTAATACCGGAATTCTGTCCCCCGAAAGAACCGCGCCCCCTGCCGGAACGCATCTCATTCGTGTTATTGCCGCCACCAAGAATAGTCGTCTGGCTCTCACCTGATAGAATATTCAGAAAGGCAGAAGCATTATAACGGAAATCTTCCTGCATAAACCGTTTGTTGTAGCCAAACCATTGACCGTTGTCCGCCACCATATCAGCACCCAAACCTCCCGCAAAGTTGCCAAAGATTCCCTTCTTCTTGTTCTCCTTAAGCGTAAGATTGATGATACGCTCCGATTCGTCATCGTCAAACCCTGTCAACTTCGCCATATCTGATTTCTCGTCAATAACCTGTATCTTCTCTATCATATCGGCAGGAATATTCTTAGTGGCTGCTTGCACATCATCACCAAAAAATTTCTTCCCGTCTATGCGAATAGCACTTATCGACTCACCATTAACCTTCACATTCCCTTCTGTATCCACCTCTACACCCGACATCTTCTTCAGTAAGTCTTCCACCATATCGCTCTCACCCACCTTATAAGCTGATGTATTATATTCCAATGTATCACCTTTCACGGTCATCTCTGCCGCATGACCCTTCACTTGCACCTCGCTTAGAGCCTGAACATCTTCAACTAAACGAATCGGAGCAAGACTTTGGTCTTTCCCGCCCATCGTCAGCAACAACACCTGTTGCTTGTAACCGACAGAAGATACTACCAGCTTATAGGAACCGCGATTCACCTTCTCTAATAAAAAGTTGCCATCTATGTCAGTCTGTGCACCTTGTAGCATCGTGCTGTCCGCACCCGAATAAGAGAATAGGCGCACGGCTGCCATCTCTACCACTTCTCCGGTACCCGCATCCAACACCTGCCCACGAACATTATGCTGGGCATAACCCGCTGCCGGAAACAGCATCAGACACATTATTAGTGTATATTTATTCATTTTACTCCCTCTTATACCATTTTATTTTTTCAAATATTATGCCAATTTACACCTCAACAGCCACTAACAATTCCCTTTATACACTTCTGCAATACATACAACATAACACATAATTTACTCCGACAATATCCAATGCAGGGCCTATGTCTGCTCAATACATGGAAGTAGATAGCAGCATCATTACATCAACCATACATCAACCATACATCAAAAGCCTATACAGACCCCTGACATAAGAATAATAGTACACAACTCCCGAATTTTTGAAACCATTCCTTGTATCCTGCATTTTTATCTTGTGCATATCAAAAAAAAGTTATACCTTTGCAGCGCAAAAAATGGGAAACATCTTTCCCGTTATCTTAATTCCTTTGTAAACTATATAGGTTCCCTTTACAACCAATTCATTTACACATATTTTATGGCATACGATATGCAACAACTCGGGCGTATGACACCCGAAGAACTTACCGATTTAGCACAACAATTCGGTATCAAAACACGAAAAAATAGTTCACAACGCACACTCATCTACGAGATTCTTGACGCTCAAGCCGACCAAAAAGCACAACGCGTGCAAGCCAAAGTGGATGCCCGCATCGCTAACGGAGAAACAGCAGATGTAGGGAAACGGAGGAAACAACGAGTACATATCCAGAAAAAAGCAGAGAAAATCAATCTGGAACACTACACACAAAAAGCAGAAAATCAGCCACAAGAAACATTGGCACAGTTGCAGGCTTCCAATCCTGCCATTGCTCCAAAGAAAGAAAAACCGATAGACATCTTTGCCCCTCTTCCACCGATTCAGGAAACAAGTAAAGAACAGAATACGGAAACAGTGGTCAATACTCCATCCGACAACACAAGTTCAGGCACTTCAAAACGCCGTGGAAGAAAAAGCAAAGCCGCAAAAGCAACCGAAGTCGCAAGTGTGGTGCAAAACGAACTGCCGATAGAAAACGCTGAGGTGGAACAACTGGCACAACCCGCTGTCGCTACCAATGCAGAACAACAAGAACCAACCCCTTCCTCCGTAATTGACACCCCTACGAAACGGCGCGGACGAAAGGCAAAGCAAGATAAGAACCCAACAACCAACGAAGCCGCAGCAGATACTACAACTGCCCGTCCGGACAATGATAAGACCCCTAATAAGGATAACAAAAACGGCAAAGAACAAAAGCCGGCTTACGACTTCGCCGATTCTATTCACGGATACGGAACACTCGAACTGCTTCCTGACGGCTATGGGTTCCTGCGCTCTGCCGACTACAACTATATCTCTTCACCAGATGATATCTATGTATCTCAACAGCAAATACGGCAATGGGGACTGCGGGCAGGCGATACTGTGGAATGTACTATCAAACCTCCACGAGAAGGAGAACGATACTTCCCGATGAGTAAAGTTCTCAAAATCAATGGATGCGAACCGGAAAAAGTGCGCGACCGTGTCGCCTTTGAACACTTGACACCTCTCTTCCCCGACCGTAAATTTACACTCTGCACCGGCAAAAACGACCCCCTCTCATGCCGCGTCATCGACCTGTTCTCACCCATCGGGAAAGGACAACGCGGACTCATTGTGGCACAACCGAAAACAGGTAAAACCGTCCTGCTCAAAGATATCGCCAATGCCATCGCTGCTAACCATCCGGAAGTATATATGATCGTCCTGCTTATTGATGAACGGCCGGAAGAAGTAACCGATATGGCACGTAGTGTGAAAGCGGAAGTGATAGCCTCTACCTTTGACGAACCGGCAGAGAATCATGTAAAAGTGGCCAACATCGTGCACGAAAAGGCAAAACGACTTGTAGAGTGCGGACACGATGTAGTCATTCTCCTCGATTCTATCACCCGTCTCGCACGAGCCTACAACACTGTGGCACCCGCATCCGGAAAAGTATTGTCCGGTGGAGTGGAAGCCCAGGCGCTACACAAACCCAAGCGCTTCTTCGGTGCCGCACGAAACATCGAAAACGGAGGCAGTCTGACTATTATTGCTACTGCACTTACTGAGACAGGGTCTAAAATGGATGATGTAATCTTTGAAGAGTTCAAGGGCACTGGCAACATGGAACTACAACTCGACCGCAAACTCAGCAACAAACGCGTATTCCCGGCTGTGGATATCATGGCGTCAAGCACCCGACGCGACGATCTGCTTCTCCCCCAGGAAGTACTCTCACGCATGTGGATACTGCGACGGCACCTAAGCGATATGAACTCCGTGGAGGCTATGGAATTCCTGAAAGAGCGTATGGAGCGCACAGAAAACAATGAAGAATTTCTGCTCTCCATGAACTCCTAAATACAGAATCCGGGAAAAACCGGATAATAGAATCCTATCATGCAAATCCTTATCATCAACGGCCCCAACCTTAACTTGTTGGGCAAGAGAGAACCCCGGTTATATGGCACGCGTTCCTTTGATGACTATTTGAAAGAGTTGAGAGCGGCCTACCCTGACACCGCTATTCTCTATCGGCAAAGCAACCACGAAGGAGATCTGATAGATTGGCTGCAGGAAGCAGAAGGGAAAACAGACGGAATCATACTCAACGCAGGAGGTTATACGCATACAAGCATTGCTTTGAGAGATGCCGTTGCAGCCGTCAGCACACCCGTTATAGAAGTGCACCTGACCGACATCACACAACGCGAATATTTCCGCCGCAACTCACTTTTGCACGATGTTTGTAAAGAGACTATTATGGGTAAAGGATTACAAGGGTATGAAGAGGCATTAAAAATACTTGTCAAAAGAAAGTGAATAAACACATATACATACTGATCGCACTATGTCTCCCGCATGTCCTTATGGCTCAACACTCTGTTAGCGGACAATTGTTGGATGCTTCCTCACGCGAAGCATTAGACTATGCCAATGTAAGTGCCACCCGACCTGACAAAACCGCGCCCGTGGCAGGCGTCACTACCGATACGGACGGCAAATGGATGTTAACTCTACCTGACGGAAACTACACACTGCACTTCTCTTTCATAGGCTATGCCGAAAAAACAAAAGAGATTACCATCAATGACAAAGATATTAATGTCGGGAAAGTGTATCTGGAAGAAGATGCAAAACAACTCCAGGAAGTGGAAGTAACCGGACAAGGAAGCACAATGCGGTTCGAGTTAGATAAAAAAGTCTTCTCCGTTGACCAAAGCATCGCTTCCGCAGGAGGAAGTGCCTCCGAACTGTTAGAGAACATACCCTCTGTAGATGTTGATCAGGAAGGCAACATATCACTCCGCAACTCTGATGCCGTAGAAATTTGGATCAATGGCAAACCTGCGGGTCTTACTGCCGACAATCGCGCCCAAGTACTCCAACAAATGCCTGCGGAAAGCATAGAAAGTATCGAACTCATCACCAACCCTTCCGCCAAATACTCGCCCGAGGGAACTGCCGGTATTATCAACCTTGTCCTCAAAAAGGACCGCAAAGCCGGCTATTATGGAAGTGTTAATGCTGGCATCCGTTATGCTCTTGCCGCACCATGGACCACACCGCCGGGAGGTAACATAGGCTTCAACTTTAACCTGTCAAAAGGAATTGTGGACGCCTATCTCAATGCAGGCTATCGCTATTATACATCCAACGGACTGACACAAACCGACCGCTATAGTTTTGCCACAGATACAACCCACCTCTACCAAAGCACCGAACGGCATCATTATGGCGGCGGACTATTCCTTCGGGCCGGCATCGACTTGCGTATCACCGACAAAAGCACATTGGGACTTTCCGGTTTTGGAATGTTTGCAAACCCGGGAAGAACCGACAACCCGGGAGAATATCATCTCAGCCGTATTGACACATGGGTAGGTCCTCAAGATGAAGGCAACGAGGAAACCCTTCTGCGTGAATACACTCGGCATGAGAAAGGTAAAGGTTCTCATCCAGGCTATAATGCTATGATTGATTATCGTGTCAAGTTCAATCAGAAACACAATCTGTCAGTCAGTGCCGCCTTCTCACAATTCGGATTCAATCAGGATAACGAATACATACAAGCCGAGAACTCTGACACCTTGCGACAAGAACAAATCAACAATAGCACCGACCGTATGGTGCAACTCAAAGCTGACTATGAATGGAAACCCACTCTGCAAAGTCGCTTGGAAGCAGGCTGGCAAACCGACCTCGCATGGAGGCGGACACAAGCATCAGCCAACAACTATAACGACGTAACTGCACAATGGGAGGCTCTCAATCCATACTTCAACGATTTTGGCAACGACGAACAGATTCATGCACTCTATCTAACCTATGGTAACCGTTTCTGGAATAGGTTCTCTGTGCAAGTCGGACTTCGAACGGAATATATGCGGCGCACACTCAACACGCAATACTATGACGCAGACGACCAACTGACTACCGTACGACAAGACACATCCTATCTGCAATGGTTCCCCTCCGCCTATCTGTCATATAGTTTTGACAACGGACATGAACTGCAACTCAACTACACTCGACGCATCGACCGCCCTCGTGGACACCAAATCAATCCGAGACAAGACTTCTCCGACTCTACCAATATTCAATACGGCAACCCTGCTTTGGATCCACAGTATAGTTCTTCCTTAGAACTCAACTATCTCAAAAATTGGGAGAAGCACACTATCTCGGCAGGTCTCTTCTATCGTCTGGCAGAGCATGTCATTCAGAATGTAAAATATATGGATGGCAATGTAATGAAAAACACCTTTATGAATATGAACAATCGACATGAGGCAGGCGTGGAATTGGTTAGCAAAAACCGTTTCTTGAACAATGCCATTATTCTCACTACCTCTGTCAATGCCTATTACAACCGCCTTGATGCCGCCGAATATCACTCCGCACTACATGGCGTCCCTGTTGACATCTCGCTTGATGCACAAAATGTATTTGCATGGTCTGCCCGTCTGAATGCCCAGTTCATGTTCACAAAAACTTTCACCGGACAACTCTCTGCCCGCTACCGCTCCCCGCGTGCCGTAGCACAAGGCACAAGCACACATAGTTATGCTATAGATTTAGGACTTCGGAAAACTTTCTTGGACAAACAAATAGCATTAGCATTCAATGTGCGAGACATCCTTAATAGCCGAAGCAGAAGCAACACCACATGGGATGACGATTTCTGGCAATATCAACTCCGCCGGTGGAACTCACGCACCATAAGCCTTGATTTCACCTACAACTTCGGCAATATGCGTGACAAACAGCATCGGATTGGCAGAGACAACAATAATATGTCGGAAGCATCATCTTATGAAGATACAGGAGAAGAATAGAACGAATGAAAAGAACATTGTACATAGCAATTCTGGGCTTTTGTGCGATAGTTGTTACCGCACAAAACCGTCCGTATATTGACGACAAACTGCTCCACTTCGGGTTCTCTATGGGGGTTAACTTCATGCACTTTGCCACACCTGAATCAGGAGAGATAATCGAAGGAGAACAATACAATGTAAGCGTAAGTAGTTTGATGCCGGGTTTCTCTGTTGGTTTTATTACTGACTTGCGTTTGTCGCGCCACCTTAATCTACGCTTCTGTCCTGCCCTGCATTTTGGAACACGGACCCTTACCTATAAGCCCCTCTCCGACCCCGACAAACGCCTGCATACTGATGTATTGTCGCTTCCTATTACCATCCCTCTCTACCTCAAATGGTCGGCAGAACGGGAGGTAAACTACCGTCCATACCTTATTGCAGGAGGAGGAGTTAGCTTCGACTTCGGAACAGACAAAAAAAAGCCCGTGCTGCAGAAGCCTTTCGACTACTTCGTGGAAGTAGGATTCGGGTGTGACTTCTATTTCGAATGGTTCAAATTATGCCCGCAACTTACATATAGTATCGGCTTCAACAATGTACTTACTCCCGCCGATGCACGACCCGAATTGGCAATATACGACGAGTTCTATACATCATCACTCAGCAAACTCCTGCAACGACAAGTAACACTCACTTTCAATTTTGAATGAAACACACATTGTTGTATATCGTCCTTCTGACTGGCAGTTTGTTGTTCCTTACCTGTTGTGAGGGGCGTATCAGTAGCGACCCTACCCTGCAACTATCCTTTTCTGCCGACACCCTACGGTTTGACACTCTGTTTACCCGACAGGAAAGCACCACTCTCACACTCAAAGTGCGCAACCCACATAAAGAGGCACTACTGATTAGTTCCGTCACACTCAATAATGGGGAATATTTCCGCCTCAATATCGACGGCGTTGCAGGAACCAATAATAAAGACATCGTACTCTATGGCAAAGACAGCCTCTACATTTTTGTTTCATGCTTGCCCGACCACCAAAATGCGACAACACCCGTTCTGATTGAAGACCAAATACTATTCAGTGTCAACGACCACCTGCAAACCGTCCTTCTGGAGGCTTACGGGCAAGATGTACATCTCTGTGGGAAAGACACTATCTTGCAAGATACCATTCTGACAGCAGACCTACCCTATCTTGTCCGCGACACCATCATCTTCGCAGGGAAAGTCACCGTTCCTGCTGGTGCAACTTTCTATCTGCACGACTACGCAGCACTCTTTTTCCTCGGAGATGTAAGTATGAACGGTACTTTGGAACAACCTATAACCATACGGGGCGACCGTCTTGACAAGGCATCTACCCACATTGCCTACAACTATATTAGCGGCCGTTGGAACGGTATCTATCTGTTGCAACCGGACGAAACACCCGCTTGTTCATGGAAACTCAACTATGTCGAAACCAATAGTGGAAGTGTAGGTGTTTACGCTGTTGCTTATCGCACTGACAATCTGCCTCAACTCACACTATACAACTCACGAATACACAATTTCTCGCTCTATGGGCTCGTCCTCCAGAACACCAATGCCACTATCATCAACACCGAGATAAGCAACTGCGCATCCTATTGTGTATATCTGGCAGGAGGCAATCATACTTTCACACATAATACCATCGCCAACTACTTCGGCAGTGGACTGCAAATGCATAGCACCGGACGGGAAGATGTCGCTGCCGTTTATGTCAACAACCTCAGTAAAAAGATGGCACCCATGCGCACCGTCTTCCGCAACAACATCATCACAGGTGTAAGACAAAACAATCTACTCGTTGCTACTCCGCTACCTGATTACTATACCGGCACCTTCTCGCACAACTATCTAAAAGCTGACTCGCTTGGCATAGAAGGCTTCGCAAATAATGTATACGCCACTGATACCGATACAATGTTTGTCTGCACACGCTATGCTCCACCCGACTATACCTACTTCGACTTCCAATTGGATTCTGTTTCGCCGGCTCGAGGCATCGCTGACAAATTTTATTCGCAACAGCATCCTCTTGATCGGTTAGGGAATCCACGTTTAGAAGGTAAGGCACCCGATGCCGGATGCTATCAATGGCAACCGACACCCGTTACTAATGAATAAGTTTTCTTCGGGAAACCGATAATCGTACAATCTCTTCCTACAAACCGGAATATATCCACATAGAGTCCGGCTGAAGAGCAATCGGAGGAAGACCCCTTTCCTTCGGGAAAGATATTCCTTCTCTTACTTGCAGTATCAAACTGTCTAATGACATTCGCTCCTGCCGCCTACCGTAAGAATGCCCTCCGCTTTCTTCCTCTTTAATCTCAGCAAGACTCCTGCCCTGTATCTGTTCCGGTACACGGATAGACTCAACATCCTGCTCCAAACGAGCCACTACCTTGGGATATACTCTTGCAAACTGTTTGGGATGAGCTGTGTACCACACAATCGATGAATCAAACTGCGCCTGCGTCAAACCATGCTTCTGCAACACACCGCTGTAATAGCCCGCCAACTCCTCATCATGACCATAATTGTAGCCTGCTGTCTGCAAAATGCCATCTGCCCGATGAAGGTCGTATAGCACTTCTGACATCCGCTTTTGCGACAACACATTATGCGGGCGTTGGGTACAACCTGCACCGCACACCAACATTATCGCTACTGACAATATCTGCAACCACTGCTTCACTTTGAGTCAGTTTTTGCATCAGAGGCCTTGCCCTCTTTCGATAAAGAACGGTTCAAATCTTTGGAATAAAAGATAAATATCAGAATGACAGCCACCGTAATGCAGGAATCTGCCAAATTGAATACAGGTCTGAAGAATAGCACTTCGCCTGCATTATTATGTATCAACGGGAAATAAAGCATATCCACCACCTTGCCATAAAACAACGAGGCATAACCGCCATCGGCAGGAAACAATGTGGCGACCTCCCAGGGTGTGGAAGCGGAGAAAATAACACCATATAACACACAATCAATTATATTGGCAAATGCACCTGCCGCAATCAAGGTTACCATCACTATATAACCAGTACGCGCATGTTGCTTATATATCAGAACATACAGATACCACACAAACAATCCTACAGCCACAATGCGGAACAAGGTCAGCAACAACTTGCTGAACCACTCAATGCCAAAAGCCATGCCATCGTTCTCCACAAAACATAGTTGGAAGAAAGGCAATATCTCATGCGCCTCACCTAATGTATAGTTGAGTTTGATGTAGAACTTCAGGCATTGGTCAAGCAGTAGCACCAACAAAAAGATTGACACTACTAACACCGTTTTTTGTTTCTCCTGCAACACCATCTTAGTGTCTCTTCTTTTCTTTTGCTTCAATGCTCAAAGTAGCATGAGGTACAGCACGCAGACGCTCCTTCGGAATCAATTTACCCGTCTCACGGCAAATACCATAAGTTTTGTTCTCAATGCGAATCAAAGCTGCCTGCAAACCTTGTATAAACTTCATCTGACGCTGAGCCAGTCTGCCCAGTTCTTCCTTATTCAAAACAGAGGCACCTTCTTCAAGCACCTTGAAGGTGGGCGATGTGTCGTTTACATCATTTCCCTCACCGGCTATCATCTCACGCAGGTGTTCATACTCAGCCTTCGCCTTCTCTAACTTCTCATTAATCAACTGACGGAACTCCTCGAGTTCTTCGTCAGTATAGCGCAATTTCTCTGCCATAACACTCTTTCTTTAGTCAGCTTGCAAAGATACAAATAATAATGAAAAGTAGAAAAAGAAAAATAAAAAAATCACTATGGGTAAGTGCCGTAGAGCAAGAAACCCACCGCACCACTCAGACAAATAAGTATTATCGGATGCCACTTGAAAAGCAATGTACCTAAGAACACAATAGCAAAAAGCACAACACTCCAAATGTCAATGAAGTTGTCGGGCGTCATTAGTACCAACGCAGCAGCGGCAATCAGGCCGACCACTACATACCGAAGACCATGCATCACACCTTCTGCATAACGATTCTCCTTCAGACGGAAATAGATGCGGCACAATGTCAGCATAATAATAAGCGAGGGCAGAATCAAAGCAAAAGTTGCCACTACCGCACCTGACACACTACCGGTAGAGGTATAACCCACATAGGTGGCAGCATTGATGCCTATAGGACCCGGCGTCATTTGCGAGATAGCCACCATATCCGTAAACTCCTGAGCATTCATCCAACCATATACCCCTATCTCATGTTGTATCAGAGAGAGTATGGCATAGCCGCCTCCAAAGCCGAAGAGACCTATCTTGAAAAAACTCCAGAATAACTGCAGATAAATCATCGTCCCCTCCTTTCCCGCCTGTCACGCAGATACACTATCAGCATGGCTATCAATATAGTAGAAAATATTATCAATATAGGAGACACATCCAATAACCATATCAGCAGGGCAACCGACACGGGTAACAATAGCAGCAGCCAACTCAAAATAGCGGCGCGCTTGCTGCCCGTCTCTTTTGTCGTTTTCAGCATGCCGGCACTGCGCGCCATCTTGTAGAGAGGAGCCGCTATCAGTGCTACCACCGCCGGACGAATACCTTTGAATACCGCCTCCACCTGAGGATAATCGCGATAACGGGTAAAAACCGTAGCAATAAGCAATATAATGGCAAAAGATGGCAAGATGCTTCCCAAAGTGGTAACTATCACACCACGCCACCCCTTCAGTTTATACCCGATAAATATAGCGGTATTCACGGCCATTACTCCGGGGGCTGACTGCGCCAATGCCAACATGTTCAAAAATTCATCCTCATCCATCCAGCGTTTCCTCTCCACCACCTCGTCACGCACTAACGGAATCATTGCATAGCCGCCCCCTAATGTGAAGGCGCCGATCTTGAAAAAACTCCAGAATAACTGCCAATACATAACATTTCTTATGAAAGCTCAACAGTCAGACGGCTAACTGCCTCTGAAAGCGATTTAACCCAATAAGTGGAAGGATGATTGTCATCAGGCGGAGTCAGAGTAATCCACATTTGGTCTATTCCCGCATTGAGTGCCCCTTGAATGTCAGAACTCCATCTGTCACCTATCATCAACGCATCCTCCTTCCCTATACCGTTGAGACGCAAGGCATATTCAAAAATAGCGGCATCCGGCTTTTGCACTCCCGCCTCTTCCGACAACACTACATGCTGAAAACAATCTTCCAAGCCGGACCTCCTTATCTTTTCATACTGAACCTCCACAAAACCATTGCTGACAACCGTAAGCGGATAGTGCGCCGCCAATGTGCGCACTGACTCTGCCGCCTGTGGAAGTAACGAAAAATAGTGCGTTGTAAGTCTCAGAAATTTTTTACCTATCTGGCTGGCAATCTGCTCACTGTCGGGCAAAACTTTGATAGGATGATAAAAACGCTCAAATTCCAACTCTTCTTTAGTGATCTTGCCGTAACCATACAAATCCCAAAGATGCAGATTATAGGGATGATAGATATCATAAAACGACTGGAAATCGGCATACACCCTCTGCAAGTCGTAGTTCACATATATATCCTGCAATGCATGCAGTTCTGCCTGACGAAAGTCACCAATGGTGTCATCCCAATCAATCAATATAGCCTTATATCTCCTCACTGCCCACACATATCACTATCTCCCCTTTGGGGGGTGTTTGGCGAAAATATTCGGCTAACTCACTAAGCGTGCCGCGCACCGTTTGTTCGTGTACTTTGCTTATCTCACGGCTCACTGACGCACGCCTGGCCCCGCCCGCATACTCTGCCAACTGCTCCAATGTCTTTTGCAAACGGAAAGGCGACTCATACAAAATGAAGGTGTGATCCAACTCCGCCAATTGCTTAAGACGTGTCTGACGCCCCTTCTTCTGAGGAAGAAAACCCTCAAAAAAGAAACGGTCGTTGGGCAATGCAGAATCTACCAAAGCTGGCACAAAAGCGGTCGCACCAGGCAAACACTGCACTTCCACACCCGCACATACGGCCTCTCTCACAAGAAGAAAGCCGGGATCGCTGATGGCAGGAGTGCCCGCATCGCTCACCAACGCTATCTGTTTTCCGGACAACAACTCTTGCACCACTCCGCTTGCCGTCACATGCTCATTGAACTTATGATGACTCCTGAGCGGGGTGTGAATATCGTAATGTTTCAGCAGGATGCTCGTTGTACGGGTGTCTTCTGCCAACACCAAATCAACCTCGCGCAACACACGCAAAGCACGGAACGTGATATCCTCCAAATTGCCTACAGGAGTGGGTACAATGTATAGCATACTAATGCACTATTGATTACTGGAAACGCCGTCTGAGAATATTATCAAACAACTCATATGCCTGCGACTCCTTATCCCAGTTGAACCGCTTCTCAATATAAGCCATGGCTGCTTCCAACGAGGTCAGTTCGTTAAGTGCATTTATCGTCTTGGTCATCTTTTCGCCATCGCCGCCAAACAACTCGCGTTGAAACAGAAAACGGTCGCCCAATGAGATTGCCTTTCTAATGTCATCTACCGAAGGAAGCGTTACATTATGAGGCTTCTCGTCGGATGGATGTTCTATCGCTTCCACTATCTTGTCTTCAAACTCGTCCTCTTCCTGAAGTTCTTCCACTGTCAAAAGTTCTTCTGTCGCTTCCTCATCGTCAACAACAAGACCATCTTCCGGCACTTCGTCCTTCTCCGCTTCTTCTTGAGACTCGTCTTCCACTATCAGTTCCACCTCCACTTCCGGCTCGTCTTGCATCTGCGGAGCAGGAATATGCGATGCTTGCTCCGTTGCACTCTGTGCCAATGCCATTGCAGCGGCCGCTTGAGCAGAAGCATCCTTGGCAAGACGCAGTGTCTCTTCTGCATCCAACCGTTGAGCTTGTTGCAGTTCCGTCAAACGGTCTAACACT
Source organism: Paludibacteraceae bacterium (assembly GCA_905236355.1). Classification (GTDB taxonomy): domain Bacteria; phylum Bacteroidota; class Bacteroidia; order Bacteroidales; family Paludibacteraceae; genus Colicola. Next base: position 465 of record CAJOPG010000065.1, on the reverse strand, counting down.
CGGCGCACCTCTGCAGCACGATCCTCTATATTCTCCAATTCCTTACGCAGATTGGCTATCTCCTGTGTCAACACTTCCGATATTATCTTCTCCATAGTAATTATATTATTAAAGGCAGGGACATGCACCATCGCAACATCACCTCTATAATTTATTATTCCTTGTTCACTATTTATCTGTTCCCTATTTATATTACCTGATCGTCTATCTCGTTGCCTCCTCCAACTTCTTCATCATAGAGAACATGAACACTGCCGACAGCAGACACAATGCCACAAACACTGACCACACTGCCCATAGCGGCAGACTGCCCCACAAGAAACCGCCCACCGACACAAGGAAATTGCCTATCGCAGTAGCAACAAACCAGCCACCCATCATCATTCCCTTGTATTTAGGAGGAGCCACCTTGCTTACAAAAGAGATGCCCATAGGCGAGAGCAACAACTCACCAAAGGTCAATAT
>CAJOPG010000064.1 GCA_905236355.1 Paludibacteraceae bacterium | reverse complement strand
GGTAGGGCTCTCTTGCCAACGGTATTCCAACAATCCGTTTGTCTTCATTCTTGACAGCAGAGGGTAGAGTGTACCTTCTACCACAAGCAGGTCTGCTTGCTGAAGTGTTGAGAGTATCTCACTTGTATATGCCTCGCCCTTACTCAAACAGAGTAGGGTGCAATACTCAAGTAAACCTTTGCGCATCTGCGATTTAATGTTGTCTGTCGTGTAGTCTGCCATGTCAGTGTAATGTTCAAATGTTCTGTTGTCAGACACTATTGTTCATGTCTAAAGTTTGTCACTTGTAGAGACGCAACATTGTCACGTCTCAATGAGTCCGAAAACAATATTCTGTCTTGTTTTGCGCTGCAAAGGTACGAATAATTTCAGTACCTTGCAATACCAAGTACTAAATAGTAAGTTTTTGTAGAGATGCAACACCATCCCGTCTCCCCACAAACAAGTTCTACACGCTGTTCCACTTGTATAGTTGTATAGACATGCCTCACAAAAAAATGAGAAAAATACAAAAAAGTTGCAAAAGAGGTGATAGATTTCGTTTTTGCCGATTATAAATCTAATTACTATTGATGCTGAAGGCAATGAGACTCATCACTTCCGCAAGGAATATACACATTTGTAGCGGAATCGGCTGTTTAAGTTGTGGAATGTATGGCGTTCCTTTAGGTGATTTGGCTTTTAGATGTAATGTCGCCAACGAAGCAAACAAACCGCTGAAAGATATGCAGGCCGTACGACACGGAGGATGGAAAGCTGGAGCCGCTATATTGAATGTAGCCGGAGGACACAAGACGATAGACATCGTGCGTACCATCCGTACACAGTTTCCCGACATTCCTGTTATCGCCACGGGAGGACCGACAGGGGAAAGTATCTGGCAGACCATCGCAGCCGGAGCAAATGCCATCACTTTTACGCCGCCATTGCTGCAGGACATGTTCCGGCAAACCATGTAACAATATTGGGAGGAGCATTCGAGTATGACGATTTGAGCGAGTTATTGCCAGAGCAGCAGAAACTATGGCGGTATGTCAAAGCGCATATCGGCTTGGAGGAATAAGGTATGAGTGCGTGGAGTATTATATTGATTGTATGCCTTTCCGTGGTGTTGCTTTTCTGGTTGGTGTTCGGTATCAATTGGCGTAGCAGTCGCAACTACAAGCGCAGGCATCACCAGCTGCAATCCATGATGCAGGCGGAAAATACGGAAGCGTTGCAGAGCCTGCTTTTTTCCGATGAGGCGGCGATGCGTGTGGAGCAGCGTTTCCGTCCGTTAGCCACGCTCCTTGCCAAGAACGGCAGGCCGGCAGTATCAACTTCCGGACAAGAGATTATCACATCGGGCGCACGCAAGTACGAACTGCTGATGACCGACCTTCTCAATGCCAGGGAGTCCATCCACATGGAATATTTCCATTTCGGCATAGACAAGAGTAGCCGCCGGATCAGACGCCTGCTGATGGCAAAAGCCAAGGCGGGTGTCAAAGTACGGTTTATCAACGAGAATATCGCCAATTTTCCTGTGCCCTATTTCTATTTCCGGTTAATGAAACGTGCAGGTGTTGAGGTGGTTAATTTCTCCCACACACCGCTTTCCCCTATCCGCTTTCTGCTCACGCTCAGTTACCGCGACCACCGCAAGATAGTGGTCATCGACAACCGTATCGGGTACACCGGCGGCATGAATATCAACGAACATTATTTTCGTCAGTGGCGTGACACGCATGTGCGGCTCACGGGCGATGCGGTAGGCAGTCTGCAATATGCTTTCCTTGATAGTTGGCTTGCTTCGGGAGGACGCCTCCAATCTGCCCTAAACACTTTCTTTCATATTGATAAGCTGTCCGATGAGTTTCATTCGCATACACTGACGCAAATTACGCCGGACGATCCCACTTCGGCCAAACTGTTTCTCCGCTCTGGAGAGTTCATGCATAGTAAAACCATCGTCTGTGACGATTATCTTTTCTGTGTAGGTTCAACGAATCTTGACTACCGTAGTTTCGGCATCGACTACGAAATCAATACATTTTTCTACGACTGGGACATCGCTTTGCAACAGAAACAAATTTTCGAAGCGGATCTGCCTATCTGTCATCCCCTCACTGTCTCCGAGGCCCACGCCACGCGCTTCCAACGGTTCATGCATCACTTGGCACCAATAGTGTAGCATTAATTTGGAAGTACTTTTTATGTTTGAGGCAACTAAACGTTAAACATCAAAACTGAATGATTTGCACGCAAGTACTACGGCATACAGCGGCATACCTCTTTTTTGTTGTTCAAACGGAATAATGCGGTGAAACTGATTCCTACTTCCAATTCGTGCATAGGGTTCAGAATACTTGCCGGACGAGTTTGTAAATTCATAAGCCCGTATTCGGCATATACCCCTATTCTGTAACTTGTGTGAGTCCTTCTTGAGTAACCTCCACCCAATTGCGCACCCGCTTCGAGGCGCGGATATATATTTAGAGGATGAGACGAATAGTGGTCCGTATTCTCGCCCGAGAAACTGCCTTTATACACTAACGGGTGTGAACTGAAATCTTCTGCAAAAGCGATATAATCTGCGTATGCATCGGTTGTGTATTGTAGTTTTTGTCGCCCTCGGAGACAAATGCCTGCTACCACTCCTCCCTTGATGTAGAAGCCATTAGCGGTATAGCCAAACATAACAGGTACGCGAAGCCATGTGCGAGTATAGCTTATTGTGGCGTCTGTCTGCTGAACCTCATTGTACAGATTGTCATATTCATGCAAAGCACCTGCCGCTCCGTCGTTGAGACCAAACAATGTGTCACGCATCTGTAGTGCTGCCGAGTTGAAAGAGAATGTTGCTCCTATCTCTATAGAGAAAAGAAATGAGTTGTACTGCAATTCATACCCCGCTCTGATACCTGCCGCTGCACCATTGGCGCATAATTTTTCTCCTTGCGTAACAGCAATGTCGTACAACGATGGTTCAACTGCTGTTGTGGTTCCTATATTACCCGAGTATGCCCCGTCAATTCCGATTGTAATAAAACTGTAAGCCGGCTGTCCGGCATACATGTATATTAGATGTGAGAGCATCAACAAGAGTAGCCATATTTTGGAAGTAGTATATTTCAATTACAGGTTATTTTTATGTTCTATTCCACTATGACAAACTCTACGCGTCTGTTTTTCTGACGCCCTTCGTCTGTGAGATTGGTATCTATAGGTTGTGTTGCTCCACGTCCGCTTGTGGCGATACGGTCGGCAGAGATACCATTCCCGACTAAATAGTCACGTACCGCCTCTGCACGTTGCTCCGACAACCGTTGGTTGAAACTATCAGACCCCATATTGTCGGTGTGGCCAATTATCTCTATCCTCACTTGTGTATGCACCTGCATCATATTCAGCAACATCTCAAGCGAAGATTTAGAGGTTTCTATGATGTTGGCAGTACTAAATTCAAACAACAAATTGTCAAGCACAATAGGTTGTTCTTTCTCTACTTCTATGTCTCCGTATCTGATTGTGTCTGCCTGTACAGGTTGCGGCTTCTCGGGCTCTGGCTTCTGAGTGGGTGTAGCAGGTTTCTTGGGTTTTGTAGTACCCGGTTTACCTGTTGATTTTTTGCGCGGAGCTTTGTCAAGAGAAAACATGTAGGTGAACTTTACTCCCGCCAACAGGTTGTGCACTGCCACATCTTTTGCATTCTCGGAGTTGAGCAGAGCGTGAACATATATATCATCGGGTTTCTGCATCTTCTCCATATCAAGGATGCCGCCTTCTGTTATACACCGGTTGACATTCAGTGCATTGAACTCCGCAAATGCCGATAAACGATACGATGGCGGCATATAGCGCGACTTTTTTTTCTTACTTTGAGACTGAGTCTGTTCTTTGCTCTGCTTGTTAATCCACTTGTCCAGATATGCGCCTATCTCTACAGATGGTGCGAGATTGAAACCGAGTTTGATTGGCGACTTGCAACTGGTTGAGAAAGTACCGGTATAGTGCCCTGCGTTGATAACATCTTCGCTAAATTCAGCGTCAGTAAACGATACTTCTGCGATTGCTTTTGTTTTTGACCGTCCCATAACGCCGAACCCTAACCGTACACCTGCCATAAAATACCAATTCTCTTTGAAGCGGTACCCCATCAGCAGAGGTATATTGAGAAACATAGCATGCTGTGTGTCAGTAAAATCGGTGAAGTTGTAGTTGTATGTAATCAGGTGATTGTCTATCGGAGTATAGAGAAAATCCTGTTGTACGAGAAATGGTTGTCCGATATGGGTCTTGGAACTGAGGTATTGCAGTTCTAAACCTGTCTGCATAAGCAGATTCTTGCGGTCATACTCGTAGCCCACTCCCAATTCTGCACCGAATCCGCCTGGCACTTTGGTGTCAGGTATTTGATGCAACATTGAGGAATAACCGGCACCGCCCCAGATGTTCACGAAATGGCGTTGCTCAATTTTCTTTGGAGCAGCAATTACAGGCAATACAAACAAAATCAAGAATAATATTGTGGTTGTGCGTTTCATCTTACAATTACTTTTTGCCGTTCTCCATCTGTGATAACAATATATATACCTGGAGCAGACATTGATGTTGTGGGCGTGCCATATATGTTGTATATTCTTTTTTCGGATGCTTGCTGCGTATCAACAGGAGTGTAGGGGCAGGTAAGCATGGTATGTGTTATCCCCGCCTCATCGTTGAATGTGGCGCGCAGTTGGTATGCAACCCCTTGTTTGAAACCGTCTTCAAGATACAGATACGACATGTTTTCTCCCAGCATCTCCTGTCCGTTCTGTAACCATTGCCAATTGGTAAGATTCAGCCCATAACCGTTGTACCCGCTATTGTATGCTGCGAGTGTGTTCCCCCACTTGGGAGTGAAGACTTCAAGAGGCGAATAGAGCACATGCAATGCCATCCTTAGCGGTTTGCCGGACACATGGTGAATAGTGTCGGCAAAGGTTAGTTCCCAAACGGTGTCGCACGGTCCTCCGTGATAGGTCAGTTCTTCGGTTTCTATGCCGCTCAACGGAATGATATCACCATTGACCGTTAGTATGTGCGCTTCGCCTTCCGTAACTGTATAGGCAACATCAAACCGCTCATCGCCGTCGCAGATTGTCACTTCCTCAGTAAGCAGTTTTACTTCGATCGAGTATACGGGTTCTGGAGGTACGACATCTTCTTTTACATAGATATGCAAAGGCTCTGACCACTCTTCGCAACCGTCTTCGTTAACTGCCTGTACTACATATTCCCCCTCTCCGGCTTCAATCTGAGTCACATTGTCAGCGATAACTGCCCCCTCCTTGTACCAATAGTAAGAGATACCGTCCTGCTTGTTCCCGATGCTTATGGAAGTTGTTTCTTCCGCAGCAACAGAGTCAGCCGAAGCACTCAAAACAGGTACGGACGGGGGATTGGTGGTTAATTGCACATGTATGGTTTCCGTCACAGGAAAAATCGGAGCAAAGGAGACATTGGCTATTTGTAGCACCGCCCCATTCACCGTACCGGCAGTAGTCTGTATCGTTATTTCAGTCCGTCCTTTATGGACAGCCGTCCAGCGGAAAGTCTGAACGACGGCATTAGTACTGAGGGCAACGGAGGAGACCGTACCTATACTTTCGCCGTTGACCGCTATCTGTAGGTTGGGCCTGCGGTTCGCATTCGCTACGGAGAGTTCTAACGATAGTTCATATAACTGTGCTTCTTCAACCTCTGTCACGGCTTTCCATACTTGTCCCTGGGATGCAGTACATGTGACAGTATCATCGGGCAGGCTCAATAAGTTAAATCCGTTTTTGTCCACACTTCGTGTGAGCGTTTCCCTCGTCCCCGAACAAATTAGAGAGTCTCTTTCGTCCGGAGTGAGGATGTGCAGTGCAAGTTGGCGGGTATCCTGCACCAGTTCGCAGCCATTCTTGCTTTTGGCGGTGACTGATACATAGCCCATGTATGCCAACTGCGCTGGTATATCTACCTCGGCTCCCGTTACCTCTGTGCCGTCCGCAAAAGTCCAGACAATATCGCTGTAGCGGTCGGCATCGTTCAATCTCAACTGAAGAGCCTCTCCCTCTATATAGAAGGAATGGTTATTAACAGCGGTTAGATGCTCAAGGTTGTAATCAGAGAAATAGCCGTAGGTGCATGTCCCTCCTCCGCCGCTGTCCAGCACCCCGAGATGAAAGACCGTACTGTCATTACGGATATTGAGCAGTCCTGTAGAAGTTTGCGGCGTCAGCGGTTTGACGCAGTAACTCCAGTCCGTAGCGCCGGGCACGACCGAGAAACCCGCAGCCGTGAGTGCAGAGGGCGAGCCGTTGACTTGGAAATACCCCGTATAGTCACTATGAACCAGCACGACCACCT
>CAJOPG010000063.1 GCA_905236355.1 Paludibacteraceae bacterium | reverse complement strand
GGTGCTGCGCGATTGCAGAATATCTCGCTCAATCCGCAGAAACTGGCGGGACAATGTGCCAAACTCAAATGCTGTCTCAACTTCGAAGTGCCTGTCTATGAAGATGCAATAAAGGACTTCCCTGACAGAAATATTCCGTTGGAAACCAAAGACGGAACCTGGTACTTCTTCTCATCCGACCCTCTCCGGCAGGAAATCACCTATTCTTCTGCACCGGGCAAGCCCGCCAATCTGCGCACTCTGTTCCCCGAACAAGCACAGGAAGTGATTGCTATGAACCGGCGTGGAGAACGCCCCTACACCCTGGGAGGAAAAGAAACAAGTGCGGAAGCGGTGGAAAATGTGCCGGATTATGAAAATGTAGTGGGACAAGACGACTTGACACGCTTTGACAAAAAGAACTCTGAACGCAGAAACAACCGCAATAATAACCGCTCCAATCGCAACAATTACAATAACAGACCGCGTAACAACCGCTCCGACAATCATGCATAATCATCTCAAATACTGTCTGCTTCTGCTACTCACTGCCACACTGCTTGCATCGTGCGACCACAATGTGGTATATAGCGAGTATCGCTCCCTGCCATTCTGCGGTTGGGATGCTGACTCCTCTTTGGTTTTTACGCCCGATATCACCGATACTCTTTCCGTCTATAATGTTTTGCTGCATGTGCGGCATACGCAAAACTACCCGTATCAGAATATGTGGCTGTTCCTGGATACGCCCGCAGGGCGTGACACTATCGAGTTTTATCTTGCTGACCAACGCGGCAGATGGCTCGGGAACGGCTTCGGGAACATCAAAGAGATGCCGGTCTTGTATGCCACATCAGTCCGATTCCCTCATACTGGAGAATATCAATATGTCATCCGACAAGGAATGAGAGAAGAATGTCTGCACGGAGTGCAGGATGTAGGATTGACAATAGAAAAACAATAGAGGGCTCGCATGTCCTTCTTTTATCTTTCGTCTTGTACTATCCTCTGCGCTATTTCATCAAAGAATACTGCTGCGGGATGACCTGCTTGCAGCGCGATAGGAAGACCTTCATCGCATCCCTCGCGGATACTCTGCACTAACGGAATCTGTCCTAACAGCGGCACATGTATCTCTTCTGCCAGTGCCTTGCCACCATCTTTGCCAAAGATATAATAGCGGTTTTGTGGTAATTCCTTCGGGGTGAACCATGCCATGTTTTCCACTATTCCCAACACCGGCACACCCACCTTCTCATTACGAAACATGTCTATCCCTTTGCGGGCATCCGCCAATGCTACGGGTTGGGGAGTGGTGACTATTACGGCACCGGAAAGTGCTATGGTCTGCACAATAGTAAGGTGTATGTCACTTGTGCCGGGTGGAAGGTCGATGAGCAGATAGTCCAATTCGCCCCAGTCGGCATCTGTGACAAGTCGTTTCACGGCATTGCTTGCCAACCCGCCCCGCCATATTACAGCATTGCCGGGGTCCACAAAGAATCCTATAGACAATAGTTTGACCCCATATTGCACAATAGGTGCAATCAGTTCCCTGCCATCCACCACCGTCATCATAGGGCGGGCATCCTCCACTTGAAACATCTTGGGCTGGCTCGGACCATGAATATCGGCATCAAGCAATCCTACCTGCTTGCCTTGTTGCGCCAATGCAATAGCCAGGTTGGCAGCAACCGTCGATTTGCCGACACCGCCCTTGCCTGACGATATGGCCACAATATGTTTCACCCCGGGCAGAGGTTTGTCCTCTATCAGAGGAGCTGTCTGTTTGCGGAATTTTGCATGTATATTTACTGCGGCATTGGGCTCTGCATAGGTTCTCACTGCCGCTTCTGACGCTTTTATCACCGAACGCATGAAAGGGTCATTCTCCTTGTCGAAAATAAGGGAGAAACTTACCTGCAGTCCGCTTATGCGGATATCGTCTTCCAACATGCCGCTCTCTATCAGGTCTTTCCCGTTGCCGGGGTAACGCACATGGCGCAAGGCGTCTATAATCTGTTGTGGATACATTATTGTTTGTCTGTTTATTGTTAACGGTACTACACTAAAACCCTAAAGCATCTCACCCGCTTTACAAGTTGCTTGTGTGATAGTTTCTGCCGTAGGAGCGATAGGTGTCTTTTTCTATCTCCACATCCGGCTCTGTCAGTTCACCTGTTTGAGGTAATCCAAAACAGATATACTTAATCGTCATACCTCTGTCTAACCACTGACGCTCGTAATGTGTTTTCAAGTCAAGCCTGGTATCGGCAGCGCCTTCCGCATATAAATCGTCGGTGTTTGCCGTTATCGGCAACTGATTTGTTTTCAGCATCTCAGAGGTGTATTGATACAGAAACGGGCTGTCGGTTTTTAGATGAATCAGTCCGCCGTCTTTCAGCAGGTGTCGGTAGCGTTGGAGGAAAAAAGTAGATGTCAGCCGTTTGGTGGCTTTCTTCATCTGCGGGTCAGGAAAAGTAATCCATATCTCGTCCACTTCATCCGTGGCAAAGAAGCGTTCTATAAACTCGATATTGGTCCGCAGAAACGCCACATTCTGCAGCCCCTCTCGCAAAGCCTCTCCTGCACCCGCCCACATGCGAGCACCCTTGATGTCAATGCCGATGAAGTTTCTGTCAGGGTAAAGGCGTCCCAGACCGACAGTATATTCCCCTCGCCCGCAGCCGAGCTCGAGCACAATGGGGCGGTTGTTTTTGAAAACATCCGCATGCCATCTGCCGGCCAGCGAGTGCGGAGTCGTCAGGTCCAATTCCGCTGCCGAGCACTGATATACATTGCTGAATGTCTCCATCTCGGCAAATTTCCTGAGTTTGTTTTTGCTCATACCGGTTTTGTTCTCAATTCGGTTTTATCCTCTCTTTTTTTGAGTATGCAAAGATACAACAATTATGTCGGTAACGCAAATAATGACCCCGGATTCAATATATAGAAGTGGGGAAGAACAAAACATTTATAAAAAACATGAAGCATGAAGCAAACCGGCCATGAAACGAACCGGCCGCACCGGAAATGTCCGGTGGACATTCGAAGGAATAATTGCAGCGCGAGTCCGCACAGCCGTCACTGCCGGACGGATACAGAATACCTTTATTAATAGATGACAGCAAATCGCTACTGATTGTCACATAAAACACAAAATCAGGTCTATAGGTCAAAAAAACACATCCCTGACAACAATATTTTCAGTATAAATACCAAATAAATCTTATGTGGTTCTTATGTGATTCACATGTTATACTGAACACTTTATAAAAATGAAACTCCGTCCTGCATTGACTTCATACATCGTCATGTAGGTATGCTATTGGTGTCTGCACAATCGGGAAAAATATTTGGTGTTTGCACAATCGGGAAAAATATTGTATCTTTGCGGGCTATTTGCGGAATCCGCAACTAACCACAGGGGGAAATTAGTCTGTTAATATATAAAATGCAAAAGATTAGAAACATAGCCATCATTGCGCATGTTGACCACGGCAAGACAACTTTGGTTGACAAAATGCTTTATACGGCTCATCTGTTTCGTGACAACGAACAGAAGGGTGAGTTGATATTGGATAATAATGAATTGGAGCGTGAGCGTGGTATCACCATACTGGCAAAGAATGTCAGCATCGAATACAAGGGCTACAAGATAAACATCATTGACACTCCGGGTCACGCCGACTTCGGCGGTGAGGTTGAGCGCGTGCTTAATATGGCGGATGGTGTGCTGCTGTTAGTAGACGCATTTGAGGGACCCATGCCTCAGACGCGCTTTGTGCTGCAAAAGGCACTTCAGATGAATCTGAAGCCTATAGTGGTTATAAATAAAGTGGACAAACTGAATTGTCGTCCCGACGAGGTGCAGGAGGCGGTGTTTGACCTGATGGTTAATCTGGACGCCACGGACGACCAACTTGATTTTCAAACTATCTACGGCAGTGCCAAGAATGGGTGGATGAGTACCGACTGGAAGCAGCCCACCGACAACCTGACGGCTCTGATGGATGCAATCATCGAGTATGTGCCAGCTCCGGAGGAGTTGGAAGGTACTCCTCAGATGCTCATCACCTCGCTTGACTACAGCCCGTATGTGGGTCGTATAGCCGTGGGTCGTGTGCATCGTGGGACTTTAAGAGAAGGTATGCCGGTTACTCTTGCCAAGCGTGACGGAACCTTCATTAAGTCGAAAATCAAGGAGTTGCACACCTTTACCGGTTTGGGCAGACAGAAGACATCTGCGGTGTCGAGTGGTGACATCTGTGCGCTTGTCGGCATTGAGGGTTTTGAAATAGGCGATACCATCTGCGATATCAACAATCCGGAGGCACTGCAACCGATAGCCATAGACGAGCCCACCATGTCGATGGTGTTTACCATCAACGACTCTCCTTTTTTTGGTCAGGAGGGCAAGTTTGTCACCTCCCGTCACATTCATGAGCGCTTGATGCGCGAGCTTGATAAGAATCTTGCTTTGCGTGTAGAGAAAAATCCGACAGAGGATGTATGGCATGTGTATGGTCGAGGTGTACTTCATTTGAGCGTGCTGATAGAGACCATGCGTCGCGAGGGCTATGAGTTGCAAGTAGGTCAACCTCAGGTTATTATCAAAGAGATAGACGGAATAAAGTGTGAGCCTGTGGAGCAACTCACCGTCAATACGCCCGAAGAATGTAGCGGAAAAATCATCGAATATGTGAGCACGCACAAAGGCGAGATGACCAAGATGGAGATGGTTAACGACCGTGTTCAACTGGAGTTTCAGATACCTTCACGCGGCATCATCGGGATGCGCACCTATGTGATGAATGTGAGTGCGGGTGAGGCTATTATGGCGCATCGTTTTCTTGAGTTCCAGCCATACAAAGGCGAGATAGAGAAGCGCACCAACGGCAGTTTGATAGCCATGGAGAGCGGCACAGCGTATGCCTACGCGTTGGATAAGTTGCAGGATCGTGGCCGCTTTTTTATCTATCCGCAAGACGAAGTGTATGCGGGTCAGGTGGTAGGCGAGAATGCCAAAGAGGGCGACATTGTCATCAATGTAACCAAATCGAAGAAACTGACCAATATGCGAAGCAAATCGGCAGACGACAAGGTCACACTTCCTCCTCCGGTAATCTTCTCTTTGGAAGAAGCCCTTGAATACATCAAGGAAGACGAATATGTGGAGGTGACGCCCACCAAGATGCGTATCCGCAAAATCATATTGGATGAACTGGAAAGAAAAAGACAAAACAGATAAAGGTCGAAGCGAACAATATAACAACACAACAATATGCAAGTAACAAAACAAGACATCGATGCGCTCAATGCCAAACTAACTATTCTCATTGAGCCAAAGGACTATGAAGAAGGAGTCCAAAAACAACTGAAAGACATCCGCCGTCGTGCCAACATTCCGGGTTTCCGCCCGGGTATGGTGCCTGCCGGATTAGTGAAGAAAATGTACGGGAAGGCCGTATTGGGAGATGAGGTCAACAAGGCCATCAACAATGGTATTTTCGATTTTATCAAAGCCGAGAAACTCAACATCTTGGCAGAGCCCCTTCCCAACGATGAAGACACTCCGGCTATCGACTGGGATGTGGATACAACCTTCACTTTCGTTTTTGATATAGCCCTCGCCCCCGAGTTTGATGCCAAACTCAACGGGAAAAACAAACTGACATACTACACTATCACGGTTAGTGACGAGCAGGTGCAAAACCAGATTGACGCCTATGCACAGCGCTTTGGTAACTATGTGCAGGTGGACGAGTATCAGTCGGGCGACATGCTTAAAGGTAAACTCATTGAGCAGAAAGAAGGCGGCATAGAGAAGGAGAATGCAGTGCTTTCACCCGAATATATGCAGGATGAGGAGCAGAAGAAACTCTTCGAAGGGGCAAAGAAAGGCGATATCATTACTTTCAACCCCAAGAAAGCCTACAACTCCGAAGTGGAGGTAAGTTCAATGCTCTCTATCAAGAAAGAGGAAGTGGAAGCTCTTGCCGATACATTCACTTTTGAGATTGAGTCTGTCACCCGTCATGAGAAAGCCGCAGTAGATGCATCCCTTTTTGATAAAGTATATGGTGAGGGCAAGATAACTGACGAAGCCGCTTTCCGTACCCGCATCAAGGAAGAAATAGCTGGCAACTTCAAGCAGGATTCTGACTACAAGTTCGGATTGGATGCAAAAGCAGCCGTAATGAAGAAACTCGACAAGGTGCAATTCCCCGAGGACTTTTTGAAGCGTTGGCTTCTGCAGCGCGATGACCAAAAACTTACAGCCGAGCAACTCGACAAAGAGTTCCCGCAGATGATTGAAACGCTCAAGTGGCAACTCGCCACCGATCAGTTGGCAGAGCATTTCGGCATCAAGGTGGAAAAAGAAGACATAGAGGCTTATGCGAAAGAGATGACCCGCATGCAATTCTTGCAATATGGACTAAGCAATGTGGATGATGCCATGCTCACGCAATATGCCCAGGAAACACTCAAGAACGAGGATCAGGTGCGCGGTATTGCAGAGCGCGTGCGCGAAAACAAAGTGTATGAGGCGCTGAAGACGGTCGTCAAGTTGGAAGAAAAGGAAATCTCATACGAAGATTTCGGCAAACTGTTTGAGAAATAACCGATATGCCGAAGAAATAGACGGAGAGGCAGCTCAATGCTTCTCCGTTTCTTTTTTGATTATGGCTTGACATATAAGTTCTACAGCCGACTCTATGGGGATTTGGGATGTGTTGATGCACAGATGATAGCTGCAGGCGCGCCCCCACTCCTTGCCGGTGTAGAAATTGTAATAATCTGCTCGCCTTCGGTCGGCTTTCTCTATCAAAGTGAGGGCTTCTTTCTCAGTTATCTGCCTGTCTTTCATGAGTCTGTCGATGCGGTCTCCCGTATCAGCCGTGAGAAAAACAGAGAGCACATCCTGTCTTTGTCGCAACACATAGTCAGCCGCACGGCCAACAAACACACAATCTCCGTCCGCCGCCACCTTCCCGATAACATCCGATTGTATCCGGAACAGTCTTTGATTGTCTGACGACAAAGCCAATGTAAAGATATTGTACTGTTCGTCTGCTGCGGAAAAGGCCTCTTCCGACAGCCCGCTTTCTTTGGCAGCCAGTGCTAAAAGAGCACTATCGTAATAGCGGAGCGAAAGTCGCTCGGCAAGCATCTTGCCCACAGCCCTTCCTCCTGCCGCCAACTGACGACCGATTGTGATTATCATGGTTGATGTAAAAATGGTTAATAACTGTTGCAAAGGTAAGAATTATTTTGTAATTTCGCACACTCAAATACGAAAAAAATGAAACACCGCCTATTGCCATTTCTTTTAATATTCTCTGCGGCGCTATCTGCACAGAATGCGACACAATCGCTGCAAAATTTTCTTAACACTCCTGAACTACGCCAATCCAACATTGGAATATATATCAAGAACAACACTACTGGGCAGGTGATTGCCGACTTCCGCTCTGAGCATGTCATTCCGCCGGCAAGCACACAAAAGATACTCACATCTGCCACCGCCCTGTGTCTGCTTGGATCTGATTTCCGTTTCTCTACTTTCTTAGAGACCGATGGCACTATTGAGGACGGCACTTTGAAGGGCAACCTGTATATCCGGGGTACCGGTGACCCGACATTAGGAAGTCAGAAAGTGGGAGACCAGATGTTTCTCTACAAATGGGTGCAGGCTCTTCGCAAGAAGGGTATTCGGCGCATTGAAGGCAGTGTTATAAGCGATGCATCTTTCTTTGATGGCGATGCCGTCAACCCCCAATGGATATGGGAGGATATCGGCAACTACTACGCACCCGGTATTTTTGCGCTTCCCTATTTAGACAACACTATGAATGTGCAACTGCGTAGTGCCGCCATCGGGAGTGTGGCTGAAGTGGTCAAAACTTTTCCTGAAGTAGAGGGTATGATATTTGAAAATCATATCCGCTGTACCGAGATTACTTACGACGGGGCCTATGTGCACGGTCTCCCTTATAGCAATGTGCGCTATCTCACGGGTAGTGTGCCCAGCAATCGTGGCATATTCGGGGTCAAAGGAGATTTGCCTAATCCGCCGCTGTTGCTTGCTAAACATTTCACCAACCGACTGCGCGAAGGCGGAATAGAAGTAACAGAAGAGCCCGGCTATATGACGGAAACCAACAACTCAACCCGACAACTGCTTTACACTCACCTATCTGAGCCGCTGTCCGAAATACTCAGAGAGGTAAACCAAAACTCCAACAACCTCTATGCAGAGCAGATTTATCGCTATCTGGGCAGTATGATAGCAACACCATGCACATTGCAAAATTCCCTCATCACTATGCAGAACTGCTGGCGAAACCGTGGAATCAGTCTGCAAAATACCTTTATCTTCGACGGTTGCGGTCTCGCCCCGCAAGATGCAGTGTCTGCACAGACGCTGGTCAGAATACTTGACTTTATGCTCCATAGTACAGAAAAAGACGTCTTCTTCCTCTCGCTCCCCGTGGCTGGAGAAAGCGGCACTCTCAAAAATTTCCTCGCCAAGACTCCGCTGCAAGGGAAGGTCGTGGCTAAAAGCGGAACTACATCAAGAATAAAAAGTTATGCCGGATATATTACGCTGAAAGATGAGAGCGTAATCACTTTTGCTATCATCGTCAATAACGCCAACTGCAAGGCGAGAAAAGTACAAACACTTATAGAAAACTATCTTGTTGAACTATTTGGGCATCAATGTTAAACCCTAAGGGGAATCAAGCCATATATGGGTTAAAGAAATAGTTTCAGCGCTGCCGCCACTTCGTGGGTCGGAAGTCCCATTACATTAAAATACGACCCTCGTATGGCTGTGCAGGCTGTCGCGCCTATCCATTCTTGTATTCCGTATGCGCCTGCCTTGTCGAAAGGCTTATAGGTGTCCACATAATAGTCTATCTCTGCAGATTGTAATTTTCTGAAACTTACATCAGTTCGGCAAGGAAAAGTGTAGTTCTGCTTCAAAGAGGTTAGCCGCACACCGGTATATACCTGATGTGTCCGACCTGACAACATTCTCAGCATCTCTTGCGCTTCCTCTCTGCACGATGGTTTTCCTAACATCTTTCCATACTTCTCCACCCATACTATTGTGTCAGCCGTTAGCAGTATCTCATCTGTATCAAGACGCTCATGATAAGCCTGCGCCTTTGCAGTGGCAAGGTACATAGGAATGGCCCCTCGCTTCAAATCTGCGGGAAAATGTTCATCGCAATCGATATGCACTACGCGGAAGTGGATATCTAACATCGACAACAACTGCTGACGGCGGGGTGACTGACTGCCAAGCAACAACTTCATAGCTGATAGCGAATGACAATACTGAATAAAACACCTATCAGCATGATGAATTTCATCAAGCCTTGTGCAAACTTATAGTCTGACGGCAGTTTCGCCGACCACAAAAGATATAGTTCACAGAGCAGGGGTATCACCAATCCGAAAATCCAATACCGCACACTGATGCTCTTCCACTCGTGAACAAATGGCAGACAGTACCATACGATGTAGGCGGCACCACCCGCTACAACCGCTATCAATACCGTCAATAGCACCTTGGTCCGCAAATCCCCAATCCGGATAGGAAGAGTACGACACTCCAACTCCCTGTCTCCATCCTGGTCCTGAAGGTCTTTCAGCACTTCACGAATAAAGGTGGTCAGCAAATCAAACAACGCAAACACTCCTATCCATACATATATATCACGGGAGACATACAAATACAACGGGTCGTTGGCATAATGGAGTCTGACATATTCACCATTGGCCATTGCCACCACCATCGGAACAATTGCTGCAACAACAGACACTATCACATTGCCTATTATAAACTGACGCTTGTAGGAAGATGAGTAGAACCACAACAAACCCGGAATCAATATAAATGTCAAACCCAATGACCAACTGCGAAGAAACACGCTCACCACTATGCCTGCCACTATGCCTATGCCCGTCAGCACCTGATGAAACAGCATCGCCTGCTGCTTGCTGAAACTCCGCGTTACTATCAGTTGCTCCGGACGATTGATGGAGTCTATCTTTACATCAAAATAGTCGTTGATTACATAGCCTCCGGCCGCGATAAACACCACTCCCAACAATAGCAGATATAGCATCCACCATGGTAATATCTCGGGCAGGCCCACACGCTCCAATAGTGGAACAGCCACCATCTTTTCCATCAGCCAAACTACTGCTGCGGCAAATAGCAGATTCTGCCAGCGAATAAGTCTGAAGAAATCTCTTATCATAGTTAAAGTAGTTTATATGTTTCCTGTTTTACATTTTCCAATTTCAATATCACCCCCTTCCAAGCGGGGACAACTATTTCAAGCGGATGCTCCGAATGAAGAGACAAGCCCTCATATATAGTGTCGGTCAGCAAATCGCGCATCCGCACTGACTCTTGTTCTTGCAGGTCCAAATAGGCAAATGCGGCATGTGGTATCCTAATCTGTGTATGCTCGTCACGGGCATTGAAATTCACCACTATCAATAGTGTCTCATCACCCCATTTGCGCATAAAGGCATATTCCTTGTTACGGTTAAAACCATCTCCCTGAACATATTCCAAGTCAAACATCAATCCCTCGCTAATAGCCTTCTCCTCGCGTGCCAAGGTGAGCAAACGGACATAAAACTGCCGCAAACGACGTTGCTCTTCACTTAACCTGCGACCGTCAAACTTTCCATTGTTGGCCCATGACTGCAGACTGCTTACACCCCAATAGTCAAATATTGAGGTCCGGCCGTCTATACCGGAGAAACCTTCCATATCCATGCCCTGCTCCCCTAACTCCTGACCGGCATATATCAGCAATGGGTTGCTTAGCAAACAGGCGGAGACTATCATCGCCGACTCCGCACCACTGCCGCTACCGCAGAAAAAGCCGCTCGCTATTCGCTGCTCATCGTGATTCTCCAGAAAATACAACATGTGGCTCTGTATGTCCTCTGTTGCCTGCCACTGCCTGCTGATGCCGTCTGCCGGATAATCTTTGCTCGTTACACCACGCAGGTAATCATACATCTCTACCTTGTCATATAGGTAGTCAAAACCCCCGTAGAATATGTATGAACGATACAAACTTGTATCATATATCTCCGCAATAAACTCCACGGAAGGATATTCGGATTTTACGCTTGCTATCGCCCAATGCCAAAACTCCACCGGTACCATGTGGGCCATGTCACAACGGAAAGCGTCTATTCCCTTTCTACACCAGAACAACAATATATCCCGCATCTTCTGCCATGTGTCAGGTATCGGGTCAAACTGCTTTTCACCGCCACCCACATAGTACACGCCATAATTCAACTTCACTGTTTCATACCAGTCTTCACGACCGGGCGCTGCCGTGAAACAATCGTTTCCTGTCGCCTTCGCAGGATATTCCTCATATCTCTCCCCTGTGTTGCTATCAGCAAAGTGCTCTGTGGAGAAGGGTTGATGCGGAAGATAGTAGAAATTGTTCAGTGGCGAGAATGCCCATTCGGGGTGATCGTACTCTCCAAAATCTTTTACACCTTCCGGCTTTGCAATCGAGTGATATTCACGCGCCACATGATTCGCCACACAATCTAACACAACCTTCAGCCCTGCCTTATGCGTCCGCTTTACCAATGACTCAAACTCATGCATACGCTCAGGAACACGCTCTGCCAAATCAGGGTCAATGTCATAATAGTCTGTTATCGCATACGGAGAACCTGCCCTGCCTTTTACAATCAACGGATTATTCTTCGGAATACCGTATGCGGAATAATCAGTGGTGGTGGCATGACGAATCACTCCCGTGTACCATACATGGGTCGCACCCAAACGCCTTATCTCGCCAAGAGCCTTCGAGGTAATTCCATTCAGTTTCCCACAACCATTCTCCTCTATACTACCATTGTGTACACGACTTTCGTTGTAATTGGCAAATGTGCGAGGAAATATCTGATATATAATGTGTTTAGCCATAGTATCTAACGATTTTCTGTTTTTATTTCTCTTTGTATGCAAAGATACTGCAAAATATTATATAAAGCAAACAAAAAAATAAAGACAACCTCATCAAACTCAAAAGCGGTATATGAAGAGTGATAATAAGTGGCTTACAGTCTGTGTCCGGATGCCAAAGGGGGCTTGGGTTCTTCTTAAAGCCTTCGATGCTTGTGAAGAAGATACGCTATGTCTATCAGGAGGATACCTGAAGAATTTGTATTATCGCACTGAACTTTTTTGTTGTCTCGCCCATCGGAATAGTTGTAACGGAAGGTGGCAGTAGCCGTCGGGATGTTTGTCAAGATAATCTTGATGATAGTCATCGGCGGGGTAATAACTGCGGAGCGGCAACAACTCCACTGCGAGCGGCTCGGTATATTTTGCCTGCTGCTCGTGAAACACCTGCTGTATCGTAGGCAACTGCTCTTCCAATGTGTAATACACTCCGGTGCGGTAGCGTGTCCCCTCGTCATGCCCCTGCTTGTTGTGCGAAAGAGGGTCAATAGCGGCAAAGAACATATTAACGAGAAACGCTAAACCGACTTGCTCTTCATCGTACTCAATACGCACCGTTTCGGCATAACCTGTTCCGTCGGTATAAACCTGCTCATAGGTCGGGTTCTTTATATCATCCCTACCATTTGCAAAACCCGTTTCCGTGTTGACAACACCCTGTATCTGTTTGAAGAAATGCTCTGTCCCCCAGAAGCATCCTCCCGCAAAATAAATCTCTTTCATTATGTCTGTTTTTTTGACCTGTAAGTCTGAAATGCTCATATCAGCAGCCGTGTCGATTGACGATAGGCAGCATAGTCGGGTTTGTTCTGCAATTGCCTGCTCTCCATCAGGGGAATACTGATACAAAGGAAGAGTAGTGACATTAGCGTCGGACAAAAGGCGAACCAGTCGATACCGCCAAACGCAGCGTACATAATCCATATCCCCCACCAAAACTGCATCTCACCAAAGTAATTGGGATGTCTTCCATGCTTCCAAAGCCCTACATTGCACACCTTACCTGGATTAGCGGTGCGGAAATCGTGACTCTGTTTGTCGGCAATGAGTTGAATAGTAGCAGAGGCGATACATACCACAAAACCGAAAATCAATACCACCACGCTGACTGCGGAAGGTAGATTGCTGATTGTTTCATATAAACGCAACCCGGGCAACATGGCAGCGAAGACGACAAGCGTGGGCACCATGTTCAGGCCAAATAGGTTAATCAGATGGAACAGCACCGGATGCAAAGAACGGTATTTAGTATATCGCCAATCCTCGTGGGCTATACCGCGGAATGTAATCACCCAGTTGCGTGTCAGCCGCCATCCCCAGTACCATGAAGCGATGAGTAGCAGGATAACTGGCCAAGACCATACGCCCGTATAGAATGCCCACAGCAGATACACTACCGGAGGGAACACACTCCAATAAGGATCATACACTGACACATTCTCATATAGTAAACCAAATGCCCATACGATAATAGTTGCCGCCACATCGGCACAAAGCAACGACCACAAAGGCGGCAATCCAACCATAGTCTGCCGGACAAACAGCAGCCAACCTGCTACGGCGGCAAGCACATAGATGGCTGTGATAAGGGCTACACTCGCCCATTTGGAATAGTTTTGTTTCATATTGGATGATTTGTTTATTCTTTAGTTGCTTAGTTGCTATTAAACATATAAGGTCCTGTCGTCTCAAATGAACATCTGTTGATACGCAGTATTACGGAACTATAAAGATAAATAATTTTCCTATAGTTCAGTTATTATCTCCGCTGATTAGGGTTGATATAATCCAGCAGGGCATCGAAGTTCGAAGTGAAGGAGAAACTATTGCGCAATAGGGGATAGTTCTCTTTGTCTAAGCAATACGGGTATGCGTACTTGAAGAATTCTAACCGTCTGTCATCGAACGAGAACACAGTAGCCATGCGTGTGAGGTCTTCCGTGCAGAAGTAGCCGATAGTAACACACAGCTTGGCAATCTCTAATTTCTTGTCGTCAAACGACTGCCCGTTGAGTGCGTCCATCACCGCCTGCATCTGTTCGGGGGATGCGCAGTCATAATAACGCTGTTCCATCGGCGGACGCCGGTGTTTGTCATTATGTTCATGCCTGTCGTCATGACGGTCTTGATGTCCTTGTGCCATCACCCCTGCCGCCATCACCGCGACCAATAAAAGAAAGAATAATCGTTTCATAAGCATATATAAGTTTCGCATTTTATTGGTGACTCTTCGTCCCCGAAAATGTGTGTGATTGTTCACTGACATTGGAATACGTGCGTGAGAATGTAGTCCTCACTATTCATTGTGTTCTTTTCAGTTCCTCTATTATTTTTTCGTCGGCGGGCAACCACCTGACGGTGTCCAGTTCTTTCGGCTGCAGCCATCGTGTAGCTTCGTGTTCAAGAAGTATGATTTTTCCTCTCAACTTGCATTGAAAACAATGCATCGTTAGATGGAATGCCGGATAGTCGTATTCGATGGTTTGAAGTAGTTCACCCACATCAATCTCGGTATCCAGTTCTTCGTGTATCTCGCGCTTTAGCGCCTCTTGTGGCATTTCTTCGAACTCTATCTTGCCACCGGGGAATTCCCACCAGTCTTTCCATTCTCCATAACCGCGTTGCGTAGCGAAGATACGACCTTCGCTGTCACGGATAATTGCGGCTACCACTTCTATATTCTTTCTCATTGTTTCTCTAAATC
>CAJOPG010000062.1 GCA_905236355.1 Paludibacteraceae bacterium | reverse complement strand
TTTACGCACGCTGGAAGAAATCGGAATATACCATCACCTACACCTTGGATGGCGTAGAGATCATGAGCGAACAGGTCACCCACGGCGAGATGCCGACCGCTTATCAGACGGTCGAGGATCAGGGCAAACCCGCTACCGAGCAGTACATCTATACCTTCGACCATTGGAACCCGGCGATCGCGGAAGCAACCGCAGACGCCACCTACGAAGCCGTCTTCACGCAGTCCCTGCGCAAATACCTCGTCCGCTTCCAGAATTGGGATCATACCCTGCTGAACGAGCAGCAGGTGGAGTACGGCAAAGCCGCGCAAGCGCCGGCAGATCCGCCCCGCGAGGGATACACCTTCAAGGGCTGGGACCGCGAGTTCAACAACATTCTTGCCGACTTGACCGTGACGGCAGTGTATGAGAAGAATAAAGAAGAGCCGATACAGGATGGTATTGAGTCTGTTGGAACACAGGCTGATTGCCGGCAAGCAGAGAAGGTTATCTTTAATGGTACTCTCTTGATTATTCTTCCCAACGGCCGTATCTTCAATGCTCTGGGTGCAGAAGTGAGATAAGATATAGATAGCCTATATAAAGCAGAGTCCATGCGTGATGGTGTGGCTCTGCTTTGTTTATGGAAGAATTTTGAATTTTTATGGAGCAGATTGTTTTTTTGTTTGAGTAAGGAAAGAAGCAGGCCTTGTGACAGACTGAAAATTAAAAAGATGCTAATAAAAAGGAAGGTTCTTATAATGGTTAGCGTTTAGAATAAATAGACGCGGAATTTTTCAAAAGTTCCCTAAAATTTGTGAGATTTAATTTTTAGTTGTAACTTTGCATGTTTTTGTGCGCATGACGATAGAGAAAGTTAAGATCTATTAGGCACTCAAACGGCAGATAAGAGTATGACCAAGAGATGAGAGAACTGGCGATTGATGATTTGGATTTGAACGGAATCAAAGCCGTTGTTTTTGATTTGGACGGAACGCTTTACAACAAGCGCTGGTTGCCATTGCATCTTATATTCGGTGATATTCGTCATGCGTTTCTTCTTTGTTCGGAGCGCAATTCCCGAAGGCAGTTGAAAGGGTTGGAGTTTGGAGATGCAGATACTTTCTATCGCACATTGTTTAATCATATCTCTTGTTTCCAGAATGTTCCCTATATGACAGCGCGCGACTGGTATTTTGGCAAGTACATGCCGCTTACGATTCGGGTGCTTGGAAAATATTATCAGGCAGGGAAATTTGTGGAGCCTCTTTTGCGCGAGCTTCGCAGTAGGGGAATAAAAACAGTGGTTTTCTCTGACTATCGTTGTGTGGATGAAAAACTTATTGCATTGGGCATTGACCCGGAATGGTTCGACTACAGGGAAGCCGCAATGGAACTGGGCGGTCTGAAACCCAACAAGATTCTTTTTCAACGACTGCTTCAAACAATCGGTACAACGGCTCAAGAAACTCTGATGATAGGTGACCGGAATGACACCGATGGAGCCGGGGCGGCTTCTGTAGGAATGAAATTCTTGAAAGTATGAAAAATATCCGTTTTGATAATCTGAAAGTAGCGGAGGGGGTGTATGTGCCGGAGATAGGGAAAACCTATCCGCAAGAGGGACCGGACCAGAGTTTGCAGCATCCGCAGTATATTGCAAACAGGGTGTTTGATGAGACCTATCCTTATCTTGATGACTCACTAAAATTCCGTTTGAACAATTGGTTAGGCTACTGCTTTTTTCTTTATCCGATTGTATTCACTGTTAATCGTATAAAGAATGGTTTGCGCATTCGCGGGCGTGAAAATCTGCGCAAATATCGCAAACAACTCAAGGGTGGGGCTATTACAATATCCAATCACTGCAACCGGTTGGATGCGCCAGCCGTATTGGATGCAGTGCATGCGAATCATCGTACACGTATTCCGATGTATGCCCCAAATTTCAACACTAAGGACTATTGGTATATGTGGGCAGTAGGCGGTATACCGATTCCGGAAGGAGGGTTGCAGGCCATGAAGCTTTTTAATGCAGCATTTGATGAGTTTCATCGCCGTGGGGCATGGTTTCATATATTCCCTGAGGCAGCCCGTTGGGATGCATATAAGCCCTTGCGCCCATTTCAGAAAGGTGCATTTACAATGGCATATAAATATAATATGCCCTTGTTGCCATGCGTTATCACTTTCCGTCCCCGAACGGGTATATATAAATGGTTTGGTTCGCCGGATGAACCGCTATTGACAGTGACGATAGGGGAACCCTTATTTCCTGATATAACAAACAACAGGAGGGATGAGGTGAATCGTCTGCGCGAGGCGGCACACAACACGATGCAAAAGATGGCAGGTATAGAAGAAAATACATGGCCAGTTGTGCCCGAAAACGAATAAAACGAAAACAAACTAACAATTAGAAATATATGGATCTTTTTGACAAATGTAAGTATGAGCTGCTAAACCGCTCTCGTGAACTTGGTGTATATCCTTATTTTCATGAACTGCAATCCCGTCAGGCGCCAATTGTAACCATGGAAGGACGCCGTGTGATAATGCTTGGCAGCAACAACTACCTCGGATTGACAGAGGATGACGATGTGATAGAAGCCGGTATTAATGCTTTATACAAATATGGTACAGGTTGTTCGGGTTCCCGCTTTTTGAACGGCACACTTGACCTTCACAGGGAGCTTGAGAAAGAACTCGCAGAGTTTATGGGTAAGGAAGACTGTATGACCTGTGCAACCGGTTTTCAGTCGAACTTGGCAATCATCTCCGCAATTGCCGGCAGGAATGATTATATACTCAACGACAAAGAGAACCATGCCTCTATTTATGATGCGTGCCGATTGAGTTTTGCAACCACTCTGCGCTACAATCACAGCGATATGGAAGACCTTGAGCACCAACTCAAGAGAATTCCCGATACGGCAGGCAAATTGATAGTCACCGACGGAGTGTTCTCTATGCGCGGAGATATATGCAAGTTGCCTGAAATTTGTGCATTGGCAGAGAAATACGGGGCGAGAGTGATGGTTGACGATGCCCACGGATTTGGTGTGCTCGGCAACGGGGGGCGCGGTACTGCCGACTACTTCGGACTTACCGACAAAGTGGATATCATCATGCTCACTTTCTCCAAGTCGCTTGCATCTATCGGTGGTTGCATGCTTACCACTCATCATGTTGCCGATTGGTTAAGACATGTATCACGCCCGTTCATTTTCTCGGCAAGTATGACTCCGGCATCCACAGCCACGGCACTAACCGCACTAAGAAAACTGAAAGCACATCCTGAGATGTGCGACAATCTGAAACATATCTCTGCTTATTTCCGAAAAGGTCTGCTTGACAACGGGGTAAAGATAATTGAAGCGCCCACACCGATTATTCCTATTTTTACATACAATTCGCTTGATACTTTATACTATGGCAAGCGTTTGTTTGAAGAAGGTGTGTATGTGAATCCCGTCCTCGCTCCTGCCTGTGTGGAAGGTGAGTGCCTGCTTCGTTCCACTTTGATGGCAACACATACGGAACCTGTTGTGGATGAGGCTATTCAAATAATAAGCGATGTACTCAAACAAGGTATTCCTGAGACTTGGTAAAACATGAAACAGGTGTTGATTATTACCGGTGGCTCTTCAGGAATAGGCAAGGCTGCAGCAGAATTGTTTGCAGAGAAAGGTTATTCTGTATATGAGTTTTCAAGAAGCGGCAAATCAGCAAACGGGATATGTCATGTTGACTGCGATGTGACCGATGAAGGGCAGGTAAGAAAGGCTGTGGAATTTGTTGCTGACAGGGAGGGCAGGGTAGATGTACTTGTAAACAATGCCGGTTACGGAATTTCAGGAGCAGTAGAGTTCACAAGAACAGAGGATGCCAAACGCCAGTTTGATGTAAACTTTTTCGGAGCACTTAATGTAGTGAAAGCCGTACTGCCGATAATGCGCAGCCGTAAACAGGGCAGAATTGTGTTTACAAGCAGTGTGGCAGCAGTATTGAGCATTCCGTATCAGTCGTTCTATTCCGCTTCCAAATCCGCCATCAACGCTCTTGCATTGGCATTGAGAAACGAGGTTGCCGAGTTTGGAATAACCGTTACCGCTCTCATGCCGGGCGATGTGAGCACAGGATTCACTGCGGCAAGAGACAAAAGTGTTGAAGGCGAGGACGTTTATACGCACATGCGCAAAGCAGTTGCAGCAATGGAGAAAGACGAACAAAGCGGGATGAGTTCTGAATATCTTGCACGGCAACTCTACAAAACTGCATCAAAGCGCAATCCCAAACCTCTTTATACTGCGGGCATACAATACAAGATATTTGTGGTTCTGGAAAAACTATTGCCTAAACGTCTGAGCAATTGGATTGTCGGTCTTTTATACAGATAAAATTTGCATAATTCAGAATAAAGTTGTATCTTTGCACTCGTATTTCGACAATACGGCAACGATTTGTCATCTTGCGGCATTAGCACATCGGTAGTGCATCAGCTTCCCAAGCTGAGGAGGAGGGTTCGACTCCCTTATGCCGCTCAAAGCGAGTACAGAAAAGGGCGAGCAGAATGCTCGCCCTTTTCTGTTAGGAATGCGCATAGAGCAATCCTTGAAGCCGTTTCTATTTCTTGAAGCGTGCAAACAAACTTTTGGGTTTATCCTCTTCCTCTGTTTCTTCAGCTTCTGCCTCAAGCGCATTTTCTTGCTCTCCTTCAGCGGCGGGAACCCATTCCTGACGCTCCTCTATTGCACCAAACTGCTGCTCAACAAATCCGATTACATCGCCTAATGCTTCTGTAAAATGTTTGAAATCCTCCTTATATAGAAATACTTTATGTTTTTCAAATAAAGGCATTTCTTCTTCCATTCCCGACTTCTTCTTGCTTTCAGTAATGCACAAGTAGAGGTCTTCGTTACGCGCTTTCTTCACATCCAAATAGTAGATGCGTTTTCCTGCTTTCACTGACCGGGAATATACTATTTCCGGTTCTTTTCGGTCTTCAAATCTGCGATTTTCCATCTCCGTAAAATTGTTTTATGAGTTTGTATTTTGTTGCCCTTCTCTGTCTTTTGATGCGAGACGGACAATTACGGCGACAAAGATAATAAAATTTCTATTTATGGTCAAACTTTTTTTTTACGGGGAATAGTGCAACCGCATCAAAATATAACAGTTTTTTGCAGAGAGACAATAAGTGTCTGATAGTCATTAGGTGCCATGCAGGTTTAGAAGGACTCTGGAAGAGCCCAAAATACTTATTGATTTGCAAGGAGTTATAAAAGCATATCTTGATGTGGTTGCTCTGTATGGGGAGTACACAGACAACATCAATCATCTTTATATAATGAAGATAAAAGAATAAAATAGAAGCGATTGGCTGTCCATACTAGATTTTTCAGCGGTGAGGCCATGTGCGATAATTCCAAGGTCAGAAAGTGAAGGATGTCCCCCTCTGCGAGGTATGTGCTATACTACCTTTTTGAAAGAGTAAAATTAAGGTGTTGGGGTATTGAACAATTTTCCGTAACTTTGCAACGCCTATAAGAGACAAACAAATGGAGAATAAGAAAAGGCAGATAGGTTTGACATGTGCTTTGTTGCTATTGCTGCTGGTACTGTTTTTTTCTGATTTGTGCTTTGGAAGTGTAAACATATCTCTTCGCGAGTTGTTTGACACTTCCGGCGGAATAGACCGGCAGATATTGCTTGACTTGCGTCTGCCTCGGGCATTGACGGCCGTGATGGCAGGCATAGGTTTGTCGGTATCAGGTTTGATGATGCAAACACTATTTAGGAATCCATTGGCAGGTCCTTATATATTGGGTGTAAGCTCAGGTGCAACATTGGGCGTAGGGGTTCTTGTTATGTGCGGAACACTGATAGGTTTTGCAGCCAGCAACTTGCTGACCATCTTGTTTGCAATAGCAGGTGCAACATTGGTGTTACTGCTTGTGCTATGGATATCCTACAGAGTGGAGAGCCAAGTGTCGTTGCTGATAATCGGTATGATGCTTGGCAGCATAGCCGGTGCTTTGGTGAATGTAATGCAGAACTTTGCCAATCCTGATGCGTTGAAATTGTTTATAGTGTGGTCTTTGGGTTCATTGTCATCGGTGACATGGAGTGAAATGCCTTTCCTGGTGCCGATATTTGCAGGAGGATTATTGATAGCTTTACTGCTGATAAAACCATTGAACGGGTTGTTGTTAGGCGAAAATTATGCCTTGGGCTTGGGAATCAATGTGCGGCGGGTGAGGTTAATGATAATCTTGTCCACGGGGTTGTTGGCAGGTGGTATTACCGCCTTTTGCGGTCCGATAGCATTTGTGGGTGTGGCGGTGCCGCATCTGGCGCGAGGATTGTTTGGCACAAGTAATCATAGAGTGGTATTGCCGCAGTCTGCCCTGTTAGGAGCAGATTTGTTGCTGCTGTGTGACTTGTTGTCCAACCAGTTCGTATATCCTCTACCCATTAGCACCTTGTCAGCCCTCTTTGGTGCGCCCATAATAATATGGATTATCTGCAGAAAATCGAATAAAATATAACTACAACATAATGGAATACAATTTTAATGAGATTGAGCAGCGCTGGCAGCAGCGTTGGCGTGAGCAGCAGCTCTACAAAGTAAACAACGAATCATCCAAACCGAAGTTTTATGTGCTTGATATGTTTCCCTATCCGTCGGGAGCGGGTTTGCATGTAGGTCATCCGTTAGGGTATATTGCTTCGGATATATATAGCAGATATAAGCGTCTGAGGGGCTATAATGTACTGCATCCTATGGGTTTTGACGCCTATGGTCTTCCGGCAGAGCAATATGCGATACAGACCGGTCAGCATCCGGAAATAACCACCTTCAAAAATATTGACCGTTACAAGGAGCAATTGGGTAAAATAGGCTTCTGCTATGATTGGGAAAGAGAAATACGCACCTGCGACCCGGCTTATTACAAGTGGACACAATGGGCATTTGAGAAGATGTTCGGTTCTTATTATGACAATCGTATGCAGAAAGCGGAACCAATCGAACAATTGATAAAGCATTTTGAAGAGCAAGGTAGTGCCAACCTGAATGTTGCCCAAACAGAAGAGTTGAGTTTCAGTGCTGCTGAATGGACGAAGATGGACGAACTTGAGAAACAACAAGTGCTGATGAACTATCGTTTGGCATATTTGGCGGATACGAAGGTGAATTGGTGCCCGGTATTGGGGACAGTGCTTGCCAATGATGAGGTGTCAGAAGGTCTTTCGGTGCGTGGCGGTCATCCGGTGGAACAACGGGTGATGAGACAATGGAGTCTGCGTGTGAGTGCATATTCTCAGCGTCTGCTTGACGGATTGGATAGTATCGATTGGTCGGATAGTATCAAAGATACCCAGCGCAATTGGATAGGCAGAAGCGAGGGGGCGGAGATGGAATTCAAGATAAGTGGCAAAGATCTTTCTTTCACCATCTTTACTACTCGCGCTGATACTGTATTCGGTGTAACCTTTATGGTGTTGGCCCCGGAGAGCGAATATGTGCATCAGGTAGTAACCACAGAGCAGAAGAAGGAAGTGGAAGATTATCTGGCATGGGTGAAACGGCGTACGGAAAGAGAGCGTATTAGTGACAGAAAAGTGACAGGAGTATTCACAGGCTCGTATGCAATCAATCCGCTGACAGAGAAAGAAATACCCATCTATATAAGTGATTATGTATTGTCAGGTTATGGAACGGGTGCTATTATGGCAGTGCCGGCTCATGACAGTAGAGATTATGCGTTTGCCAAGCATTTCGGTCTGCCAATCATTCCGCTGATAGAGGGGGCGGATGTGAGTGAGCAAAGTTTCGATGCCAAAGAGGGGGTGATGATGAATTCCGGCTTCCTGAACGGGATTCAGGTGAAAGATGCTATTGCCGCTATGAAGCACTATATAGAGGAGAAGGGTATCGGCAAAGTGAAAGTGAATTATCGCCTGCGTGATGCTATCTTTTCGCGTCAGCGCTATTGGGGGGAGCCCTTCCCTGTATATTACAAAAAGGGTATGCCCTATATGATTCCCGAAGAGTGTCTGCCATTGCAGTTGCCTGAGGTGAAAGACTTCAAGCCTACGATTTCCGGAGAACCTCCATTGGGTAATGCAAAGCAGTGGGCCTGGAATGAAACAAACAAGAAGGTGGTTGACAAAAGTTTGATTGACAACGAACAGATATTCCCGCTTGAACTATGCACGATGCCGGGATTCGCCGGCTCTTCGGCCTATTATTTGCGCTATATGGACCCCCAAAACGGAACGGCATTGGTAGGCAAACAAGCTAATGACTACTGGCAGCAAGTGGATCTCTATCTCGGGGGCTCTGAACATGCCACCGGTCACCTGATATATTCGCGCTTTTGGAATAAGTTTCTCTTCGACCTGGGCATAGTGTGCAAAGACGAACCCTATAAAAAACTGATCAATCAAGGTATGATACAAGGACGAAGCAACTTCGTATATCGTTACATAGGTGAGGGTGCTACCGGTAATCTGTATATCAGTTATAACCTGATTGACAATCCGGAATATAAGGATAAAGTGCAACCCATACATGTTGATGTCAACATTGTGCATAACGATGTGTTGGATATTAATGCTTTCCGTCTGTGGATGCCGGAATTCAAGGATGCACAGTTTGTCTTTGCTGATGGTACATCCTATGAGGACAATCCATATCTTGGTGTTACAGCTCCCAAACAATATATTTGCGGTTGGGCGATAGAGAAGATGTCAAAGAGTATGTTTAATGTGGTCAATCCGGATGATATGGTGGCGCGCTATGGTGCTGATACATTGCGACTATATGAGATGTTTTTAGGCCCGCTTGAGATGTCAAAACCGTGGGACACTAATGGTATAGATGGTGTGCATCGCTTTCTGAAGAAACTTTGGAATCAATGTGAAACAATCATTGATGCTGAGCCTACGGCAGAAGAATTGAAAAGTTTGCACAAACTGATAAAGAAAGTTACTTGGGACATCGAAAACTTCTCTTTTAATACTTCTATTCCGGCCTTTATGATTGCACAGAATGAGTTGCAGAAGTGTTCGAAACGAGCTATATTAGAGCCGTTTGCCATATTGCTGGCCCCCTATGCGCCACATATAGCAGAGGAGATTTATTACCGTTGTGGAAATAAGCGTAGTGTGGTAGATGCCCAATGGCCGGAGTTGAATGAGAAGTATCTGGTGGAAGATACACAGAAGTATCCGGTGCAGTTCAACGGAAAGGTGCGTTATGTGATAGAGGTACCCAAGGATATGCCTAAAGATGAAGTGGAGAAAGTGGCATTGACTCATACGGAGGCGTCGAAGTATATGGGCGGTGCTGCTCCCAAACGAGTGATTGTGGTGCCGGGTAAAATAGTGAATATTGTTGTATAGACTGATTTTTTGAAAAAAATGCATTCAGGGTTTGCACAATTAAAAAAGATGTATTACCTTTGCACCCGCTTTTGAGAGAAAGTATAGTGAATAATTGAAACGGAGATTCGCTAGCTCAGCAGGTAGAGCACATCCCTTTTAAGGATGGGGTCCTGGGTTCGAGCCCCAGGCGAATCACAAGAATTGGCTGACAGTAAGTTAGCCAATTATATTAAAAAATCCCCGACAAAATTCCGACAAAAAAGATTTTGTATTTCGGAAAGAAGGGGTCGGAAACGGTGAATTTTTTCTTCTGTTGTCCACAAGATGACAGAAGAAAAAAAATGCCTAAAGGTCAGCAAAAAAATTACGAGCAAAATTCTGCGGAATATCACCAATATCTGCCTGCTGTATTGCGTCATAATTGCGACGGGTGGGTAGTGGAATACTATGTGTATAATCCGGCAAGAGAAAAGATGGAGCGAAAACGCATGCTACTTAATATTCTTCGCAAGCGTTATCGCAGCATCTCTGAGTTCAAGGTGGCCGCCAATCAGATTATTTGTACCATCAATGCCAAACTCGCTGGCGGCTGGTCACCTTTTTGTGAAACGGAAAACATACGCTTCTATACTACTCTTGATGAGGTGATGAGGTTGTATATAGAAGAGAAAGCGCGTGAACTCAAACCGGATACGCTGCGTTCATATAAAAGTTTTTGTCACATCTTCGGCGAGTGGTGCAAGCAGGTGGTTCCGGATTGCAAGTGTATTCTCTTCAATCGGACACTTGCAGTCCGCTATATGGATTATGTGTATATGCAGCGCAAGGTGTCGGCAATAGGCTATAATAATCAACTGAAGATGGCACGGGCATTGTTCAGTTGGGCGGTGCAGAAATGCTATTGCAAGGAAAACCCGTTTGAACTGCTCAAAAACAAACGGGAGGATGAGAAACGCCGGGTGCTTATTCCGGAGGAAACGAGAGCAAAGATACGCCGATACTTTTCCGACTACAATCCCAATTATCTGATAGTGCTGGAACTGGTATTCACCTCTCTGCTCCGTCCGCGTGAGATAAGCCGTGTGCAACTGCAGCAGATCAATCTCAAAGAACATTATATCTATATGCCGGCCGATAAAACCAAGAACGGGCATCACAGATATGCTTTTCTGTCGGAGGAACTATGCCGAATGATAGCACCATTGATTGATCAGAAACCGGGTGATTGGTTTCTGATGACGCAGGGGTATGTGCCGGGCAGGGAGCAGATGGATAGTAAACGCTATCGTAAGACATGGGACAAGATGCGGCGTGACCTGAAACTGCCGCAAGAGATGCAGTTATATAGTCTGCGTGACACGGGTATCAACAATATGCTCAAAGCCGGTATAGATCCGCTGACGGTGATGCAGGCTGCTGACCATCATGACCTGAGCATGACAACCCGCTATGCCAACCATGCTGACCCCAATCTGATACGCACCCTTACAGAACATGCTCCACAGTTCTAACTATAAAGCACAGCATGTTCCCAAAATAGCGCCAGATAATCAGCTTCGTTAGAATAGGGGTTTGCAGGATTCTCGAGGTCACTATCTGTAAGTGACAATTCAATCCTTTCAACTATATCTTCGATGCTGCTTGTGCCTAATTGCTCTGTGCATAAGGCTTGATTGATGACAAGTGTGAAACTGCCGGTCTTAGGATAGGTAGTATGTTGTATCAAACTCTCGGTGAGATATACAGCAAGGTTGGGATAAGCGGAGGTATCGGTCAGTTGCAGACCTCCCATCGCTCCACCTTCTTCATAGTATACCTTGAGAGATTCTATTCCATCAGCCAGACCACATTCTTCAGAGAAGAGTGGCAGATAGTGGTGAAATAATATATCCTCTACATCGTTGCTGTCCATATAGCCGGATCCAAATTCCTCCTCTATGGCATCGAGAATATCATCTACACAATATTCTCGATTAGAGCCATACTCTCCGCTTACATAGTCCTCTCCGCATTGATTGACAATTGTGTCCAATACTGCATTACCTGTTGGAGAATACTCTATCCTGAACAACAGTGTATCCGGGTCGTTCAATGCTTTATCGCTTAGTGTATCTTCGTTAGGGTCGGCAGGCTGCAGATGAAGTCCAAAATCAGGATAGCGGGCTTCCATCATATCCAAGGGTGCTATCTGCGGGATGTAAACTCCGGTGTCTTCTTCATCTACTTTCCCAGTCAGAGTAGCCCTCGCCAACCGGCTGTCCATTCCCATGTCACAGATGTCGAACTTATATACATGAGAGTAGGGGGTGTTCACAAACTCATATACCTCTACAAAGTCACCGCATGATATCTCCACGGTTTTGTTGTTTGTAAAATCAACCTCCACAATGAAACCTGTGAAGTATTTCACAGACCCGTCAGCACCGGATAACATATAATCTTTCACGGTGTAGATGTTGAAACCTGCTCCGCTGTAAAAATCCACTAATGTGCATAACCCCAAATCAGCATGCTGATTTTGAAGTTGTATATCATCCTCTGCTGATTCTGCGTCCGTAGGCGAAACGGTATAGTCATCAACACCGTCCGTAATAGTTATATCTTCGTCCGTATTGGGTTTGATAAAGATGTAGGCATTCCCGTATCTTCTCCACAGGAGGTTACTGCTGCCAGTCATTTGCTCCAGCAAATCCGCCACATCATTGTCCATGGTGTTCAGATAAGTGGGGAAGGCATTGTTGTCGTAAACATCTTCAGGAATAGTCACATTGTCAAACAGCAAGTCGAAAGGCCGGTCGTCCTGTAGTTTGCGTTTTGCCATCAATATGCGTCTGCGCTCATTCATCACTGTTTCCTTTTACTTGTTGCTTGCACTCTTCGCAGTAGGCATTATATGCCGCAAACTCTTCGGGCTTTGATTCACGCTGACGCAGCAGAGCCAGTTCTTCGCTTAACGAATAACGCTGTCGTATCAGTCGTTCCACCTTCTGGCCGTAACTCTCTACTACCACTTTCGGTGTATATTCCGCTTCCTCAATGGTATAACCCGCCTCAGTAAGTTGCTCATCGGTCGGGTTTATATACTGCAGGTCGCCGATTACCACGACACGGGGCCGAAACACCCGCTTGCCGTCTTTCTTGTAGGTTTTTTTTATAGTTGCCATAAATTTTTGGATTAGGAATTATAATATCAGTATTCCGCATAACATGCCAGATTATTGAGAATACTTATCTCGTATGTTTTACCAAACGCCAAATTTGGTATATCCTCGTTTGCCCACACAATGTTGGCAGGCATATCAATGTTAAGTGTGCCTTTTCCTATCAAGTTGGTCAAATCCAATAGCAGATAGTAGGATGCTGTCTGTTTGCCATTCGGTGTTGCTAACGCTAAACTATTGGCTGTAAGAACTGTTTGTTCCAATGTCATGATATGGATATTCTTTTGCTCCGGATAGATAGTGAGGGTACCAATATAGGCCCCAATTCTTCCGGATATTTCTCTTCTAATATATGATGCGGGTTCTAACAGCCCATAGTCTGACTTGTCTATCCAGCGGTCATTGTCTTCGTCTTCATTCTTCATATAAACACGCTCTTTATGGTCCGCAAAATGGTAGGCAGGAATCTGCATAACAAAAGTGTTGTCACCTTCGTTGGTATCATTGTCAAACAGGTGTATGTCTATTTGACGCAGATTGTAGGTTCCGTTACCGCCAAAGTAGTCAAGAAGTCCGGACTCGGAGTACTCGTTCCAGAAGTCACTATCACCGTCAATAATACTATCCAACTCCCCCACAAAGAGATATTTTTTGGAGAAAAGGTCAAAGTTGGTGGTATTGAAATACTCGTATTCGTCATCATACAGACCTTGAGACAGTCGTGCAGTTATTTTCTCCAACAGCTGTGACATGTTGTTGCGTTGTGCAACCACAATACTTTCAATCACATTCCGCTTCACATGAAACAAAGTGTTCTCATCCGATTCGCCATTGTTGGCAAAAAAGTACACATCAATGGCTGCATCGGCTTTTCTGGCAAGTTGCGGTGTTACCACATTGCTCACATATTGTGTGACATCGGTTGACCATACAATGTTCTTCCACTGCCAGTCTGTAGCAGACGCTACCAGTCCGCCTATCCAACGCCACCATACACCTTCCGGTGAGAGAAGGGTCTCGCAGGTATTGATAGCACGTTGAGTATCCTCGCTTTTCTTTCGAATATACAGATAGGTGTCCTGCTTCATATTGCTCTCCCTGTGTTGAAAAGCGCACTTTATTACTCGCATCTCAACATCAGGAAAGTGCCATGAGGGCATAACATGGTCACCTTTGATCTGGTAACTGCCGGCCAACCGCAGGGCTATGTTCAGTTTCTCGTTGTCTGTTAAATCTGCAAAAGTGGTTTCATTATCGCCTGTGCTCTCGATATAGTTCATGATGTCTGCAGCTGTGATAACAATGGGCATCAGTGTACCAAGCAAGGCTGCGATGGAGCGTTCTGCGCCGTTCACTTCCATCGTCAAGTCCTCAACGGTCAGTTCGCCACCGATGTTTCCCCCCGCAGCCTCTATATTGCCGCTCACATTCATGTTGCCTGTCACGGCAGGGTTCTTGAGAGTTAGGCCTTCCGCTGTTTCTATCTTACTCTGTATGTACGACCAGATTTTTGACAAAGGTGATTTGACCGGGGCGTTGCTGTTGTCACTGTCGGCCACAAGCAGAAGATCTTCTTCCTGCAAAGTCTGTTTGGTTGTAAATTCACTCGGGAATCTCATGTCAGTAATGCTTTTATAAGGTTATTTCTATTCGATTGCTGTTGTCGTCGGTTATCAGCAGACCGCTCTCCGCCTGCAGATAACTGAGCCGCTCAAGCGCGGAACTTCCGGACTGCAGGAACATGTTATATTTCGATTGAGAGAGTATCTCAATAGTGAGTTCAACACTCTGCGTCTCGCGCGGTGTGGCACCCAACGAAATGCCGGCACTCACGGTACAGGGAACATATTGTCCGTCTTGCAAAAGGGCTACATCGTCCGAGCATAACAAATCCAGCAGAACCTGATAGCGTGCCGGTGTCAGATGACCGGTGTGAAGCGTGTATTTACGTGTCTGCAGGCGTCGTTGATACCGGCGGACTGTTGCATAGTTCTGCACCTTATTGTAAAAGGATGGGTCAGCGGTTTCGCTGATATCCTGCAATTCCCCCGTGCAAAGCAATGCCTCATGGCAGCCGAAGGAGTTGACAAAACGGAGCAGGTGTTGCTCATCGCTCTCAGGATTCGGCTCCACCATGATATTGTAATAGTATTCTGATGTACTGCCGGCGTTATATTTTCTGATGAGCAGGTAGTCGCTATAATCAGAAAGGACTATGCCGGTCAGATATTCATGCGAGGCAAAAGATATCTGTGAACGGGGCGTGAACTCCACATCCACACCTTGTTGTGCCACCATCACAAGCGTGGTGGCATCCAGTTCGCTCCGGTAGAAGCGCAGCGCCCCGTTGGTGAAACCGCGGGCGAGCAGAAACGGACTGGTGTCAGGATTGCTGTAGATAGTTTCGAATATATCAGCCCCCTCTGCCAACAGTTCATGAGGGAAACCGCCAGGCAGCCCAAAACAGTCGGCCGACTCCTTGATGATGATGTCTGTGAAAGCACTTTCTGTTGATGCTCTGTAGGACACTTTGAAATCAACGCCGCCACTGAAAGCATAGTATCTGACGAAGGGCGGCTCATAAGTGCGATGAAATTCTATGCTGAGCGGCCGGGCATAGTTGAGAAGTATGTCGCTGATATCTGCCTCAAAATAAGGAGTGCCGGCCGTGTTGATGACTCCGTTATCACCTATTGGATAAGCCGGCTGAAGAATGAGGAACACCTGCACACTGTCATTGATGGTGATACGCAGAGTTACACTATCGGCATTGCCGCTTAGCCTGTAAACAACAGGATTGCCTGTAAGGCATATAGGAGCCGGTATCTTTTCTACATTCATACGCTGCAAAAATAATGGGTTGTTTTAGATTAGCAAAAGACACATTTTTTGTATGGTCATCTCCTCAAAACAAACAAACTTTGGGTGATTATTGGGTGATTATTGGGTGATTATTGGGT
>CAJOPG010000061.1 GCA_905236355.1 Paludibacteraceae bacterium | reverse complement strand
GGGTTCCATTGTAACTGAAAATCGGCAAAAAAGATAACAAAAAGAAAGTCGTGTAAGCGTGAAACAGTCTAATGACCGATTGGGGTTTACAGAGGCAAAAAAAATAAAAAGAACAAAAAAATGAAATTGTTGTTGTGAGATAAAAAAAAATATTGTACCTTTGCAGGCATTTTGGCGTGAAATAGGCTCAATTGAGCCAATGGGCGAAAGATGAGGATGTTATGGGCTGACTTACTACGAAAATATAACTAAATTTATAATACAATGTCAAAGATTTGTCAAATTACCGGCAAGAAAGCCATGGGTGGATGCAATGTGTCACACTCGAAGCGCCATACAAAGCGCACCTTCGATGTGAACTTATTCCACAAAAAGTTCTACTGGGTAGAACAGGATTGCTGGATCAGCTTGAACGTGAGTGCGGCTGGTCTGCGTACAATTAACAAAATCGGGTTGGATGCAGCATTGAAGCAGGCCGCCGAGAAAGGGTATTTATACGAATAAAAAAGGAGGACATCAAAATGGCAAAGAAATCAAAAGAAGCACGTGTACAAGTAATACTTGAGTGCACAGAACACAAGGCCAGCGGTATGCCCGGCACTAGTCGTTACATCACGACCAAGAATCGCAAAAATACTCCGGATCGTTTGGAACTGAAAAAGTATAACCCGATACTGAAGCGTTATACCATCCACAAAGAAATCAAGTAATCAATTAGAAAGGACACAGTACTATGGCAAAAAAAGCGGTCGCCACTCTTCAAACCGGTAATTCCGGTCGTGCGCACTCCAAATGCATCAAGATGGTAAAGAGCCCTAAAACAGGTGCTTACATTTTCCAAGAGGAAATCGTCTTGAACGATAATGTCAAAGAATTCTTCGCTTAAGCAGTTTAAGCAGATAACAATATGCAATCAGGCTTCCTATAAGGGAAGCCTGATTGCTTTTTTTGAGAAAACGGGTCATGAAACATTAGAATAGTGATTTGCATTTGCCGGACAAGCATAGGCACTATTGCTGCCGGTTCCTGCTTTGAGACATACTTTTCATAGTAAGTTGTGCTGACAAACAAAGAAAAACGAAAAATTATTTGTATCTTTGCAGACGCAATCAAAACACATGGAAACACAAGCCGCATCATTATGTTAGGAATCATCATCAATCCAAAGTCTGGGAAATCGGCATACCGTAAGCAGAGGCTTTACCTATTCCGTCTTCTAAAACAACGCCGGGAACCATTCACCTATAAAGTAACCAAATATGCATCGCATGCCATCGAACTTGCTCGCGAATTGGTAGAGAAAGGTTATGACGAGTTGTTAGTATTAGGTGGTGATGGCACATTGTCGGAAGTAATAGACGGCATTATGCATGCCCGCATTCCGGAAGAGCAACAACGAAAAATTGCCTTTGGTTTGATGCCACGCGGCACAGGCAACGACTGGGGGAGATACTGGGGATTGACCCGCGATTACAAACGCTCTTTAGACATATTTTTCAACCAGGGCAAACGACAACCCATTGATATAGGTTGCCTGACAGTAGTGCGCAATGGAGAAGAAGAAAAACACTATTTCATCAACTCGGTCGGCTTCGGCATAGATGCCGTGACTTGCCAACGGGCACAAATAATGAAATATTATGTGGGTAGTCATGGACTGAACTACTTCTTTGGACTTCTTTCCGCTATTTTCCATCATAAGGCGATACCTGTACAATTGACGACAGACGAAGGGACAGAAATCAAAGGTTCGTTGTTTACAATGAACATTGGCAATGGTCCGTTTAGCGGCGGCGGAATACAGCAAAACCCACAGGCAGACCCATGTGACGGTAAGTTCCATGCCATGTTTGTGGACAAGCCGTCCTTCCGGCGGATAATGTCGGCCCTCCCTCATCTGTTTAACGGACGGTTAAGCAGCATATCCTTTATTAAGAACTTCACCGCCAAACAGGTGCTCTTACAAACCAAAAAACATATCATCATAGAGAAAGACGGCATCTTGATTGATGCCTGCGGTCCCTATAAGATAGAGATATTGCCCTCGGCATTGATGATGATAGTACCATAAAAGATATGACTGAGAAAGAACAAATACGCAACAACGAACGCTATTTGCGGCTATTAGCAGAGAAATTTCCTAATAGTAATGCTGCTGTTACAGAAATTATCAACTTGCAGTCGATACTGTCGTTGCCCAAAGGTACCGACCATTTTGTTAGTGATTTGCACGGTGCGTCTTCTGAGTTTATCCACATGGTTAAGAATGCGTCCGGTGTCATCCGCCGCAAAGTGGACGACTTGTATGCAGACAGCCTGAGCGAAGAAGAGAAGCGTGCGTTGTGTGCACTCATATATTATCCGGACGAGCGTCTTGAGATGGAGCGTCCGCAGCGGGAAACCGATGGGAGCTTGAAACAATTCTACAAGACAAGACTTCATCAGGTGGTGGATGTAGCTCGTGCCGTCACCGTGAAATACACCCGTTCGAAGGTAAGAAAACTCATACCGCAGGATTATACCTATGTAATAGAAGAACTGTTACACGAATCTACAACGGAGAAAGACAGAGCCACCTACTATAATGCCATTATTGATGCTATTGTAGACTCCGGCAAAGCGGAGCAACTCATTACAGCTATATGCTATCTTATTCATTGGCTTGCTATTGATGCATTGCATATTGTGGGCGATGTGTTTGACCGTGGTCCAGGAGCGGAGAAAATAATGGAAGTACTCTGCACCTATCATAATTTCGACATACAATGGGGTAACCATGACATTGAATGGATGGGGGCTGCAGCTGGCAACTTAGCCTTGATTGCAACCGTGGTGCGTGTGAGTATCCGCTATGTGAATATCGAGACATTGGAAGAGGGTTATGGTATCAACCTATTGCCACTCGCTACTTTTGCCATTGACACTTATGGCAACGACCCATGCTCCGCATTTCAGACCAAAGATTTCGAGAATAATCCGCGCTTGAAACGTTCGGCAGCCTTGATGGCAAAGATGCATAAAGCCATCTCCGTGATACAATTCAAGTTGGAAGGTCAGACTATACAACGCCATCCTGAGTATCAGATGCAGAACCGTTTGTTGCTTGACAAAATTGATTTTGAGCATGGAACGGTAAGAATAGGCAAGCAGGAGTTTGAACTGACGGACAAGAACCTGCCCACCATTGACCCTGCCAATCCCTATGCCCTCTCTCCCGAAGAAGAAGCTTTGATGGAGCAGTTGGCACGCTCTTTCCGCAAGTCGGAACGCATGCAGAAGCACCTGCATTGCCTCTATCAGCATGGTTCGCTGTTCTTGTGCCATAACAACTTCTTGCTCTATCATGCTGCCATTCCAATGACGGAAGATGGGAAATTTATGGAGGTTGATGTATGTGGGAAATGCGTACGCGGCAAGGCATTGATGGAGCGGGTGGATGAAGTGATTCGGGATGCCTACTACGGCAGAGGAAAGACTGCAACGGCTGCCGATTCGTTGGACTATATGTGGTATCTATGGTGCGGCTATTGTTCCCCACTCTACCACAAAGACAAAATGACCACTTTCGAGCGCTATTTTGTTGCGGACAAAGAAGTTCAGAAAGAGCAGAAGGGGGCATACTATGAACTTGCCAACCACAAAGATACATGTGAGATGATACTGCGTGAATTTGGTATTGAGCCTGATAAGGGACGCATTATCAACGGGCACATACCTGTACGCACGATACGAGGCGAGACCCCTATGCGCGCTG
Organism: Paludibacteraceae bacterium; assembly: GCA_905236355.1. Classification (GTDB taxonomy): domain Bacteria; phylum Bacteroidota; class Bacteroidia; order Bacteroidales; family Paludibacteraceae; genus Colicola. The sequence continues at coordinate 10,913 of CAJOPG010000061.1, read as the reverse complement.
AAGGCAAACGATTTGTGATAGACGGCGGTTTTAGCAAACCCTATCAAGAGAAGACCGGAATTGCAGGTTACACCCTTATCTACAACAGCCATGGTATTCAGCTTGTTGAGCATGAGATGTTTGAGTCGCGAGCGGAAGCTATCCGGTCAGGTGCCGACATACACACACGCATACAGTTGCAAGACTTCTCAGGACATCGCATCCGGATTCGGGAGACCGACCAAGGACGCCTGCTACAAGAACAGATTGACAACCTGCAACAGTTGGTGGCAGCATACGAGCATGGTATCATTCAGGAACAATCCTGATACTCAACAGATAAATGAAACGCATTAGCCTTTTATTACTAACCTTTTTTTGCTGTCTCACCCCTTTACTATATGCAGACGACGAGAATCATGAGTTAGACTCCCTGTTACAACAATTCCGTTTGGAGGAAGTGACAGTGTCAGCACTCAGCCGCGAGCATTCAGTAATGCCTGTACAACGATTGGAGGGAAGCAGATTAGAGGCTTTGTCCACACAGTCGGTAGCAGATGCCGTACGCTATTTCTCAGGTGTACAACTCAAAGACTATGGCGGTGTGGGAGGCGTAAAGACACTGGATATCCGGTCTATGGGCACCAATCATCTGGGTGTGTTCTATGATGGCATTGAGATTGGAAATGCGCAAAACGGGGCTGTCGATTTAGGGAAATTCTCCATGGATAACATTGAGGAGATTGCCCTTTATAATGGGCAGAAGAGTGAGATATTCCAGCCCGCCAAAGATTACGGGTCTGCCGGAACACTCTATATAAAGACCCGCCGTCCGAAGTTTGCGGAGGGGAAGACCTATAATGTACAAGTCACAATGAAGGCGGGTAGTTTCGGCCTTGCCAATCCGTCGGTATTATATGAGCAACGGTTGTCGAACGATATTCACTTATCGGTTAGCGGCGAATATCTTTATGCCCATGGTCGTTATCGTTTCCGCTATCGGCGCGTGCTTCCCGACCATACTGTAGCGTGGGATACGACGGCAGTTCGTCAGAACGGAGATGTACATGCATGGCGGGCGGAGGTCGGTTTATTCGGCTATATGCCCAATGGGAAGTGGCATATCAAGGGCTATTGCTATGCATCCGAGAAGGGGATACCCGGTGCTATAGTGAATAATGTCTGGACCAATGCGCAGCGTCAGTGGGACAGGAATGCTTTTATACAAGGGAACTTCACTCAGTCGGTTGTAAGAGGTTATGACCTGCAGGTAAACATGAAATACTCCAACGACTTCATGCACTATTTGAACCCTGACACTACACAACTATACATTGATAACACCTTCACACAGCAAGAAGTCTATCTCAGTCTTGCCAACCGTCTCGGCATTGTTGGGCAGAAAAGTTCGTTTCTGCTGATTCACCCCGACATAGAGTGGAATGCTGCCTTGTCGGTGGATTATCAGTTCAACACTTTGGCAGCCGACCTTGCTAATTTTGTAGAGCCCTCACGCCATACGGTGCTGCTTGCGGCAGCTACCGACTTCCGTTGGAAATATCTGCGTGCACAGGCCAGCGTGTTAGGCACCTTTGTAAACGACCACATACACTATACCAACCCTCAGACTCCTAAAGCATATAACGCCCGCAATCAGTGGACTCCGGCAGTATTCGTCAGTTATCAGCCTCTGTTGCATGAAGAACTTTATCTGCATGCATTCTACAAACATATTTTCCGCATGCCCACATTCAACGACCTATATTACACAGATGTGGGTAACATATCGTTAGAGCCTGAGTATACCACACAATACGACGGAGGCATACAATATCAGAAACAATGGGCACAAGGAGTGGTGCGCGCAGTAAGTGCGAAAGCCGACGGCTACTTCAACCAGATACACAACAAGATAGTCGCCATACCGAAAGGGAATAGTCAGTATCGATGGCAGATGATGAATCTGGGTTATGTAGAAATTCGTGGAGTGGACATAAATTCGGCTCTCACACTTCGTTTGCCCTACGATATTTTTATCAGCCCGTCCATTAGTTACACCTATCAGCGCGCCCAAGACTTCACCGACCCCGCTGAAATAACTTATGGTGGGCAAATAGCCTATATTCCATGGCATAGCGGATCGGTAGCAGCCGGCATCAGTTGGCATGATTTGTCGTTCAACTATAGTTTCATTTATGTAGGAGAACGCTACCATAACTCCGCCAATATTCCACAAAACCACGAACAACCATGGTACACACACGATTTGTCGGCCGCCTATGAACTTGACCTCAATCAGACTTCGTTGAAGAAAGACCACAAACACCTGCCGCGTCTGCACTTTGGAATGGAATTGAACAACTTGTTCAATCAACAATATGAAGTAATACTCAACTATCCTATGCCGGGCATCAACGGAAAGGGTATTGTAAAAGTAATGTTCTGATGACTCCCAATATAACACATACATATCTTACTCGCACATTATTGCCGGTTTGCACAATATTGTTGTTCTTGCTCAATTCTTGCCGCGAAGAGATTGTGATTTGGCCTCCGGAGATTATCTCTGTCGGTGACTCTGTGCACAACGATATTCGCGGTTTTTATCTGCTCAATGAGGGGAACATGGGTAGCAACAAGGCCTCACTGGATTACTATGATTTCCGTACTGCCACCTACACCCGCGATTTCTACGCCTTCCGCAATCCGTCTGTGCCCAAAGAGTTAGGTGATGTGGGCAATGATATAGCGATATACGGTTCGCGCCTATATGTTGTTGTCAACTGTTCTAACAAGATAGAGGTTCTTAACGCCCGTAACGGTCAGCGCATTGGTCAGATAAATATCCCCAACTGCCGTTATTTGTGCTTTGACGGACAATATGCCTATTGTACCTCTTACGCAGGTCCTGTTATTCCGAGTGCAGAGCATGCCCAATTAGGGTATGTTGCGCGCATTGACACCGCCACACTCACCATTGACAAGACCTGTATAGTCGGCTATCAGCCTGACGGGATAGCTGTTATGAACGGTTTTTTGTATGTTGCCAATTCAGGGGGATATATGGCCCCTGACTATGAGAGCACATTGTCGGTTATCGACCTATCATCTTTCACGGAAGTCAAACGCATTCATGTTGCTCCCAATCTGCACTATGTTTTTGCAGATTTGTATGGGAATCTATGGGTATCTTCTCGCGGCGACAACAATACCCTTTCCTCTTCAGTGGTCTGCCTCGACCCGAATCCACAAGCGGGCTCAGACACCATTCTCTGCTCATTCAACCTTCCCATTGGAGATATCTGCATATCGGGCGATTCTCTCTATATAATCGGTAAAGCATTTAACATGGTCACCTTTGAAGAAGAGACTTCCTACGCAATTATAGATATCCATGAAAAGCGTTTACTCACCACCTGCTTCATCACAGACGGCTCGGAGCATCAGATTCGACAGCCCTATGGCATTGCTGTACATCCGCTTACGCATGACATCTACTTGACCGATGTGAAAGACTATATCTCCCCCGGCATGCTTCACTGCTATTCGTCTGAAGGCATACTCCGTTGGTCAGTCCGCGCAGGAGACATACCCGCACATATAGCGTTTCTACATGATTAAGTGAAAGAAATGAAGATACCAATGAGCAGAGGATGTCTGCGCATTTTCAGGTTAAGGCATCAATAGATAACAGATATATAGTAGGTATTTGGCAGTCATTGCCCAGGTGCATTATAGGTTTGGAATCACCCAATAATCACCCAATAATCACCCAATAATCACCCAATATTCTTATTGATTTATTTAGAATTATTATACATGTTTTTTGCTGTGGTTGTCCTATACATTCCAACATTTTTTTGTATCTTTGCGGCATAAAATATTGTTCCCATGTCTATTCGCACAGCACAGTTTGTCATATCGAGTCCGGATGTGAGTCAGTGTCCGCCGAGTCGCCTGCCCGAATACGCTTTTATCGGCAGAAGTAATGTAGGCAAGTCGTCACTCATCAATAGTCTTTGCCGGCAAAAGAGTTTGGCAAAGACCTCTTCAAAGCCCGGTAAAACACTACTCATCAACCATTTCATTATCAATAGTGGTTCTCCGGACTCATGGCATTTGGTGGACTTGCCCGGCTATGGTTATGCGCAGGCTGGCAAACGGCAACGCCAGGAACTCAAGAAGATGATAGAACGCTATTGCCTGCTTCGCGAACCGCTTGTTTCACTTTTTGTACTGGTGGACAGTCGGCATGCTCCTCAAAGTATAGATACTGAATTTATGCAGTGGCTTGGCAGTAACGAGATTCCGTTTGCTATTGTATTTACCAAGGCAGACAAGTTATCGCGTCAGCAGTTGCAGCAAAACATTGACACTTATCGGTCCTGTTTGTTGGAGCAGTGGGAAGAGATGCCTCCTACCTTTGTTACTTCTGCAGAAAAAAGTCAAGGTACTGAGGAACTAGTTGACTATATAGAAACTATCAACCAAAGTTTACAACAAGACACCAAATGAGCATTAAACATTGTCTATATACACTATTGTGTGGCTTATGTTTTACGGCATGCTCCCATAAGTCCGCTGAGAGTTTGCAGATACCCGAGGGACAATATGCCAAAGGCTTCTGCATAGAAGAGTATGAAGATTATAGCAAAGTAACCATAGCAGATCCTTGGAAAGAAGGGGCGCTTATGCAACGTTACTATCTAAGCCGCCATCCTGAGAACCTATCTTTCACCGACGGCACGATTATCAAGATTCCCATACACCGTCTTGCTGCCACCAGTTGCACACATATCGGTTTTTTAGACGCCCTCGGCGAGACGCGTTCGCTATGTGGGATATGTTCTCCTTCTATGGTTTATACCCCTATTCCATCGCAAGAAGAAGGTTGTGCGGATTTAGGCGATGCCATGCAGGTCAATGGAGAGCGTGTACTGCTCACGCTTCCCGATGCCATTATGATAAGCACTTTTGCTCAAGGCGATGGTGCCCGACAATACTTGGAGAAATCAGGAATGCCTGTTATCTACAATAATGAATGGATGGAGTGCGACCCGTTAGGACGGGCAGAATGGATACGCCTGGTCGGAGCGTTTTATGACAAACAAGGATTGGCTGACAGCATTTTTGCTGAAGTAAAAAAACAATATCTTAGTTTGAAGCAATTGGTGGCAGACTCTATTGAACAGAAGAAAAGTATTATGGCAGGCAACAATTTCCGCGGCACATGGTATATGCCCAGCGGTGTGGTCTATACCGGCAGATTGTATGCTGATGCAGGAGCAGATTACTACTATCACAACGACTCTACCAATGGCAGTATTCCTCTCTCAGTGGAGAGTGTACTGCTGCATTTCCGTGATGCTGATGTGTGGGTAAACTCCACCTCGCGCTCATTGCAGGAATTGCAGGAAGCAGATGAGAAACATACATGGTTCAAAGCCTATCAAACCGAGCAAGTGTATAACTTTCTGCATCGCAGCACACTCACAGGTGCCAACGACTTTTGGGAAAGTGCGGTAGTACATCCCGAACGATTATTGGCAGATATGGTGTATATTCTCTATCCCGAGCTATTGCCTGATTATGAGCTATATTACGCCGAAAAATTAAAATAACGATGAACTTTCTGCTTATATATACTACCGGCGAAAAGCCTCAGCATTATGAGTTTGCTTTCCGATTGAGCGAACAAACCCAGCGCAGGTTGCTCACCTTAGACCACCTGCCCGCCAACATGTCAGAGTACTGCGATGACAATCAGGTGGACATGCTCTTCTTGAGTTGTCTCAACAAACGCCGCGGACTGCAACATCTGCTTGATGCCTGCCGCGATTTGCGTATTCCCTATGTTTTTCTAACAGACACTATGCGGAAGTTGCAACCTTTGCATATTCTGACGGCACCTGTAACGCTTTTAGAGGAAGATGTACATAAGGCCGAGGTGTGTCAACACTTAGGCAGATATACCGGTACGGAGATTGTTCTGCTCAAGGCGCATGACTATGGTCACAAAGCAAGTCAACATACGGAACGCATCGCTACTGCCCTGCAGAAAGCAGGAGTCAGTGTACGCATTGAGGAAGCACAAAAAGACAGTTTCAAAGTGAATATAGAAGCGGCAGAAAGGCAAAGAGAGTTACTATCGGATATGATAGTGCTCACTGCCAGTCGCGAATACGGTCTGGACGATATCTTCTTTGGTCCGCAAGAGCGCCATGCACTGCAGAGAAGTCAAGTGCCGATACTTCTGCTCAACCCGAGAGGTGACCTCTACTCGCTCTGCGACTGACAACGGTCCTGTCTTTGACTCTACTTGATATTGCGTTTATTTAGCGCTGCCTGATATTCTTTGGCATATCGGGCGTGTTCCTGATAGGTGGCTGAAAAGTGGTGTGTGCCGTTGAAATCGGCAGAAGCACACATAAACAGATAATCGGAAGGTGTATAGTTGAGTACGGCATCCATAGTGGAAGCACGCGGGATACGAATCGGTCCGGGCGGCAATCCTTTATATTTGTAGGTATTATACGGAGAGTCTATCTCCAAATGTTTCTGCAGAACGCGGCGCATAGTAAAATCTTGCCATGCAAATATGACTGTGGGACATGCCTGCAAGTTCATCCCTTTGTGCAAACGATTCAAATAGAGACCGGCTATAATAGGATACTCAAAATCTTTGTTGGTTTCCGATTCGGCGATGCTGGCAAGTGTTGCCACTTCTGATTGCGTGAGTTTCAGTTCAGCCGCCTTAGCCTTGCGTGCATCGTTCCAGAAGTGTTTGTACTCCTTTGCCATACGCTCAAACAAGGCATCGGCAGAGATTGTCCAATATAGTTCGTAGGTATCAGGTATAAACAGACATACGGCAGTTTCTTTATTGAAGCCATAATGCCCCATATAGGAGGGGTCCTCCAATCGGGAAATAATATCCACAGAATCAAGCAATAGTTGTTCCCCTAATCGTTTCGCCAATTGTTCTCGCGTGCGTATCCTGTTAAAAGTTACTTCCACAGGGGTCTGTTCGCCATTGCGCAACATGCGTATCAAAGCTGCGTCGCTCATCTTCGCAGGCAGCAAATAGCTGCCGGTTCTGGCATAAGTGAAATGCATCAGACGACTATGAAAACGCAGGCTCCATGGAGATGACACACGATAGGCGGCATTGATTTGTGCATTGACTGAGTCCATTGGTGTGTCCGGATAGACATACACACGATGTGCTTCTGCATCACGACTGGTCAGGTTATTTACAAACAGATGATAATACTGCCAGATACCGAAAGCCGCCACACCTAATAGGACGACTAATAGTGCAAGTAGGATATTCTTTTTCATACAAGGCGCAAAGATACTATAAATTCTGCAAATACAGAAAAGAAAAAGCGGGGAGAAATCCCCGCTTTTTTATTATTACTTTACATATTGTCTATTCAAGGTTTCTGTGCGCCGTAGCCTTCTTTTGCGCCAAAGAGCAGAAGAGCCTTGTCGTAGTTGTAGCGGTTGCCGTACATTGAAGGACGGATAGTTTCAGTACCTTGCATATTCATACCCATAGCCGAGCGGAACTGGTTGGCGGCCGAGTTAGGATTGAAACTGCTGCTGGTCACAATCTTCAGATTGGCGAAAGCCTCAAGGTAATCCTGATCAAGAGCCTCAACAAATGGGTCACCTTTCTTCAATTCGAAGTTGCCCTCTACCTTCGGCAAGATGGACTCGTCAAGATCTTCAAAGTTCTCCACCTTCACATTCAACCATTTGCCTCCACCTGAATTAGGCAACTGCAGGTCGGCGGCATTCAGGAAAAAGGCATTGTCGTAGATATTGGTTTTGCGCTTTGCCTCAATAACTTTGTCAGGACCTGAAAGCACATGAGTACGAGAGATGGCAGCGTAGTTGTTGCAAGCGAAAATGTTGTTGTAGAGGTCGCAGTTGATGTATGTCATGCACTCATAGCCGTAACCCATATCACCCTGCTCTTTGTCGCGGCACCACGAGAAAGCCACGGTATTGTGGTGGAAACTTACATGCGAAGCCTCACCGTTCTTGTCACCACCGGTGATACGAACTGCCCCCATGCGGTTGCCTACAAACACATTGTTGTAAATCTCCACTTCACCGCAACGTGAGCCGAACTGTAGTCCGAAATAAACACCATTCAGGATAAGGCAGTTACGAATAATCACATTACCTGCAATCCAACCATCGGAGAAGAATATCTGGTGCTGCACTTGTGGAGGAATAGCATCAACAAGGCGCCCTGTCTCAAACTTGTCAGAGGGGCAACCGTTGCGCGGGTCGCTGGGATCGTTTGGCATGTAGATATTCTCAAAACCAAGATTGATAAAGATACCGTCAATTATGAGAGTCCCTTTAGGTTGCTTAGCCGTCACATCGTCAAGAGAACGCATGGTGTGGATGACACCACGGCTGCCATTGCTCCCGAGTTGGTCCTGAGTCGGCTCCATCTTGGTTACATACTTTAGCGGATTGCGCTCTGTGAAACTTTCGTTCCAGCCACCCTCGAGAGTCACCCAGTTGGAGATTTCGATGTAACCTACATTCATATATCCGAGATAGTTGCCCTCGGCTATACGAATAATGGCACCGTCCTGCTGGTTGTCACGGATATTATTCAGAATCTTCTGGATATCTTTGGCCGGCGCATCGGCACTGGTTCCGGCGGCACGGGCACTACCTGCATTGCTCACATAATACACCGGACCATTGTTTTCTTTCAACGCACCACCTGACTTTTGTGTACCGGCAACAGGCTTTGCCGCTTGTTGCTGCGAAGATGAAGACGATGACGACTGTTGTGTGTTTTGAGAGGAGCCCTGCTTAATGGCATTGCCCACATTCTTCAAAAACTGTGCGTCAGCACCAATGCTGAACGATAGCAACATTAATGTTGCAAAAAAACTGATTTTCTTCATATCATTATATTTTGACAGTTAATAATGGCTTTCATTTTCGCTCCAAAGGTAATACATATTTCTCAAGTACACAAATAGAAATGCAGAATGGCAGAAAAATACAAACAATGGCAGAAAAATACATACCTTGATTCTTCGCTACTCACGAACTCCCAATTTTTCACTTTTCACTTTTCACTAATTATTGTATCTTTGCACTCGTTATTGTTTTCATTATTTTCGTATTGTTTATGAGAATTGTTTTGACCATCTTGTCGGCTCTTGTCATTGCGATGTCCGCCACAGCGCAAAACCTCAATGCCGCCTACGAAGCATATATTGACAAATACCACAAAGAAGCCCAACAGCAGCAAAAAAAATATGGTATTCCGGCAAGTATCACTCTGGCACAAGGTCTTTTGGAGTCAGGAGCAGGGAAGAGCGAACTCGCCACACAAGCTAACAATCACTTCGGCGTGAAATGTCCGGGCGGCTGGACGGGTGATACCTATCATCATGATGATGATGCCCAAAGCGAGTGTTTCCGCAAATACAAACACGCCGGCGATAGTTATGAAGACCACTCTCTGTTTCTGCAAAAACCGCGCTATCAAAAACTATTCGAACTTGACCCCACTGACTATAAAGGATGGGCACACGGGCTGAAGCAATGCGGATATGCCACCGACCCCGGATATGCCACCAAACTCATCAAGATAATTGAAGACTACGACCTCACGCGGTTTGACAACACAAGCAAGAGGACCCACAATCAGACTGACAATCAAACCAACAACTTATCACCTATCTCCGCCGACACAGAAACAGCCGACAATTGGAACAGGTCAGTCGACCAACCGTTTGAGAAAGCCACCGAAGCCGCCCCAACAGAACACTCCGCACACAATGCCGGCAACCGTCGTCAGATGGGAAGTGTGGCACTGAATCAAGAGCATAAGGTGCTGCGCAATAACGGCAGGAAATATGTAGTGGCACGATTGGGAGAAACCTTTGCCGATATTGCCTACGAGTATAACATGTACGAACGCACTCTCCGCCGCTACAACGACATTGTCAACCCGCGCTATGAACTTCAGGCAGGCGACAAGGTATATCTGCAACTCAAACGCAAAAAGGCGGAGAAGAAATATGCCCGTTATCGGGTCCGCGGCGATGAAAACATCTGGCAAATAGCACAAGACAAAGGTATGCGCCTCAACACGATATACAAACTCAACGGCATCGAACAAGGACAAAATGTGATGCGCAATCAAGACCTCATCTTGCGATAATAACACTTCACACCTATGCGCAGACAAAACACAGAAACAGTGGCATCGGTCATCCTCAGGTTCTTACAAGAGCAAGGACTTGACAAACCCTATCTTGAGCATAAAGTAGTCAAAGCATGGCCGGAACTGATGGGACCGCTCGTGCAGAAATATACCGGAAAGATAGAAGTCCGAAACGGTATGTTGTGCGTCCAAATCACTTCTGCCGCTCTACGCCAAGAACTCTTCATCGCAAGAAGACAACTTGTCAGCAAACTCAACGAAGCAGTTGGAGCAGAAGTCATCAGCGACATACGCCTGCTCGCCTGATCTTCTGCAGCATAACGACCTCATACGACAATGATATATCCTCAAGATTTCGAAAACAAAATAGACTTTACGCAAATACGCAACCTGCTATGCGCCCATTGCAATTGTGACATGGGCAAAGAAAAAGTTCAGCAACTCGCCTTTCTTACCGACTACAACGCCATTCTGCTGCTACTCTCGCAGGTCCGGGAGATGATTACTATCCTCCAAGACGCCTCTCTCAACTACCCGCAAGTCGGATTATACGACATCCGTGAGAGCCTTTCACGCATTCGCATTGAAGGTCTTTTCATGGACGAGGAAGAACTGCTCCGACTTCGCAAAGTGTTAGATGCCACAGAGCAATACCACAAGTTCTTCACAACTTTAGACAGCAAACGATTCCCCCACCTCTGCCAATTGCCACAGCAACTGC
>CAJOPG010000060.1 GCA_905236355.1 Paludibacteraceae bacterium | reverse complement strand
TATGTTGCTGTCGTGTTGATGTTATGTTGATGTTATGTTCATCTTATGTTCATCTTATGTTTGCCTATACTGATTTTGAGCGAGTTATATGTTTTTTTTGCGCAACACGCAGAGATAATGGATTGAAAATGACATGATTGACAGAGGGTATGATTGTAGCAGATTGTAATTATCCCTATTCTAACGACCGATTTGGATTTCATGTGCCTGCTCTGAGGTTTTCATTTTCCATTTTCCTCTTTCAATTATTCTTCGTATCTTTGGCGGCTAATTTGCGCTGACAGTTGGGGATACTTGGACGAGGTGACAACTTTGTGTACACGCCTAATGAACTACAGGTCGGAGATAAGAGATACGGTATGGCTGGCATTGTTTCAAGGACTTAATTATATAGTCCCGATTATATTGTGGCCCTATTTGATGTATGTATTAGGCGCAGAGGGATGGGGCAATTTCACTTTCGGTTTGTCGGTAGCCCAATGGCTGATATTGATAGTAGATTTCGGATTTAACCTGACTGCGACGAAGCGTATATCGCTTGCAAGAGGAAATCAGGAAGAAGTGAACAAGATATTTACAGCCACCTTGTGCGCCAAGTTGCTACTACTTGCAGTGTCGGGTCTGTTTTTGACAGGGATAGTATTAGTTCCGCGCTTTGCCATATACCGGCGTGTGACATGTGTATTTTTTCTGATGGTAGCCGGCAGTTGTTGTCAGTTTGTCTGGCTCTATCAGGGATTAGGACAGATATGGCGCGTGTCGGGCATCAATGCTGTATGCAAACTGCTGATATTGCCATTGGTGTTTGTATTGGTAAAGAGTGACGCTGATGTAGTATTGGCGGCATTGCTACAATCAGCGAGTTTTGTGGCATGCGGAGTGTGGGTAGTAATCAGCATCCGGGTGCATGGTTATGCCAGATTGTGCAGAGTAGCGTGGGATGATATCAGAGAGGCCTTACGGGACGGGCTGCCTGTATTTATGAGTTCAGCGGCAACGAGTGTATATACCGCCTTGTTTGTAGTGATATTAGCATGGTTTGCTCTGCCTGACGAAGTGGGGCGTTATACGGCAGCCGAGAAACTGATGCGGAGCGGCATTCTGCTATTGTGGTCTCCTTTAGTACAAGCATTTTTCCCCCGAGTGAGCAGGCTATCCAAAGAGGACAGAGAGAGTGCGGAGCGACTCATAAAGCGGCTGACCGTAGTGTCGGTGACAATAGCAATAGTGATAGGCACAGCCTTATTTGTCGGTGCCGAGCCGATTGCAGCGTTGTTAGGCAAAGATTATACGGGGATAGCCCCCATTGCCCGAGTGTTATCGGTGGTGCCATTGTTTGTGTGCACAGGCGGCATTACAGGTCAATTGGGACTATTAGCGATGGGTGATGAAGATGACAAAAGGCGTTATCGGAATGTGTATCTGACAGCGGCGGCGGTGGCGTTGCTGCTCGTGCTGCCTGCAGCAAAATATTGGCAAGGACGGGGCGTAGCAATAGCAGTGGCGATAGTGGAGATGTATGTATGTGCAGGTGTAGGTCGGGTATATTTCAAGAAAAGTAACAGAGGATGAATTTGATTACAGCAGTAAGCGTGTTGGTCATAGTGGCAGGTTTGAGCGACTGGCTAACGGAGCGTGTACCCCGTGTGCAGCGCGGCATCTTCTATGTGGTATTTCTGACTATATACATACTCTACACAGCCAAATTGTATTATGGTCCTGACATCCGGTTCTATGTTCCTTTTTACGAGTCGCTCCCAAGTTGGCAGACCGTGTTGTACGGCGGCAGACAGTGGCAGTATGAATGGGGGTTTGTGTTTTTCTGCAGTATATTGAAGAGCATCGGGTTTTCGTTTTGGGGCATGACTGCCGTTATTTCAACCTTGTATTTTGTGGCATTGTTACACTTATTGGAGCAGGTAGAAAAGAAGAGATGTTTTGCGTTGATGTGCATTGTGGTGCTTGACTCCACTTTGATTACCGTGGCACTAAGACAATGTTTGGCGGTTGCCTTCTTTATCTTCATGGTATTGGCCTGGCAGAAGAAGCGATATGTGGTAAGTTTTGCCTGCATGCTTTGTGTAGCGGCTTGTCATAAATCAGGTCTCATAGCCATACTGTTTCCTGTACTGTTTGTGCTGGTGCATAACATGCGTGTGACGGAGAGTTGGTATGAGTTGTTGATAGTGGTGCTCATGCTGATGGTATTGGTACCCATGGCCCAACTGACGAGTCCTATTATCAACCGACTGCCTCTTCCTCAGGAATTATATCAATCGGCCCATCACCACTTGCAGTTAGGCCGACAGATACAAATGGTGGCAGTGCTGTATATGGTGGTGCTGCTTTTGGGTGAGCATTACACACGCTATGAGCATACCTATTGGCAGAAAGTGACGGTAGTAGCGATTGCGGGAATGGCGGTGGTGGTTGCTTTGTATCAGTATTATTATCTGCTCAACCGTATCCGTTCCTACTTTGTTCCGTTTGTGGTGGTGCAGCTATTAGAACTCGTTCAACGGACGGACAAAGCAACCGCCTATAGGGTGCCTTACAATGCTTTACTGAGACAGACGGCAGCCTTGATAGTGTTTGTTTATATAGGGTTTTACACCTGGCGTTTTGAGCGCAACACAGCTCAATATTCTGTTCCGCTATACAAAGCGAGCACAGTGTTAGACCTGCGTGATGCCGAGATGTGGCAGGTACGCAATCGTCAGATGGAGATAGCCAAAGGCTATTGGGCCAATGACTTTATGAAAGGGGAGGCAAACCTGCTATGATTGACATTTTGTTGGCCACATATAATGGAGAGAAGTATTTGCGTGAATGGCTTCAGTCGCTTTCGAAGCAGACCTATAGCGACTGGCGTTTGCTGGTGCATGACGACGGCAGCACCGATCATAGTATGCACATTCTGCGGGAGGAGACAGCCGGTTGGCCCCAAGAGGTAAAAATTTTGCCACCTGAGCCAAAGCCGCTGGGAGCAATAAGGAGTTTTGAAAAACTGCTAAAGGCATCGGATAGCGACTATTGCGCTTTTGCAGACCAAGACGATGTGTGGTTGCCCGAGAAATTAGCGCTATGCATGGAAGCGATGCAAAAAGAAGAAGCCATACATGAGCGGAAGACTCCGATAGTGGTACATACGGATATGCGGGTTGTGGATAGCGAACTGAACAAGATAGACGGTTCTTTCTGGCAGTATAGCAACTTGCGTCCTGCTCTGTTGGAAAGCGATGTGCACTATCTGGCGGTGGCGAACTGCCTGACGGGGTGTACTATGCTACTGAACAATGCTGCGCGAGAAGTTGCCCTGCCCATTGGCGAGAACGCATATATGCACGATGCATGGACGGGTTTGCAGGTGATGCTTCACGGCGGGGAGATTGTTGCAATAGACACCCCCACATTGCTTTATCGGCAACATGAAGGGAACACTTTGGGGGCAGTAAGATACCGGTTCAGTTTGCTCAATTGGAAAGAGAAGTGGCGGTTGGCACGACAAAGTTATCGTGGCGGGCACCCGCAAGTATTTAAGAACAGGTTGCATTTTGCGTGGTGGAAGATGCGCTATTTTATAGCATTGCATATATGAAACTGAGTGTATGTATGGCAACATATAACGGCGAGAAGTATGTAGAGCAACAACTGCGCTCTATCTTGCTGCAACTTGGCGCTGATGACGAGGTAGTGGTATCTGATGACGGTTCCACCGACCGCACATGTGACATTATTGAAAGTATGCAGGACCCGCGCATCCACCTATATCATGCCAACTGCCACAATGCGACACTGAATTTTGAAGAGGCATTGCAGCATATTACCGGTGATATTGTCTTTTTGGCAGACCAAGACGATGTATGGTTGGACGGGAAAGTGGAACGATGCGTAAAGGAGTTGGAGAGTTGTGATCTGGTGACAACTGACAGCATTGTGACTGATGATAATTTACGCCCCATACATCCCTCATTCTTTGCTCTCTATCATTCAGGCAAAGGACTTCTGAGGAACATTATCTACAGCACATACTACGGTTCATGTATGGCCTTCCGCCGTTCCGTTCTGGAAAGAGCATTACCTTTTCCGCAGACGGCGGAGATAGGGCATGATTTATGGTTGGGATTAGTGGCAGAAATGACCAGTCAAGTGCAATTTATCGACACCCCTTATGTGCTATACCGCCGCCATGCAGGGACTGTAACCAGCACAAAGAGAATATGGCACCGCAGTAGCCGCAGCCTATGGCAGAAATTACGGACACGCTGCCTAATATTGAAACATATTATTCATTACAAAACACGACAAGGAAAAGAGTATGCAAGACAATCTCGTTAGTATCATTACCCCGCTATACAATGGTGAGCGTTTTCTTGCACAGACAATAGAGAGCGTTCTGCAGCAGACCTATCCGCATTGGGAGATGCTGATTGTGAACGATGGCAGCAGCGACCGGAGCGAAGATATAGCCCGTTCATACACTGAGCGTGACAAGCGCATCCAAGTGTTTTCACAATCTAATGGCGGTAGTGCCGCCGCCCGCAACAACGGTCTAAGACGAGCGCAAGGGCGGTATATTGCATTGCTTGATGCCGATGATTTGTGGGAACCCGACTTTCTTGAGAAGCAATTGGGCTTGCTGCAAGAGAAAAAGTGCCAGTTAGTGTGCGGAGCACACAAGCGCATTGATGCCAACAATCAAGAGGTGCTGAGGCCCTTCTGCCCTCCCGAAAAAATCACGCTCAATGATTTGTTCAAAACATGTTCTATCACTTGTCTGACCGGCCTATATGACACAAAGGAATACGGGAAAGTGTATCTCAACGAAGAGTTCAAGAGTCTCAGGGACGACTATGTTTATTGGCTTGAGATATTGCATAAAACGAAGGTTTGCTATGGCAACCAACAGATAGTGGGCAGTTACCGCATACTGGGCGACTCCATCTCCCGCCGCAAACATAAAGTGATAAAACCGCAATACAGAGTGTATAGAGAAGTGGAGAAGATGAGTGTGCTGAAAAGCCTATACTATCTGACAAACTGGGCTATATACGGTTTTCTGAAATATAGGAGATAGACTATGGCAACCAAGAAATATGATTTTCTGATAGTCGGCAGCGGTTTGTTCGGAGCCGTGTTTGCCCAGCAAGCCACCGAGGCCGGCAAGCGCTGCTTGGTGGTGGACAAGCGGTCGCATGTGGGAGGCAATGTGTACTGCCAGTGCATCGAAGGTATCAACGTACACGCCTACGGAGCACACATTTTTCATACTGACGACCGTCAGGTGTGGCATTATGTCCGTCGCTTCACCAGTTTCAACCGTTTTACCAACAGTCCGCTTGCCAACTATGAAGGCAAGCTCTACAACCTCCCCTTCAACATGAACACTTTCCATCAATTATGGGGAGTGAATACTCCGGAGGAAGCGCAAGCACGCATCATCAAAGAACGCGGCAGATATGCCACCATCAATCCGCAAAATCTGGAGGAGCAGGCTTTGCAGTTGGTGGGGCGTGATATCTATGAGAAACTTATCAAGGGCTACACCGAGAAACAATGGGGCAGAAAGGCTAACGAACTCCCCACCTTCCTGATAAAGCGCATTCCTCTCCGTTTTGAATATGACAACAACTACTTCAACGACCGCTATCAGGGCATACCGGTAGGCGGCTATAATACCCTTATCAACAAACTGCTTGAAAATACCGACATTCGTCTTAACACCGATTTTTTGCAAGAGCGGGAAGACTTGTCGGCACAAGCAGACATGATAGTCTATACCGGAATGCCGGATGCTTATTTCAACTACTGCTATGGCAATCTGGAATATCGCAGTTTGCGTTTCGACACAGAAGTGTTGGACATGCCCAACTTCCAGGGAAATGCGGTGGTTAACTACACCGCTGCAGAAATACCGTTTACCCGCATCATAGAACACAAACATTTCGAGCCGGGCAACAAACAGGCAAAGACGGTGATTACACGCGAGTATCCGGAGAAATGGAATCCGCAACGGGAGGCATATTATCCCGTTAACAACGAAGAAAACGAGAAGTTGGCCTCCAAATACAAGCAACTCGCCAATCAAGAACACAATGTTATCTTCGGCGGCCGGCTTGCCGACTATACCTACTATGACATGGATGAAGTGATTCGTCAGGCTTTAGACCGCGCCCACGATGTGCTGGCCAAATAATGATGTCATGCTGAATGTATCAATAGTTCTATATAAATCTGACGTACAGCAAGTAGAGCAGCTACTCCGTCAGCTTGTCCGGGCAGAGTGTGTCAATCAGATTTTTGTTATTGACAACTCACCAAGCCCTTGCATTTCACAGGAGTTGCAACACCTGCATAAGGTCCGTTATATTCTTTCCGGCAGTAATCTGGGATATGGCAAGGCGCATAACATAGCCATCAAAGAGAGCATTGAGGAAGGCAGTGACTATCATTTAGTTCTCAACACCGATATCTACTTTGACAACAAGATTCTTGATGAAATCGGTGATTTCATGCAGTTGCACCCCGACGTAGGGCAATTGATGCCGAAAGTGGTTTATCCCGATGGACAATTGCAGTATTTATGCAAACTGCTCCCTACCCCCTTTGATTTGATAGGGCGGCGCTTTCTCCCTGCAAGTTGGACAAGACGGCGTATGGAGCGTTTTGAATTGCGGCAGTCAGGCTACGACCAACTGATGAATGTCCCTTATTTGTCAGGTTGTTTTATGTGGTTGCGTACGGCAGTATTGAAAGAGGCGGGACTCTTTGACGAGCGCTACTTCATGTATCCTGAAGACATTGACCTGACCCGCCGGATTCATCAACATTTTCAGACAGTCTATTATCCTGACGCCACCATCATACACAACCACGGGCAGGGGTCTTATCACTCGAGAAAGATGCTATGGATACACATCGTAAATATCGTTCGATATTTCAACAAGTGGGGTTGGCTGATTGACCGCGAGCGTTCGGTTGTGAACCGACAAACACTGCAGGCGTGTCTGAAGAAGACTCAACCCAATGTCAGCAAGCGATAGGTGAGATAGCCTCCATAAAGGAGGACTAAGACTGCCCCTCCCCACCGCTTTATCTCACGCTCTTTATTGGCTTTTACCAGTAGCCACACTATGGCACTTCCGCCTACCGCCATCAGAGCGTCCAACCCGATTCCTTTATATGCAGGCAACGGACAAATGGTAGCACTTGTAGCGAGGACGAAATACACATTGAAGATATTGCTACCCACTACATTGCCCAACGCTATATCACAATTCTTTTTCGCGGCAGCCATTACCGATGTTGCCAATTCGGGCAGTGAGGTGCCTAATGCCACTATTGTCAGACCAATTATGGCCTCTGATATACCCAAATCGGCTGCAATTCTGACAGCACTCTTTACTATCATCTCACCCCCGACTACCAGTCCTATCAATCCCGCTACAATCAACAGAATTGCTTTCCATAGAGGTATGGATAATATAGTGCCTGCCTCTGCGTCTTCCGGATGGTCTTTTGCATTACGGAATGTATTGTATAAGAAATAGGCAAAAAACAATAGCAGTACTATTCCGCCCATACGGGAAATACCTTTCTCGTCCTCACCAAAAGGAGACTGCATAGCTACAAATATCAGCACTAACACTCCTGCCAGTATACTCATCGGGATATCAAAATCGCGGCTTCGCTTTTGCGATGAAATAGGGAAGACAAGAGCCGTAATGCCCAAAATGACGAAGGTATTGATAATATTACTCCCCAAGATGTTAGTAATCGCGAGGTCGGTAACACCATCAGCCACAGAAACCATGTTGACTACGAACTCTGGCATAGAAGTGCCAAATGCCACAATTGTCAGGCCGATTACAAGGTCACTAATCCCGAAGCGCTTGGCAAAGGCGGATGCTCCGTCAACAAGCCAGTCGGCCCCCTTCACCAATAGCACCAAGCCGACTATCATAATGACAGCCAGAAACCAGATACTATGTAATAATACACTCAACTCCATGTCTTTCTATTGGAATTAAACATTAAACAGGAAATGCATAATGTCACCGTCTTGTACCAGATAATCTTTTCCTTCCACTCCCAGTTTTCCGGCCGCACGGCACTGACTCTCTCCGCCGAGTTCGACAAAATCATCATATTTGATTACTTCTGCACGAATAAAGCCTCTTTCAAAGTCGGTGTGTATCACGCCGGCACATTGCGGAGCCTTCATCCCTTCCCGGAATGTCCACGCCCGCACTTCATCGCTTCCGGCAGTAAGGAAGGTGCGCAACCGGAGCAATGCGTATGCAGCTTTGACAAGTCGGTTTACGCCCGACTCCTGCAGCCCTATTTCGTTCAGAAACATCTGCCTCTCTTCGTATGTTTCCAATTCGGCAATCTCGCTTTCTATCTTCGCAGCCAGCACTAACACTTGCGCATTCTCATCTTTCACGGCCTCTCTCACTGCTTCCACATATCGGTTGCCGCTCACGGCACTCGCCTCGTCCACATTGCACACATACAATACCGGTTTGTTGGTCAACAGGAAAAAATCTTTAGCTATTGCTTCCTCTTCTTTGCTTTCCAGTTGCACGGTGCGTGCCGATTTGCCTTGTTCCAATGCCGCCTTATATTTCAGCAACAATCCGAGTGCCTCCTTGGCTTGCTTGTCGCCGCCAGCCTTGGCCTGTTTTTCCGTTTTCTGAATACGGCTCTCCACCGTTTCAAGGTCTTTGAGTTGCAATTCGGCATCTATGATTTCTTTGTCGCGGACGGGGTCTACTGTGCCATCCACATGCACCACATTGTCGTCATCGAAGCATCGCAACACATGCAGGATGGCATCTGTTTCACGAATATTGGCAAGGAACTTATTGCCCAGTCCCTCTCCCTTTGAGGCACCTTTCACCAATCCTGCAATATCCACAATCTCCACCGTTGTGGGTATCACACCCCTTTCCGGATGACATATCTCCGCCAAACGGTTAAGCCGTTCGTCCGGCACCGTGATAACGCCCACATTGGGTTCTATTGTACAAAAAGGGAAATTGGCAGATTGCGCCTTTGCATTGCTAAGGCAGTTGAAAAGAGTACTTTTGCCTACATTAGGCAACCCTACTATTCCGCATTTGAGTGACATAATGATTTGTTTTATTTACGGGGTACAAAGGTACAATAAATAATGAAGAATAAAAAATGAGTTGGTGAAAATTATATAAAATAAAGAGCAGAACCGCCTTGCAGCGGTGGAATCGGCAACACTTCCCCCTGACGGAATACGCTAAAAAACATCCCTATCAATCTCTCCATTAACGCTGCAAAGACACCATATTTTCCCCCTTCCGAAAACCGGTTCGTACAGTTTTACAGGCATATTGAGACAAGAGTCCGGCATCAACAGTCATAGTATTAACCCAAATCGGTCATTAGACTGTTTCACGCTTACACGACTTTCTTTTTGTTATCTTTTTTGCCGATTTTCAGTTACAATGGAACCC
>CAJOPG010000059.1 GCA_905236355.1 Paludibacteraceae bacterium | reverse complement strand
GCTGCGGCAATGAGTGCGATAGCCCAGAGGGGGAGCATAGCGAAGTTGATACGATACCATCGTTTGAACTTATCGGGCAGCCAGTGAATGGTCATGCCGAGCGCGAAGAGCAGGAAGGCTCCTGCATACTATGCCACGATGGCGGGGATGACGGTGAGATTCCATGCGCTACCAATCTGCGTAATCATGTCTTGTGCCGTTTGCCATGCTTCTTGGTTGGCAGTAGCGGGGTCGAGGTTGCTTCCCGATCGGAAGAAAAGGCGTGTGAAAGTGATGAAAGTGAAGGTTTGCGCTATCGCCCATACCTTTGACAGTTTTGGGGTGAAGCCATTGTTTTGACAAAGATAATGACGATGCCGACATCGTTTTGGATGAGTCAGTGATAATCACAAGAACAAGAGAATCTGAAGATACCAACATAAAAATGGGAACTCAAAAGATTATTCGCAACGGCACTGTCTATATTCTCCAAGACAAAAATGCATATACTCTCACCGGCGGGAGGACGGAATAATATCCGTATAGTATCCGTGAACCTCAGCGGGATGGTCTATATTAGAAGTTGAAGTTGAGTCCTCCCATGAGTGTGGTGCGCGGCATGGGGAAGCCTTTGTTGATTTCGTATTCTTGCGCCAACAGGTTGTCCGCCTTGATGTTTGCCCATAACTCGTGCCAGATTCTGACAGCAGCATGCGCATTCCATAGTACATAGTTTTCTTTTTCCGGCGACTCGCCCGTTGTCAGGTAAAGGCCGTTGATATACTGCACATCCGTTCCCAGACGGAAGCGTTGGTGCCGGTACTGCAGACTGATGTTCAGTTTGTGTTCGGGTGCTGCCAATTGCGGGTTGGACATGTGCAGAAAACTGTAGTTGGCATTGAGATAGAGGCCTTGGACTATATTATATGACAACTCTGTTTCCACTCCGCAGTTTCTCATCTCACCGGTGTTCACATTCATAGGTTTGCCGTCCACCATTTGTGTGGCAATCATATTGCCGGCATGCAGATAGAACAGGTTGGCACCAATGCGCAGCCGGTGCTGCAGCAGATATTGCCGGTAACTGACTTCGTAGTTCCACAGGCTTTGTGCCTTGAGGTCGGGGTTGGCGGGGGTGTACATATACAGTTCCCGGATGGTAGGATTGCGGAAGCCTTTGCTGACAAAGGCTTTGAGTTCGGTGTTATGCGGCAGGAGGAAGGAGAAGCCGCCTTGCGGGATGTAGTTGAAGCCTGCTTCGGAGTGCCAGTCAAAGCGTATGCCGGCATCCAAGGCAAACCAGGCTACGACTTCCTGTCGGAAGTCGGCATAGCCTGCCAGTTCGTATTGCGCTTTGCGTATGATATTGCTTGTGCTTTTATCTGCGATAGTCTCATTCCATGCATGTCCTCCGAAGTGTTGATAGTCGAATCCGAAGGTTGTCCGGTTGCCGTGGAAGAAGGAGACGGACTGATAGAGGGATACGCCGGCCATGAAGTCGGTGTGATGATAGAGTGCGGTGCGCGGGGTGCCGCCGTTAGCGGCATAGCCGTCGTTGATTTTGTGATGTCCGCCGCTATAATAGATACGCACGGCTCCGGAAGTGCGGTCGTAATTGTTTTCGGCGGAGAGGGATGCCGTTCCGCGCAAGATGTGCATGTCGTTGTCTTCCAGCGGAGCCTCTACCGTGCCCGGGTTGGAGGAGTTGAAATAAGCCGCATTGCCCATTGCCGCCAGTCGCCAGTGTTCCGTAAAATCGTAGCCGATACGGGCAAAACCATTGTATTCGTCGAAGTTCATGTTGGGCCGATGTCCGTCGGTGCGTGTGTAGTTGAAGCCGACAGCAGATGAAAACTTGCCATGTTTTACTTGGTTAGTGATGCCGGCGTCGAGTGTGTAGCAGGAGCCTCCTTGCAGGTGCAGACCGGTCAGGACGGTGTCTTGTCCGGGTTGGTGTGTGACGATATTCAGTACTCCTCCCATGGCATTGCTTCCATAGAAGAGTGAGGCAGGTCCGCGTATAACCTCCACCCGCTCTGCCAGCAGGGTTTGATAGTTGTCGGCTATGGGGTGACCATACAGACCGGCATATTGCGGCAGTCCGTCGATGAGAACCAGCATGTCGGTGTTGGGAGAACCACCTATGCCGCGCACTTTGATGCCGCCTGCGCCGCCCGTACTTACCCCATAACCCATCATGCCGCGTTGGGTGACAAACAGACCGGGTATTTCGGCAGTAAGGGTAGGCAGGATGTTGGTTTCGCAGCGTTCGTGCAGTTGTTCTTCGCTGACCACGCTAACCGTCATGGGCAGCAGTCGAGGGTCGGCAGCATTGCGCGTACCTGTTGCTACAACTTCTTGCAACTCAATGTTTGGGAGGGTATCCGTCGTTTCGACCGTGGTTGCCGCAATACTGATGCTACAGCAGAGAAAACAAGAAAGAAAAGGTAGTTGTTTCATAGTGGTTGATATAGTTAGTAATCTGTTTGGCTTCGATATGGTGTAGGAGCGGTTAAGGAAGCTCACTTCCCCAATCGGCTGCAAAGATACAATAAATTACAATAGCTTTCTATATATGTGCTCTAATTTGTTATCATAGCCTCTCTTGACGGGCTATATGGGCTTTTGATGTTTCGATGATCCTTCGATGCTCCTTTGACACCGGTACTTGTTCGGTATGGTCCGGTATGGTTTCTGGGTAGTGCGTACGGTTGGGTTACTTGTGAAATAATGACCGTATGGGATTCAGAAAGTCCGATAAGTTCGACAATCGGAATCGAACTTTTCTTCGGTTGCCTTATTTGCCTTACTTTTGCGGCAAAAACTAACTTAAATTATAAATTATAAGAAGTATGAAAAAACGAATTTTGTATGTAGCCATGTTGGCTATGTTGATGGTTTCTTGCGGAGGTTCATCAAATGAGCCGTCTTCCCTTCCGAAAACGGCTTTGTGCTGGCTGGTCAATTCAAGCGATTATTATGCCATTGTGTATTGTGGCGTCGATGTTCTAACAGCATTGAAACCAGGTGAGAACCGTATGTTTTTTTTTGGTTCTTCGGAATCGTATGATATAAAGATAACGCTGCATAACGTGAAAGATTCGGAGCACTATTATGTAGATCCGGTAGCCAGTTACAGCAAGATGCAGAAGTTTGTGGCAGGCATAGAGTATAAAATGACGATACGCAACGAGGGAATTGTGTTGGAACTCAAATAATAGAGGGGTATATGGGAAAGAGAGTATTATACATATTGCTACTTGCCTTATGTGCGGCATGCACCGACCAGAATGAGTCATCGCTGCCCTGTGTGGGTACGATGTGCAGGATGGTGAACAGGAGCGACTATTATGCCAAAGTCAGCATGCAGCAGAAGTTTCTAAAGGGTCTTGGTATTGCCGGAGAGTGGGATATGCCGGTTATGACGACCGATACTTTGTATGACCTGCAGATAACATTGCATACTATCCGCAATGATAGTATAGATCCGGTGCCAACCAAGACATTCCTGCATCGGCAGAAATTTCCATCGGGGGTATATTACGAACTCTCCATTGAGAATGAGAGGGTGAGAGCGAACATAATTTATTAGCGAGCAAATTATTAATGAGTGATTGGGGATTAATACGGAAGTTTGCCCCCAATAGTTCTGTATTACTCCCTCTGCCATAATGGCAGGGGGAGTCTGCCATTATGTGTTTGGCACACAATCTGCAAATTCTTCTACAGAAAACACACACAAAAATATATAAACAATGAAAACAGTAAAACCTTTGGCAGACCGTGTGCTTGTAAGACCGGTTGCCGCAGAAGAAAAGACAGTGGGCGGAATCATTATTCCAGACACTGCAAAAGAGAAACCATTGCAGGGTGAAGTGCTCGCAGTGGGTAATGGTACAAAAGACGAGCAGATGGTGCTCAAAGCAGGCGATCAAGTGCTTTACGGCAAATATGCCGGAACGGAACTTGAGATAGACGGCGAGAAGCTGCTTGTCATGCGTCAGTCGGATGTATTAGCCGTTATTTGCTAATTTTGTAATCAGAAATCTTTTAAAAAATTACAACTATGTCAAAAGAAATCAGTTTCAATATGGATGCCCGCGAGCAACTGAAGAATGGTGTTGACCAGCTCGCCAATGCAGTGAAAGTAACTCTCGGTCCGAAGGGCCGCAATGTGGTTATTGAAAAGAAGTATGGTGCTCCTCAGATCACCAAAGACGGTGTGACGGTAGCCAAAGAGATAGAGTTGGAAGACGCCCGCGAGAACTTGGGTGCACAACTTGTGAAAGAGGTGGCCAGCAAGACCGGTGACCAGGCAGGTGATGGTACGACAACCGCTACAGTGCTTACACAGGCTATTGTGGGTGTAGGTTTGAAGAATGTCACTGCAGGTGCCAATCCGATGGACCTGAAGCGCGGCATTGACAAAGCCGTTCAGAAAGTGGTGGAGTCAATCAAAGGTCAGGCAGAGCAGGTGGGAGACAACTATGACAAGATAGAGCAGGTAGCCACCGTGAGTGCCAACAACGATGCCACTATAGGCAAACTGATAGCGGACGCTATGCGTAAAGTGAGCAAAGACGGCGTTATCACCATTGAAGAGGCAAAGGGAACCGACACTACTATTGATGTAGTGGAGGGTATGCAGTTTGACCGCGGCTATATCTCGCCTTATTTTGTTACCAATACGGAAACGATGACTTGTGAGATGGACAAGCCCTATATTCTTATTCATGATAAAAAGATCAGCAATTTGAAAGAGTTGCTTCCTGTGTTGGAACCGGCCGTACAGTCAGGTCGTCCGTTGCTCATTATTGCTGAAGATGTAGATTCAGAGGCATTGACTACTTTGGTTGTTAACCGTCTGCGTGCCCAACTGAAGATATGTGCCGTTAAGGCTCCGGGCTTTGGCGACCGTCGGAAAGAGATGCTGGAAGATATAGCCATACTGACGGGGGGCACCGTTATCAGCGAAGAGCAGGGCATCAAATTGGAGCAGGCTACACTGGATATGCTGGGTACAGCCGAGAAGGTGACCATCAACAAAGACGACACCACTATTGTTAACGGTGCAGGCGACAAGGAGGCTATCAAGGCCCGCATTCAACAGATAAAAGCCCAGATAGTGAATACGAAATCCACTTATGACAAAGAGAAGTTGCAGGAGCGTCTTGCCAAATTGTCAGGAGGTGTGGCCGTTCTGTATGTCGGTGCTCCGAGCGAAGTGGAGATGAAAGAGAAGAAAGACCGTGTTGACGATGCGTTGTCGGCTACCCGTGCCGCAATAGAAGAGGGTATCGTTCCCGGCGGTGGCGTGGCTTATATTCGTGCCATTGAGTCATTGGAAGGCCTGAAGGGTGACAACGAAGATGAACAGACCGGTATTGAGATTATCCGTCGTGCCATTGAGGAACCGCTTCGCCAGATTGTATTCAATGCCGGCAAGGAAGGTGCAGTAGTTGTTCAGAAAGTAAAAGAGGGCAAGGGTGACTTCGGCTACAATGCCCGCACAGACAAGTATGAGAATCTGCATGCCGCAGGTGTGGTTGACCCCGCCAAGGTTACCCGTGTGGCATTGGAGAACGCTGCTTCTATTGCAGGAATGTTCCTGACCACCGAGTGCGTTATTGTGGACAAGAAGGAGGAGAATCCCGCTCCGGCTATGCCCAATCCGGGAATGGGCGGCATGATGTAATTACATCATAGAAAGTCTTATAACAGAAAAGCCGACTGCCATAAAGGCAGTCGGCTTTTTGTTTGCAGAGAGATAACTATTTGAGGTTGAGCAGTGGTACATTGTTGCCGCCCATATATTGCGGCAGTTTGCCATCCCATTTCTCAATAGCGTCCTGACGAACCAGCAACTCGTTGAGAGATGCCGCCACCGTACGGTTGTAATAGGCCTCGCCGTCAGCCTGTATGCGCAAAGCCCTGGCTTCTCCTTCCGCTTTGGCAATGGCAATCTTGGCATTGGCCTCAGCCTGTTTGACAAGATTCTCGGCTTTTAGCGCCTCTTGTATGGCTTGGTTTTTGGCTTCGATAGCCTGTGACAGTGATGCCGGAGGTGTAATTTGCGAAGTGAACTCTTCGACATCAAATCCTTCGTCGTTGAGCGATTTCTCAAGCATCAGTCTGACTTCCGATTCAAATTGTGCGCGTGAGGCCATCAACTCGTCAGAAGAGTATCGGTTGGCTGTGATGCGGTATGCATCGTAGATGACGGTGCGCATATAGCCAGCCTCGATATCTTCCAACGGCTTGCGATATTTGGCGAATACATCCACGGCTTTCTCCCTATTCAAACGGAAAGCGAGAACGGGGTCCATAGAGAATACAGCAGCGTCTTTGGTGGTGACTGTAAAAGGAGCGTAGTCAACGCGTTGTACATAGACGGGATAGGAATACACACTGGTGGTGATGGGATTGAAGAATACCCACCCTGTGACCGACACCGCATCCAGCTTGCCTTGGTCGGTAAGGGAGAACTTTTTGAACTTGATGCCAACTTCGGAAGTGTCCACCACTGTGCAGCAAGTGGAAAGAATGATTGTCAGTGCCACAAAGCCGAGCACGATGCCGCCTGTCTTTTTCAGTACAGAGGGCGAGATTTTAATGTTGTTTGCCATAATGTTTTGATGTATTTTATGTAATTGGTTGTACAATGCCGGTGCAAAGATACAACATTTTTTGTTATTTTGTTTTCCTTGTCAGTTTGCGGGCAACCGCATCAACATATAACAGGCTTTTGTAAAGAGGCAATAGGTATCTGATAATTATTACTTAAGTGCCATACAGGTATAGAAGAATCCAATCCTCCTGTTGATTTGTAAGGAGTTATACAAGCCCTTTTGATATGGTTGCCATGATGGTTCAGAAAGGGTGTTGTGTATGTCGGAGAAAGTAAGTATTTTTGTAGGCACATTGGGGAATAGTGTTTTTCCGGCAGGAACCCCGGAAAGATACGGCATATAAAGGAGTGAACGGCATCTTATAGAGAGGGTGGAATATGAAAAATATTGCGTTTATTATCAATCCGATTTCGGGTACGCAGAACAAGAAGCGCTTGCCCAAGCAGATAGACCAGTTGCTTGACAAGCAGCAGTGGGCTGCGGATGTGGTTTTTACAGAATATAAGGGGCATGGGACCGAATTGGCCGCCCAATATGCCAAGCTTGGTTTTGATGCCGTAGTGGCAGTGGGCGGTGACGGTACCGTGAATGAGGTGGCAAGCGGTTTGCGGCATACCCGGACAGCGTTAGGCATAGTGCCCATAGGTTCGGGTAACGGTTTCGCCCGGCATTTGGATATTCCTCTGCGTTTGTCGCGTGCCATGGATTTGCTTAATCATTCCGAGTCGATACAGGTGGACTACGGGATGATTAACGAGCAACCTTTCTTTTGTACCTGTGGCACAGGTTTTGATGCTTATATAGCCGATAAGTTTGCCAAATCGGGCAAGAGAGGTCTTCCCGCATATATAGAGCATATTGTCAAGGATTTTTTCCGTTATACCGCCCGACATTATTCCTTGCGCTACAAGGATGGCGGAGGTGAGTGGTATGAGACCGAGTTGGAGGCATTTCTTATCACTTTTGCGAATGCCAATCAATGGGGGAATGCAGCCTATATTGCTCCCAAGGCAAGCATGCAAGACGGTCTGCTTGATATAGCGATACTCAGTCGTTTCCCGTTGCATGCAGTGCCGGGACTTGCTTTCAAACTGTTTGAAAAGACGCTTGACGAGACATTGTATATGAATACGCTGCATGCCACAGAAG
>CAJOPG010000058.1 GCA_905236355.1 Paludibacteraceae bacterium | reverse complement strand
TACAAAAGGCATGAAATCTGTCCGTAATATTTTTTTTGAAATAGTGTTTGGCAGATTGAATGATTTTTTGTAATTTTGCAGCCGCTTTTGATTAGGGCTACCACGCAATGCGGTAAAAGACGAAGAAAATCTATAAATGGCGGAATTGGACGGATATAGAATCAATCTGAATGCGCTCCATGATGGTGAATATCATTGGGAGTTGCACCTTGACAACGCCTTCTTTCAAGGCTTGGAACAGGAAGAGATTCAGGGTGGTGACATCGCAGCTGCAGTAAACCTCACTGCTCGTAGCAGCGGTTTTGTTGTTCGTCTGAATGTGCAGGGCGAAGTAGTTGTCACTTGCGACCGTTGTCTTGACCCGATGCACCAAAGCGTCAGTGGCGAAGAGACCTTGCTGGTGAAACTCGGCAACCCGGCTGAGGACGCTGAAGATGAAACTATATATGTAGAGCCTGCTGACGGTTGGTTAGACCTGAGTTGGCTCCTTTATGAACTGACAGAATTGAGTTTGCCTATCGTGCATAGTCACCAACCCGGTGAGTGCAACCCTCAAATGGAGGAACTTCTCCGCTCTCACCTCTGCACCACGGTGGACTCTCCCGAAGATAATAATTAACATAAACATTTAACAATAAACATTTTTAAACAATTATGGCACATCCTAAACGAAGACAATCGCATACCAGAACTGCGAAGCGTCGTACTCATGATGTAGCAAAGGTGCCCACTTTGGCCATCTGCCCGAACTGTGGAGCCACCTATGTTTACCACACTGTATGTCCTTCATGCGGCTATTATCGTGGCAAACTCGCTATTGAGAAATTGGCGGAAGCCTAAATCGAAAGGCACAACGTTATGCAATGCGGCTCCGGCGGATTACTCTGTCTCGGGGCTTGCATTGTAGTTAGCCTGACACACTATTAATTTTAAGGTACAAAACAATGGAAGACAACAACAAGTGGAACGACTCTTCGAGAGGAAGAGGGTCCGCAGGTCATCACGAAGGAGGGCGTCGCCCTCGTATCAATGTTGAGGGCAGCCGCAGTAACTATCGCCCTTATCAACCTCAATCATCTGAAGGCGAGTCGCAACGCCCACGCTTCAGCACATACCAGCAGAACAGAGAACTGCAGAACAACAATCATCGCCGTAGCGACAATCAAGAAGAGACTCGCCAGGCGCGCCCGCGTTTTCAACGCAACTATACAGACCGGGACAATCGGCAGGAGTACCGTCAAGAGGAATTCCGCCCGCGTCGCCGGTTTAATCAGAACAACTATTCTCAGCACAAGCAGCAACAATATCGGCAGCGTTTTGAAGACCCCAACAAGGAGATTCGCCTGAACAAGTATCTTGCTAATGCCGGTGTATGTTCGCGCCGCGAAGCTGACGATTTTATACAAGCCGGCGTCATTACTGTCAATGGCGAGGTCGTAAGTACCCTCGGCACTAAGGTGAAACCCACCGATCGGGTCATGTTCCATGACCAGCCGGTGCGCCGCGAGCGTAAGGTATATATCTTGCTCAACAAACCCAAGAATTGTGTTACCACCACCGATGATCCGGAAGAGCGCATGACGGTTCTTGACATCGTCAAGAACGCCTGCTCCGAGCGTATCTATCCTGTAGGTCGTTTGGACCGCAACACAACAGGTGTACTCCTTTTGACGAATGATGGTGATTTGGCTGCCCGCCTCACTCACCCAAAGTTCGGAAAGAAAAAGGTATATGCAGCCACTATTGACCGTGACTTGACAGAAGAAGACTATAATGCCATTATGAGTGGCATCCAGTTGGACAACGACACCATCATTCCTGATGCCTTGGAGTTTACCAAGGACGACCGTCGTCATATAGGCTTGGAGATTCACTCCGGTCAGAACCGCGTAGTGCGCCGTATCTTTGAGAAAGTGGGGTATAAGGTGATGCAATTAGACCGTGTGTCGTTTGCAGGTTTGACAAAGAAAAATGTACCCCGCGGCAAGTATCGCTTCCTTACTCCGAAAGAAGTAAGCATGTTGCAAATGGGCGCATTCGAATAGAATTTAGCGTAATGCTATAACTGGAATCTAAGATAATAGTATAAGGTATGATTAAAGTAGCCATTGTAGGATACGGCAATATCGGTAAAGCCGCACTGGAAGCGGTAGTGGCAGCCCCTGACATGCAAGTGGCGGGTGTGGTCCGTCGCAATGCAAGTGCCGTACCGGAGGAACTAAAGCCTTTCAATGTGGTAGCCGATATCACTGAATTGGGGCAGGTGGATGTGGCATTGCTATGCACTCCAACCCGATTGGTTCCGCAATATGCCGAGCAGATGATACAAAAGGGAATCTGCACAGTGGATAGTTTTGATATTCACACTCAGATTCCCTCTTTGAGGCAGCAACTCATGCCCCTTACACGCAAGGCCGGCACTGTAAGCATCATATCGGCTGGGTGGGACCCGGGTAGCGACTCCGTAATCCGTTGTTTGCTGCAGGCTATTTCCCCTAAAGGCATTACATACACCAATTTCGGTCCCGGCAGAAGTATGGGGCATTCGGTAGCAGTGCGTGCCATAGAAGGTGTGGCAGATGCATTGTCAATGACCATTCCCTTGGGTACAGGCATACATCGTCGTATGGTATATGTCCAACTGCAGGAAGGTGCCGATTTTGAAACCGTAAAAGCGGCTGTTCTTGCTGATGACTACTTCCGTCATGACGAGACACATGTCATTCAGGTGGAGAGTGTGGACACACTCAATGATACCGGTCATGGCGTCAATATGGTTCGCAAGGGAGTGAGCGGAGTTACACACAATCAGCGCTTTGAGTTTAATATGTCTATCAACAATCCGGCTCTTACGGGGCAGGTGATGGTAGCATGTGCTCGTGCTACCCAACGCCTTGCACCAGGCACATATACTATGATAGAGATACCGCCTGTTGCATTACTTCCGGGCACTGCGGAAGAAAACATTCCTTCATTAGTATAATTCCTCCGCTCTATGAAAAAGCACTTCACACTATTCTGCTTGATTCTTTGTCTTTCTGCTCACGCTGTGGAATTTCAGTCGGTCAATGTAGAAAACTTTATTCGCGAAACATGGAATCCGCAGACCGTCATTTTGGATGTTCGAACGCTATCGGAATATACAGAAGGTCATCTTGCCGGTGCCGTGTTGGCAGATTTCAAGGCAGAGGACTTTATTTGGCAAGTGGAACAGCAGATACCGACAAACAAGCGTATCGCAGTGTATTGCCGCACAGGCAAACGCAGCAAAGAGGCTGCCGGGTTGTTAGTGGAGAAAGGATATATAGTGACGGAATTGGACGGTGGAATAGTAGCATGGCAGGCAGCAAAAAAAAGAATAGTTAAAGGCTCTCCTTCAGATATTGAGCGTTATGCAGCCCATAGCTATCAAGCAAATAAGCAATTTGCGGTAGCATATAGAGATACACAAGTAGGTGAAAAGGATGGGGACATATTGGTAGTGTATCTCCACTCCGGCAGTGCCTGCGGTATTGACAACGAATTGCCCGTTCGTCAGCGGGCTCTTGGCCTGCTGGTTGATTACTTGGAAACAGAGCATATCAATGCATGTGTGCTTGTGCCACAATGCAGGATAGACAGGCGCTGGAACGAATATCGCCCTATGCAGGGTTGTGTGATGTCGGAAGCATTATATGGACTCATACACCAATATATTAAGGAACATCCGGCTAAAGATGTTTACATTGTGGGTGAGTCGTTTGGGGGGGCTGGTGTATGGCGGATGCTTTCCGACTATCCGAAGATGTTTTCCGGCGGTATGTTGGTAGCATCATATCCTCTGAAGAATGTGAAACCCAAGAATATAAGTAAGACGCCTTTGTGCGTGGTACTGGGGGAACTGGACGAGCGGGCAGGAACTGACAAAACGGAACCTGTAGTGAAAGAGATACAACAACAGAGAAACAGCAATGTAAGATATGTGGTTATGCAGGGGGCCGACCATTACACCACTTGCTCCAACGCTTTCAGTCAGGAGAATCTGGGTTGGCTGTTTACGCAATCCCGACAATAATTCTCTATATTGATATAATAACATCATTCGCATTATGACATTGGAAGAACAACTCACCCGACAGATAAAGGAAGCCGTAAGTAACTTGTATGCAATAGAGGCCGACGACAAACAGATACAACTGCAAAAGACTCGTCAAGGTTTTGAGGGTAATATCACATTGGTGGTATTCCCGTTTGTGAAGGCCGCACGCAAGTCGCCTACAGAGGTCGCCAATGCTATAGGTGAGCAACTATTATCGGCAGAGGAGTGCATCGTGGAGCGCTATAATGCTGTGCAGGGTTTTCTGAATCTGCTTATCGCTCCTTCCTATTGGATAGAATGTCTTAAGGCTATCGATGCAAACGACAGATATGGTTGTTTGACATGTCAGAAGGAAACAGAGGAAGGTCCTGTGCAACCTCTTATGATGGTGGAATACTCTTCGCCCAATACAAACAAGCCTCTGCACCTGGGACATGTCAGAAACAATCTGTTAGGTTACTCCATTGCCCGCATACAAGAGGCTAATGGCTGGAAAGTGGTGAAGACCAATATTGTCAACGACCGAGGCATACATATATGTAAATCAATGTTGGCATGGCAGTTGTATGGCAATGGTGAGACACCTGAGTCAAGCGGTAAGAAAGGCGACCATTTGATAGGTGACTACTATGTCCGCTTTGATATAGAGTACAAAAAACAGATAGAAGAACTGAAGGGGCAGGGTATGGACGAAGAAACTGCCAAGCGCGAGGCTCCTCTCATCAAACAGGCACAGGCTATGCTGTTGAAATGGGAACAGGGAGATGCGGAAGTGCGTGCCTTGTGGGAGAAGATGAATAGTTGGGTATATGCCGGTTTTGATGAAACCTATAGGAAGATGGGGGTTGGTTTTGACAAGATATACTATGAGTCGCAGACCTATTTAGAGGGCAAAAAAGAAGTAGAGCGCGGTTTGCAGGAAGGCAAGTTCTATCGTCGGGCTGACAACTCAGTATGGGCCGACCTAACACAAGACGGCCTTGATGAGAAGTTACTTCTTCGCAGTGACGGCACTTCCGTTTATATGACACAGGATATAGGCACCGCCAAACTCCGCTATGCAGACTACCCGATAGACAAAATGGTGTATGTGGTGGGCAACGAGCAGGAGTATCACTTCAAGGTGCTCAGTATTTTGCTTGACCGTCTTGGTTTCCGCTTTGGGAAAGATCTCGTCCACTTCTCATACGGAATGGTGGAGCTCCCTAACGGCAAGATGAAGAGCCGCGAGGGAACAGTGGTGGACGCAGACGATTTGATGGACCAGATGATTGCTGATGCCGCAGAGGTGAGCAAGGATAAAGTGAACCGTCTGACAGATATTACTCCGGAAGAAGCACAGGAGATAGCCCGCAAGGTAGGAATGGGTGCATTGAAATACTTCATATTGAAGGTGGACCCACGCAAAAACATGCTTTTCAATCCGGAAGAGTCGATAGACTTTAACGGTAACACCGGTCCCTTTATTCAATACACCTATGCTCGTATCTGCTCTGTGCTTCGCAAGGCAGGCACTACAATTGAGCCTACCCTTAAGGGCGACACCGCTCTAAATGAAAAAGAAGTCGCCTTGATACAGCGGCTGTCGGAATATCCTGCAATAGTAAAACAAGCGGGCGATGAGTTCTCTCCCGCACTAATTGCCAATTACGCATACGCTTTGGCGGGAGAGTTCAACTCTTTCTATCATGACTATAGCATTCTTAACGAAGAAAATGAGAAGATACAATCGGTACGATTGCTTCTCTCAAAGAATGTGGCTAAAGTGCTACGGCTGGCGATGTGGTTGTTGGGTATAGAGATGCCTGAACGGATGTAACCGTTTCAATCTATTCCGTAGAGAAAGTCGTGTAACTCGTCTTTGGTGGTGTCTTCCTTGGGAATCACCAAGATGGTATCGTCGCCGGCGATTGTTCCCAGAATATACTCCGTCCCTCGGTCGTCAATATCGTAAGCCACGGCATTAGCGAATCCCGGGCGAGTTTTCAACACAGCAAATTGTCCGCAGAAGTCAATAGACTTGACGGCAGATTTTATGACATCACTTTCCATTCCTAACACTTTCTTCTCAATCACCGAGTTCTGAGGAATGACATACTTGACGGAATTGTCTGCAAGAACTTTCTTCTCTGCCCTAAGGTCACGCAGGTCTCTTGAGAGTGTGGCTTGTGTAACTTTCACTCCTTGCTTTGCCAACGCTTTGGTCAGTTGGTCCTGATTTTCGATTACTTGCGCCTGCAATATAGAGGAAATAAGGCGCATACGCTTCATTCGGAGATTCATAGTGTCGGGTCAAGTGTTAAGTGTCAGTAGTAGAAATTTGTCATTATGTAACTAAATATTACAATATCGGCGACAAAAATACAATTATTATTTTATTTTCACAATACTTTTGTTCTTTCTTTTCTTGAAAAAATATGTCTGGGTAGAGATGTACTTCAAATGACTATAGACAAAAGTTAGGTGATATATGTCTTTCTGGATAGTATGAACGAATATTCTGCTTTAGTCCAGCATCTGCCCGAAGTTGTTGGACATCTGCACCATGCGGTCATATTCTTCCGGATTTAGGTCCTGAAAATAGAAGTTGCGGGGATCAAGTGGTTCTCCCTTGTATCTCACTTCATAGTGTAGGTGCGGACCCGTACTCTTGCCGGTGTTGCCCACTAAGGCAATGATGTCGCCTCGGTGTACCTTTTGTCCGACATATACCAGTTGTTTGGAGAGATGGGCATATAGTGTTTCATAATTGTAGCCATGATTGACAATCACGGTGTTCCCATAGCCTTGCCGCCAACCCACAAAAGCCACAGTCCCATTGCCTGTTACATAAACATCTGTACCGGTGGGTGAGGTGAAGTCCATACCCGCATGAAACCGCGGAGTATGATATACGGGGTCAACACGCCACCCATAACCCGATGCTACACGCGTTAGGTCTTTATTCAATATGGGTTGTATAGCGGGCAGGTTCTCCATCTTTATCTCTTGCTCTTTGGCTAATTGCACTATCTCTTCGTATGACTTGGCTTGTACATACATGGCCTTCTCCAGCATGTCCGCTTTGCGTGTCAGGTCGGCTGCAAGTTGCCAGTTCGACCATTTGGCGATGCTATCATAATAATCCACCTGCCGTACCGCACCTATGCGTACCGACATCGGTATGGGCTCTGCTTGAAACAAAGTCCTGTACAGATTATCATCCCGTTGCTGTAGGTCGGTCATTACCAGTTGCATCTGGTCCAACTGTCTTGATAGCACCTCATATTGTGTTTTCAATGCATCTTTCTCCCGCACCACCTGTTTCTCTCTTGGGGATGGAAAAAACGAGAAAAAGAGGAAGAAGAATACGATACCGAAGGCTATGCCGATCAATATCGACATACCTCCGCGCTTCAACCAATAGCCGAATCCCTGCTCCACACGCTCCATAGCAAGGGTTTCTGGATTGATGTGATATTTC
>CAJOPG010000057.1 GCA_905236355.1 Paludibacteraceae bacterium | reverse complement strand
TGAAAAACGCTCTTCGGCTATCTCTTTCGTGGTCTTTCCCTGCGTGATGGCAAGCATCACTTCCATTTCCGTTCGCGTGAGCGGACACGGTTGTTCGTCCTCCGACTTACTGAGAATCAAATCCATAGCCCGCTGACTGATGTATCTTTTGCCAGCGGAAGCGTCCTCCAAAGCGTGCTGGAGACTGCGCAGACTGCTGGTCTTGAAGACGACGCTGAAGGCGTGGCTGGCATGGAGCATACGGTCGATGAACTGCGGAGTAAGGTCTTCGCTGAAGAGTACCCAGCTGGCCATGGAGAAACGTTCAGCCGACACCAGCAGCTGGTCCTCGCTCGTGAAGTCGAAAAGCGTGTAGTCGAGCACCACAACTGCGTTCTCATACCGTCCCAAGAGCGTGAAAAGTTCGCCGATGTCATGCGCGATGCGCACCTCGTTCTCACTGTTCCTTCGCACCAGACTCTCCACTGCGAAGCGCGTCACTTCCTGATTGTCCGCCAAAATGTAATTACTCATGTCAAAACGCGTTCTGTAGGTTCATATTCCTTAAAAAGAGGAGGAAATTCACCATACTATTTTCTGTGCAAAGTTACGGCAAAAGAACTCACACACAAAGGAAACGTCGCAATACAGAAAATAACACTGCAAGACCCGTCGATTGCAGAACTATTTTACTATTATACATAAGAAATGACCCATTGGGCAGAATATCTTTTTATCGTGTTCCACAGGTGAAAAAAACGAAGTTCACGGGTAACGGGCAAACTACTAGTGAATAATTTGCAAACTACTCGTGAGTAATTGGCAAATTACGCGTGTGTAATTACCAAACTACGCGTGTGTAATTTACAAACTACGCGTGAGTAATTTACAAACTACGCGTGAGTAATCCGTTTTCGCATGACTGCTGGCCTCAAGTAGCTGATATACTACTTTCCCCGATACGCATTAATGTCTCATGCAGAGACAGCTTCAAGATAATCAAATTTGTTCGGTAACGTAAACAAATGGATGTTTAGAACTTAAATTAGAGATAAAATCATTAGCTAATTGTGCTGCCAGTTTATCTGCTTTGCTTCTGGCAGATTCTATAGTGTCTGAATCTTCAATATCAAAAGTTCTCTGTAAAACGATAAGGCCGTTATCAACTTCCTTTGTTATTTTATGAAGTGTCACCCCACTTATTGATTCATGGTTGTGAAAAATATCCCTCCATGGATTCAAACCTTTATACTTGGGCAATAGCGATGGATGGATATTGTAGGCTCCAAGCAGGGTTCTCTCATAAATATACGGAGGGAGTATAAATGGACATCGATAGGTGAGAAGCACATCAGGTTCACCATGCGCATTCATTTCTTTCTCAACAGAATCAATGAGTGACTGCTTTCCTTCCAAGACGTCCCCATGAAGATAATCTCCAGAGTCTATCACACAACAATCAATGTTTCCCAATTCGGATAAAGTCTTTCTGACAGCATTTTGTGAGGTAGTGATAAGCAGTATGCGCATAGTTGTTAGTCAATGCCAGGAATAAAACTTCTTTTCCCGTTGTGACTCAAATCCTCAATAAGTGCGATTAACAGCCTGACACAACTCTCAACATCTCGCTTATGGCACATCTCTACAGGAGAGTGCATATAGCGGCAAGGAATATTCAGATTGAGTGTGGCTACTCCATTTCGCTGAATCTGCAGTGCAGTCGAATCTGTTCCTCCATAGATAAAGCGGCCAAGGGACAACTGATAGTCAATATGGTTAGATTCCGCCACTTCGATGGCTATGCGCCGCAAGACAGGATTGACATCAGACTTGATGTGCATTCCCACTCCCTTGCCCATGAGTAGAGCCCCCATCTGATTCTCGTGAGGCGTAGGAGTGTCAGTGGCATAGTCCACATCAAGCACAATGCACATGTCAAGAGTTGTATTGGATGCAATGATGGCAGAGCCTCGTAGCCCGACCTCCTCTTGCGAAGAGCCGATAAACTTCAGATTGACTGGGACCTGGTGCTTAGCAAACCACCTCAAGCATTCATCCATCACAAAAAGACCAATGCGATCATCAATCGCCGTACCACAGAGCATATTGTCGCCCATCGTTGATAGGCGAGGAGCAAAGACGGCAAGGTCGCCAATTTGTACTTTGGTGCAGGCATCTTGATAGTCTGAAGCACCGATGTCCATCCATAAATCTTCATCAACAAGTCCTTTGGGCTGCCCGTATTGGGATGTCGGGTCAAACCCAATGACACCGTCAACAATGCCATTGCTTGAAAAAACTTTCATGGGTTGGCCTAACAGAGTATGAGCTCGAAGACCAATATGACGAAATTGGAGCATGCCACCGGGTAGTATTTTGGTGATTTGCACAGCAACGGTATCCATGTGGGCTATGATACCAATGTTTAGAGGATAATTCTCTCCAATAGAGGCATACACGTTTCCCATGATATCGGTTGACAGACAGGCACCCGCTTCTTCCCAACTGCGACGCAGGTAATTGGCCATAGGGACTTCTTCCATGGAAGGTGAAATCACTTCCATAAAGCCTTGAAAATGCGTATGGGCTTCTTTGTCAAAACTCCACTTTTCTTTCATTTGTTATAGTATTTGACATGATACTTTCGTTGATTGATGGACTCTATCTGTTTAACTAACCGTTCAAACTCATGATCGTTCATGGCAGACACATTCACAATGGGACAGCCGTCTTTCAGAAACTGCACCGGATTGGGAATGATACCGTTTTTACAGGCTCGCCGATAGAGCATTGAACCGGGGAAGGAGATAATCATGTCCACAAACATCCGATATCTATGCTTGTTTTGGTGAAACCATTGGAGCGTGCTTTGTGCCGTTTCAAACGTCTCTACCGTGTCACCAAAGATGACACCCGAACGTGAATTCAGCCCCGCAGAATGAAGCATATCAAGCGCCTGCTCTATTTGAACGCGTGTAATACCCTTACGCATACTCCGCAAAACAGTATCGTCTGCACTTTCCACTCCAACAAACACATAGCGGCATCGCGTGACTTTCAAAATGTCCACCAGCTCCTGGTTGATACTATCGATGCGGAGTTGGATGGACCAGTCGACATCATACTTCTCCATGCGGCGGCAAAATTCATGAACACGCTGATTATCTATAGCGAACAATTCTTCCCGCAGCGCTATATAGGAGATGTTGTAGTGAGCAATCAGGTAGTCAATCTCGGAGAAAATAGAGTCTAAAGTACGCTGCCGATATTTCGTTCCAGAAGGATGGAAGCAGAATGTACAGTTATACCTGCAAGAGCGGCCACCGATGACGGACACTTGTGAGTATTTTTTTTCTTCATCGCTCAAATCAGGATTTTGTTCCAAATACAAATCATAGTTAAAACCTTCATAATCAGGAAATGGCAGTGAGTCCAAATCCATAATTTCCGCACGTGGCGACGTACGGTGCAGGCTACCTTTCTCACGATATATAAGCCCTCTTACATTGCTCAAAGACTTATGATTCGTCAGTGCTTCGATTAGTTCTACAGAGGTTACTTCCCCTTCGCCTATCACTCCAACATCAGCATACTCAAAGGCCTCTATTGCCGTCTTTGGATCTGCCGTCATGATTCCACCTCCAACGACAATGAATATCTCAGGATTTATTTGATGGGCATAATCAACCATCCTTGCCAAATCCTGAAATTCGCCAGAAAGTCCTCCCACACCTATCACATTTATTTGATGCTCTTTGCAGAATCGATCCAGTATCTCATACTCTGGCCCTTCTACATGATTCATGTTCAGCGTAAAAACATTGCAAACGCCACTTCGTTTTACATACGCCGAAACATAGAGAATCCCCATTGGCATGACATAATGGCCGGCCATACCGTAGGTGAGATAGCGTGGAATGAGATAAAGTACATTAAGTTTCTGCTCAGACCTACAATTCATTGTTCTCCAATTTGTTATTAATGAATGTGTTCAAGTCCTCGCCCGTAGATTGCCTATAAGAACGACGAAGCACTTCCAATAGTTGACGCCTCAGTGCCTTACGCATGAATCTACAACGCACATGCTCGTATCGTTCATCAAAGGAATGATGGAACAACCTGCATCCCCCTCCGCAATTCCATTTTGCAAAACAATCAGCACACATTGGTTCTGAGTAAATGTTGCTTTGGGAGATGATGTTTTCAAACTGCTGTTGATCGAACTCTAATTTTGAGTCGGCAACCTCACCATACATATATTCTTTGTAAAGCGGTTCAAGAGGAGAAGAGACACGTGCGCACGACGAGATGGTTCCCATTGGAGTAAGAACAATCTTCCCCTCACAGGTACGATCACGAATCATGGATAAGGTTTCCACAGCGACACTCTCCAGCGTAATACCATTCTTCTCTGCCAAGGACTTAGCCATATAGAAATTCTCTAAGAAAGCATCGTAGTAGTGTTCCAAATCCTGCGGAGTGGGGAATAGTGCTGGTGCTAAAACCACATCGAAGACCACCTTCTTGAGTTTAGGGAAACGCAGAGCAATCTCCTCTATCATCTCGCACATGCAAGAAACGCTCTCTGGCGTAAAGGTTGTCCTAATGCCGAAAGGATAGTCCCGTTTCAGCATCATGTCTATATTGGCTGCCACTTTGGCGTAGCCGCCTCTCTCTTTGTCCTGCAAGTATGGCAATATCTCAAAAGAGACAGCCATGTTGACGCTCTGAGACTGCAGATAGTCAACAATTTCCGGAGTAATCAGGCTACCATTAGTGACAAGTCCGATGTTATAATAGTAGTGCCTATCTTGGTTTACCTTCTTGATATAGTCTACCGTCTGCCGTATAAGGTCAAAACTCAACAAAGGCTCGCCACCTCCGCTGAAATTGATGATATAGGGATTCTCCTGCTGCTTGCCAGAACAAAACAGATAGTCGATTACTGCTTTTATGCTGCCAAAGTCAATCTGACGTGACGACCGACCGGCGGCAGAATAGCAATAGATGCACTTGAAATTACAGGTGTAGTTTAACAGGATATCTATCTGATAGAGTTCATGAGGAGTCTTGGGCAAGAGATGTACCGGCACGTTCCCCTTGGCCTTGAACATACTAAGCAGTTTTGTC
The DNA here is from genome assembly GCA_905236355.1 of Paludibacteraceae bacterium. Taxonomy (GTDB): domain Bacteria; phylum Bacteroidota; class Bacteroidia; order Bacteroidales; family Paludibacteraceae; genus Colicola. The sequence continues at coordinate 1,304 of CAJOPG010000057.1, read as the reverse complement.
TGCGCCTCCCCCTCTGGCTGTCCGCAGGCACACGCCTCTAACTCCTCAATACTCTGTTTCGAAGCTAGCGAGATGTGGCCGTTCAGTGGTGCATACAGCAGATAAATGCGCTCTCTATCCACGCCCCAGGAATCACCAACTGGTATGGCAAAAATATTCTCTTTGTTCAGACTTTCCTGGTTCATGCGCTAGTGTTTTTTAGTTTCGTTGCAATGTCCTCGTAGAAATCGTTTCCAGTCGCAGCCTTGTGTTTGCGTGCCAGCTCTTCCATCAGGCTGTGAACGAGAATCTTGCGATAGTAGTTACAAATAGCATCAAAAATCTCCGGTTGATAGACGCGCCTGCTGCTTGGACATCCGCTGCCACAGTTCCAGCGGGCATAGCACTGGCGGCACTTGTCAATCGTGTGTATGGAGCCGAGCGTCAGCCGGGAGAAGGCATCCTGGTTAAAAGCGATGCCATCCGCTTTCAGCTCTCCGATAACAGACGTCCTATAGTCGGCCTCGCTGGGAGACGAAACATCGGGACAGAGAGTCAATGTTCCATACGGGGTAAGGCAAACCAGATTGAAGCAGAACCGCTCACGCTTCGAGTAGTTCAAGAGATGTGAAGAAGATGACCGCAGCACAATACCATACTGTTCTGCCCGTTTCATCCCCTCTTGGTAGGATTTGAAATAGCGCAGGAAAAAGTCATCGACTATCTCTGTTGTAGTGAAATACGCAGGATCAACAACCTGCTGGCAACTCAACTTCTTGACCAATGGAAAATTCTCATGGCAATAGTCCACCATCTCAGGAATGCGGTCAACGTTGTTTTCTGTGATAGTAGAACGCACATAGTTGTTGATACCCAACGACGTCAGCCTTTCTATGTTCTCTGCCACACGGTCATAGTTACCCCGTTGTTTCCTTTGCACATCGGGCAATACTTCGAATGATATCTGCACTGTAAACTGATGTTCTTTCAGAAAAGCCAGCATCTGCTCATCCATGATGGAACCGTTGGTCGTCAGTGACAAGTGGAGTGTGATTCCCTGCTCCTTTGCTACTTGTTCTGCATAAAGGGTAGCAGTCTTAACCAATGGCCATGAAAGCATTGGCTCGCCACCGCCCATAAACATCACAGTCCGATTCTTCACGGCCCTTCTGTCACCTGACAGAAAAAAGTCAAGCATGGGCTCTATTTGATCCATTGTCAGCTCTGCAGACGAGCGCCCTTCTGCCGAATAACAGTATTTGCAATGGAAGTTGCACTTCTCGTTCAATAACAAATGCAACGTGCAAAAAGACTCTACCGACACT
>CAJOPG010000056.1 GCA_905236355.1 Paludibacteraceae bacterium | reverse complement strand
CGCAAGCCGCATGAACTCATCATTGGCACCAAAGAGCAGAAGCAGAGTTCAATGATTGTCATCATCGGCAACTTCACCAAAGAGGATGTCAGCAATTTCCTCAACCAATAACCACTCTCCTATCCGGTGAAATGAATAAAATTTGCGAATATCTAAAAAAAAGCGTAAATTTGCAGGCTAAATCATAAGAAAATATGAAAGAAAAAATTGAGGCGTTGCTTAAGCAGGTACAACAGATGCAAGCACAAAGCGCTGACGAATTGGAATCATTGAGAATCAAGTATCTATCGAAAAAAGGAGAAATAACTTCTTTGTTTGGAGAGTTTCGGAATGTTGCTCCGGAAGACAAGCGCGAAATCGGGCAATATCTTAACGAGCTAAAAAACCTGGCTCAGCAAAGAATAGAAGAACTCCGTGAACAGTTTGAGGCAAACAAAGAAGCAGCAGAGAAACAGGACCTCACACGCACGCCTGACCCTATTGATTTAGGCAGCCGTCACCCGTTATCCCTTGTCAAAGAAGAGATTATAGACATCTTTTCCCGTATCGGATTCACCGTAGAAGAAGGTCCGGAAGTGGAAGACGACCGCCATGTGTTCGGCATGCTCAATTTTGCTCCCGAGCACCCTGCACGCGATATGCAGGACACTTTCTTTGTTGAAAAAGAAGAGGGGCAGCAAAAGCCTGACGACATACTGCTACGTACGCATACCAGTAGCGTGCAGACACGCATCATGACTACTCAGAAGCCGCCTATCCGTGTTCTCTGCCCGGGTCGTGTATATCGTAACGAGGCCATCTCTGCACGAGCACATTGTTTCTTCCATCAAGTGGAGGGTCTGTACATTGATAAGAATGTAAGTTTTGCCGATCTCCGGCAGGCTCTTCTCTATTTTGCAAAAGAGATGTTCGGACCGGACACCAAGATTCGTCTCCGCCCCAGTTACTTCCCCTTTACAGAACCCAGTGCAGAGATGGACATCAGTTGCAACATCTGCGGCGGAACAGGCTGCGGCTTCTGCAAACAAACCGGTTGGGTGGAAATATTAGGATGTGGAATGGTGGATCCCAATGTATTAGAGAGTTGTGGTATTGATAGCAAAGAATATACAGGTTATGCCTTTGGAATGGGTGTAGAGCGTATCGCCAACCTTAAATATCGAGTAAAAGACCTCCGTCTATTCTCCGAGAACGATGTCCGTTTTCTCAAACAGTTTGAAGCATGCTGAAACACGGGTTATTAGAAGGTAAAAAGGGAATTATCTTTGGAGCACTCAATGAGCACAGCTTGGCATGGGCGGTGGCTTCGCAATGTGCAGCAGAAGGAGCGAAAATAGTTCTTACCAATGCTCCTATTGCTCTCCGGTGGGGACCACTTCAAGAACTGGCAGACTCCATCGGGGCTCCCGTTATCCCCGCTGATGCCACACGACCTGAAGACTTAGAGTTTCTCTTTACTGAGTCAATGAACAAGTTAGGCGGTAAGATAGACTTTATACTGCACGCTGTAGCTATGTCACAAAACTTGCGGCGTGGAAGGTCTTACGAGGATATCAGTTACAACTATTTTCAGCAGACTCTTGACATCTCTGCCCTCAGTTTTCACAAACTGCTGCAAACGGCCTACAAACTAGATGCAGTTGCCGAATATGGTTCTATAGTCGCTCTAAGTTATATTGCTTCACAACGAGCCTTTCAAGGATACAACGATATGGCAGACGCAAAAGCCTTGTTGGAAAGCATTGCACGCAACTTCGGGCTTATCTATGGTAGAGAAAAACATGTCCGTATCAACACCGTTTCACAATCGCCAACCTTCACTACCGCAGGAGGAAGCATCAACTATTTCGAGCGTTTCTATACTATTGCAGACCACACTTCGCCATTAGGAAATGCCTCTGCACAAGACTGTGCCAACATCTGCGTCATGCTCTTTTCTGACTACACACGCAAAATAACTATGCAAACCATCTACCACGATGGAGGTTTCTCAGCCACCGGAATTCAGGTAAGTAGCGACAAGCCTTGGAACAAGGAGTAATCCATATTAAAGGAGCCCGAACCCACAACTTGAAAAATATTGAGGTAGAGATACCACGCAACAAACTGGTTGTAATCACGGGTCTGAGCGGGAGTGGCAAGTCATCACTCGCCTTTGATACGCTCTATGCGGAAGGACAACGACGCTATGTAGAGTCGCTATCCTCCTATGCCCGACAGTTTTTAGGAAGAATGCAGAAGCCGGAAGTGGACTTCATCAACGGTATTCCACCGGCTATCGCCATCGAGCAAAAAGTTTCATCCAAAAACCCCCGCTCCACTGTTGGCACCTCCACCGAAATCTATGACTATCTCAAACTTCTCTTCGCACGCATAGGAAAGACTCTCTCGCCGTTCAGCGGCCAAGAAGTAAAACGCCATCAAGTGCAAGATGTAGTGGACTTTGTCATGCACCTGAATGCAGGCACACGCCTAATGCTGATTGCACCCGTCAATTTTGAAGAAACACAGGCAGACATTCGCAAACGACTATCTGTCTGGCAAGAAGAAGGGTTCACACGCTTGGTCAATCGCTTCGGAGAGGTTGTGCGGATGCGAGACCTGTCTCCAGCCGATAATCTCAACGGCTATTCACTCTTGATTGACAGGATTGTGGCTGACGGGGAACAATCCACTGCCAACCGGTTTGCAGACTCTGTACAAACGGCATTCTTTGAAGGCAGAGGCTATTGCTCTGTGCTATATGAAGACACCACAAACAATACAACCGACAACATTCAACTTAGGGCCGATTTCTCCACTCGATTTGAGGCCGACGGCATCACCTTTATCGAGCCATCGGAACACTTGTTCGATTTCAACAACCCTATAGGTGCCTGCCCTATATGCAATGGATTCGGAAATATCATCGGCATTGACCCGGACCTTGTAGTTCCTGACAAATCCAAAAGTATCTACGAAGATGCCATCGCTTGTTGGCATGGAGAAAAAATGTCGCTATGGCAGCAGGAACTTATCGAACACGCTAAAGAGTCTGATTTCCCCATTTACACACCCTTCTACGAACTTACACAGGAACAAAAACAACTCATCTGGACCGGCAATCAATATTTTCACGGACTGAACGACTTCTTCCGCATGCTGGAACACGAACAGTATCAGAAAATACAATATCGCGTTATGCTGGCACGCTATAGAGGGAAAACCTTATGTCCGGAATGTAATGGGACCAGATTACGCAAAGAAGCCGGGTATGTGCGTATTGCAGGCAAAAGCATTGCGGAACTCACCGCAATGCCTGTCAGCGAGTTGGCCGCATGGTTCAAAAATCTGCAACTCACAGCAAACGAAGAAGCAATAGCAAAACAACTGCTCCAAGAAATCAACTCACGACTGCAGTTTCTTCAAGATGTAGGTCTCTCTTATCTCACACTAAACCGTCTATCCGGCACATTATCCGGAGGAGAGAGCCAGCGTATCAATCTGGCCAAGTCGTTGGGAAGCAGTCTTGTAGGTTCGCTATATATATTAGACGAGCCCAGTATCGGTCTGCACCCGCGCGACACTCATCAACTCATACAAGTCCTCTGCCAACTGCGCGATATAGGTAACACGGTCGTAGTTGTGGAACATGATGAAGATATTATGCGTGCCGCTGACTACATCATTGATATTGGGCCTGGAGCAGGCATACATGGGGGAGAAATTGTGTGGAAAGGAAGCCCTGACTGCAATCTTCAAAAAGAGACAGCACACACTCATTCCTACACACTCGACTTCCTTACGGGCAGAGAAACCATTGAGATTCCACGCTTTCGACGGCCATGGAACAACTATATTGAAGTGATTGGAGCTACAGAGAACAACCTAAAAAACCTGACGGTACGCTTCCCACTGAATGTAATGACAGTAGTAACAGGAGTGAGCGGGAGCGGCAAATCAAGTCTGGTAGGCAAAGTATTATATCCGGCACTAAAAAAATACTATGGCGGTGTTGCCGACCGAACCGGTGACTTCGGCGCATTGAAAGGCAGCATGTCGCTTGCCACTGATATCGAGTTTGTAGACCAAAATCCGATAGGTACTTCCACACGCAGCAACCCCGTGACCTACATCAAAGCCTACGATGAGATTCGTAAACTATTCGCTGAACAGGCGCTATCCAAACAAATGGGATTCACATCGGCACACTTCTCCTTCAATACACCCGGCGGACGCTGTGAGGAGTGTAAGGGTGAAGGCACCGTGACAATAGAAATGCAGTTCATGGCAGACATTGTTTTGAAATGTGAACATTGTCATGGCAAGCGCTTCAAACCGGACATATTAGAAGTCAAATATAAAGGCAAAGACATTCACGAAGTGTTGGAGATGACAGTTAATCAAGCCATTGAATTCTTCTCTGATAGCAAAGGAAATACCGAAAAGAAGATTGTCCGCCGATTGAAACCTCTGCAGGATGTAGGCATCGGCTATATCAAATTAGGTCAAAGCAGTAGCACTCTGTCGGGTGGCGAGAACCAGCGCGTCAAACTGGCGTCTTTTCTGGCCAATGAGAAATCACAGCCCACTATCTATGTGTTTGACGAGCCAACCACAGGACTGCATTTTCATGACATCAAGATATTACTGAAAGCATTCAATGCACTGATTGGCAAAGGACATACCATAATCATCATTGAACACAATCCCGCAGTAATTATGGCCGCCGACCATATCATTGACCTTGGCCCAGAGGGCGGAGATGAGGGCGGGCATATTGTCTTTGAAGGAACACCGGAAATGTTACTCAAATGCAGGGAGTCTTATACAGGTAAGATGCTTAGTATTGCAAAGTAACTACTTTTTCTCTTGGAAAATAACGATGAGTTTGCAAAACAACTCAGTAACAACCCATAAGAAAACTAAAACTCCTCTCAAGATCCGGCAGGCTATATTTCTTTGCGTAGGCGGGCTACAGGAATACCCATTTGCATACGATATTTAGCAATGGTACGACGGGCTATCGGATAACCCTTTGCCTTAAGTTTTTCCACCAGTTCATCATCATTCAAAGGATGTTGTTTATCCTCCTCATTAATGATTGTCTGAAGGGTGTTCTTGATTGCTCTTGTAGCCACTTCCTCACCTTCGTCATTAGTCATTGACTCCGAGAAAAAATGCCGTAGAGGAAATATTCCGTAGGGTGTTTGCGCAAATTTAGAATTGCTAACCCTTGATATGGTAGAAATGTCGAAACCAGTCCGGTCCGCCACATCTTTCAATATCATAGGCTTGAGCAATGTCTCATCGCCATTGAGAAAATAGTCACGCTGAATGGCAACTATCGTACGCATTGTGCGCAACAGAGTTTCATTACGTTGTTTGATAGCATCAATAAACCAACGCGCCGAATCAATCCTGTCCTTTATAAAAGAGATAGTATCCTTTTCCTGCTTTGTATGTGTCGGTTGTGCCTGATAAGTCTGCAATATCTCATTAAACTCCCTATTAACACGCAATTCCGGGATATTGGCATTGTTCAGTGCAATTGAAATCTGCCCCTCCTCCACTTCTATAATAAAATCAGGAATAACGGCTGTATTCTGATACACATCCGAAGAATAAGAACTTCCGGGTTTAGGATTGAGTTTTTGTATTTCGGCTATTACATCCCTCAATTGGTCATCTGTCAGACCATACCGTTCTATAATCTTTTGATAGTGATGCGCCGTAAACTCCTTGTAGCGTTTCTCAAGTATTTGTTCTGCCAATTGCACTGCAGGCGTCTGCTGCTTGCGCCTTAATTGCAATATAAGGCACTCCTGAAGATTACAAGCACACACTCCGGCCGGTTCAAAAGTAGTTTGAATCAACGAGATAACATGCCTCATCTCCTCATCGGTAACATTGACTCCAGCCCGAAAAACAATATCATCCACCAGTTGTTCGGGAGCGCGGCGCAGATAACCGTCTTCATCAATATTGCCTATTACATATTGTGCAACTGCACGCTCTTTAGGTGAAAGTTTAAGCAGACCCAACTGGGCAAGCATCTGCTCTTGAAACGATTGACCCACCGAAAATGGGATGTCTTCTTGGCGATCGTCCGGCGAAGTGTTGTTAGAACGCAGACGATAGTCTGGAGTTTCGTCATCAGAGATATAGTCGTTGAGGTCAAAATCATCATTCTGCAATGCATCCTCCTGTGATTCATACTCATCCTGCTCCGGCACATTCTCTGTCTCTTCGCTCCCCACTTCAAGACCTGGATTTTCTTCCACCTCACGCTCTATACGCTGCTCCAACTCCAATGTAGGATATTCAAGAATGCGAATCTCCTGAATCTGCAAAGGCGTTAGCGTGGTCCGCTGTTTGAGACTGGTCTCCTGGGTTAAAGAATTGTTGGCAGGCATAAGACTATTTTATAAATTAGGGATTAGAAATTTCCTTTTCTCTTTTTCGGCATCGTTCTTTACTACTTTCCGCTTAATGTCAAAGCATTAACATGAGTAGTGATGTATTCCAATTGTTCTTCATCCAGTTCTGTATGCATTGGCAGAGAGAGTACCGACTGCGCAAGTCTCTCGGCAACAGGGAAATCACCTGCCTTATAACGTGGGTCATAATAGGCTTTTTGCAGGTGAAGCGGCACCGGATAATATACCATCGTAGGTATCCCATTGTCGGCAAGTTGCTGACGAAGCCACTCACGATCAACACCCTGCAAACGAAGAGTATATTGATGGTACACATGCGTAGAAGCAGACAACCTGTCAGGAATAAGCAGATGAGGATTGTTTCTGAAAGCGTTATCATACACAGCGGCAGCGGCCTGACGACGGGCGGTGTAATCCTTCAAATGAGGCAATTTCGCATCCAATACTGCTGCCTGAATGCTATCTAAACGAGAGTTGACACCCACTCTATCATGGTGATAACGGACAACCATACCATGGTTAGCAATAGCACGCATCGACTCGGCAAGCGTATCACTATCTGTGAAGATAGCTCCGCCATCACCATAACAGCCCAAGTTCTTTGACGGGAAGAACGAGGTACATCCTATATGCCCTATACAACCTGCCTTCTTCACTGAACCGTCAGAGAAGGTGTATTCAGCATCAATAGCCTGACACGCATCCTCCACCACATAGAGGCCGTGTTCAGCCGCTATCTCCATGATTGCCTCCATGTTGGCGCATTGTCCAAACAGGTGAACAGGAACAATAGCCTTTGTCCGTGGAGTAATTGCACGCTTCAAGGCTGCAATATCCATATTCATCGTACCCCACTCCACATCCACAACCACCGGCGTTAGATGAAGCAACGCTACCACTTCTGCAGTCGCAATGAAAGTAAAAGTCGGAGTGATAACCTCATCACCAGGCTTCAAACCAAGTGCCATCAAGGCTATTTGCAAGGCATCGGTACCGTTACCCACAGGTATAACATGACGAACCTGTAGGTGCGCCTCCATGTGTTGCTGAAAATCTGCCACCTTCTGTCCCTTGACAAAGGCTGCCGACTCTATCACCTGCAATATACCGGCATCAATATCCGGCTTTATCGCCTGATATTGTGTCTGCAAATCCACCATCTGTATCTTTCTCATAACGCCTTACCTTTCTATTATATACTCTGCTTCTGCAGGATTAACACGTGCGTTTATTATATAAGGGGATGAGTACTTCACTTTGATTGGAAGAGCCGAAGTTGTAGAAGATGGATACTGACACACTAAATGCAAGGTTCTTTCATCCACATCGTTGAAATGGGAGAGATAGAGTTGCACTGTCACTTCTGCCGTTGGAGGGAACAAACGCATTTTCGCCCCCTGAGGCACTCCCTCCGGACACACTGCAAGCGTAAAGCGTTTCTCCGTGAACTGCTCCGCAATAGCACTAAGAGTCAGTTGCTGCTGCGCAAAGCGAACGCCTTCTATCGGCTGCAACGATATTACCTGATCGAAAGTATCTTTCACACCTTGTGATGAAACAGGTTCAGTAAACACTTCCGTAATACTATCCAACAGTTCCTTCTTTCCATACACCACAACTGAATGTAGAGAGAGCGTAGGTTGCTTAGTATAAGAATATTGCGCCGCAGGTAACAACTCACCATTCAGGCGAACCGGAACTCTCTTAGAGGACTGATGATAGTATTCTGCCACAATGAGTTCAGGACGAACCTGCTGCAATTTCGCAGTCCCTTGCAATTGGTCAGTAATCTTCGGGCGCACCTGCTCCGCTGCGATATGAATAGTACCCGACGACTCTGCCAGCTGGCGCGTCAGGTCTATTTGTATCGGCGACAAGTTGTCTGACGAGTACATCCGCAAACGCTTACCTTGGTCCCTTATATCAAAGCAAAACTCCGTAGGCAATTCTGAAGCAAACGCCACATCGTCCGGAATACCGATATACTCTATAGGAACACGCATTGTACGCTCACGCACCACATTGAGAGCATGACCATACCAAAGCACCGCCGCAAACAGCAGGAACAACAAGAAGGTAAGCAAACTGCGCGTACCGGCAAATGTGCGAACAGCACGCCATACCTTAATCAATATGGACTTGAAAGAACTCACTTCAAAAGTAAGAACTACTTCTTCTCGTCCTTTGTCGGTTGCTCTTTGGCAACTTGAGTTTGTGCTTCCTCGGCTGACTTATACACGGAGGCCTTGTCTACCTTGATGGTAATGTCTTTGGCGATAGTCACTATGAAAGTACTTTCTTGCACTTCCTTTATCTCACCATATATACCGCCGGCAGTAACCACTTTGTCTCCTTTTTTCATGGCGTCACGTTCTTTCTGAAGTTCCTTTTGTTTTTTCTGCTGCGGACGAATCATAAAGAAGTAGAATACCACAAAGATAAGAATCATCATAATCCAGAAGCTCCAATTACTTGCGGAGCCACTTCCTGCCCCATCGGCCTGTTGTGCCACGCCGTCTGCAACGGCTTGTAGAAGAATGTAGTTAAGCATTGTTTCTATTTTTTTATATGTTAATTTGTTTAGTTAGTTGCTATAATAACGAAAAGTCAATTTGAAGATTTGTTGAGACTCAAAAACTTCAGCATTGAATTTTGCTTGCGCTGACGCTGTACAATCTCGTCCAGAATGCCGTTAATGAATTGAGGACTATTTTCTGTGGAATACTCGCGGGCAAGGTCTAAATATTCGTTCAGCGTAACCTGCACGGGAATCTCCGGGAAACTGAAGAGTTCCGCCAATGCCACCGTCAAAATGATTTTGTCCATATATGCTATGCGCTCAGGGTCCCAATTCTTCAGGCAATCTGCCACCATCTTATCATATTTGTCTCCATTGGCAATGGCATCTCTCAAAAGCGCCTTTGCGAAATCAAGTTCTTCCTCCGAGTCAAACATCTCGAGCAAAGGCTGGTCTGCCCCGTTTTCTTCGCGAAAGCGTTTAATGGTTTTCACCACATAACTCATCACAATATTCATGTCGGTCACCCAACCTGATGCATCCAGACTTACCTCCAACTCATCAAAGGCTTCCTCCATTTGAGGGTTATCTGCCAATATCTGTGAAAATATCTTGCGCCAAAGAGTTTTGTCGGCTTCGTAGGAAGACTCACTCGAAGCCATATATTCCTTGTACAGTTCAGAGTCTGTTATCTGCTTATAAAGAGTCTCTACTGCCGCATGTGCACTCTCCCAGCTGAGTTTTTCTTCTTCCACATAGCGACGCAATATGCGATTCTCAAAAAGCTGTTGTGCGAATCTATTTTGCGTAAAACGGGAATTGACAGAATACTCTTTATGCATTGCAGCGGCTATCTCCACTGCCTCATCCAACCGTTGCTGAGCGTAGGATGTCAGATAATTAACAAACTCCAATTGAAGAAAATACAAATTGTACACATCGGAAAAAGAGTGCAACAACTCTTTCTCTGCTGTCAGTTTAGTCTTAGAGCCATCGTTATAGAACGCAAATAATTCTGTAACAACCTTGGTCCTTACAAGTGTTCTGTTTATCATAATTTACGGGCGCCACTGCGCCATTAGCCTTTCAGGGTGCAAAGATAATATTTTTTTTTATTATTTCACTATTCTGTCTTTTCTGAATACTTTTTTAGCCATCGGAGGCTGATACCACTACCTGTGTGATATATGTGATATAGTTAATAGTATGTATTCAGTGTATGTATTCAGTCAGATAGAGGCATCATCCCCTCATCAATACATCAAGAGTCCCCAACTAAACAAGGAGTATTAACAACTTATTGACATTGTGAAATATAAATTCTACACTATTGGTATAGTTGTCACTACAAATGAGAACCAAGTAATTAGCATGGTATGATCTGCTGAATCACTAACAAATCACTAATGAATCACTAAAGATTTATTACTGTTATCTTGCTGAAATCAACTGCAGAAGTACTGTATTTTATTCCGCCGTCGGGTAATTCGTATAATTCGTAATCCATCCTGCATCTCCATAAAAAAAATGATTTAAGTGAAACATTAATGGCAACATTTCAAAAAAAAAGTTGTATCTTTGCAAACTCATAGAATGCAATAACACCTTAAACGCCCACCCATGGCAAATGCAGATAGTTTTTGGCAAAGGCTGAAACGGCGCTACAGAATTTCTGTAATGAACGAGGACACACTCGGTGAAGTATGGCATTTCCGTTTGTCCAAGATGGGAATGTTTCTGTGGTTTATTATTCTTTTTCTCCTCACTTTCTCTCTATTAGCTCTACTTGTATGGCTTACTCCGCTACGCAACTACCTTCCGGGATATAATGCCAACATCCGGCAGGAACTCATCACTGAAATCAATCGGATAGATAGTCTTCAGAACCATCTTAATCTTCAGAATGAATACCTCAGCATTATACGCAATGTTGTTTCTGGTGAGGTGCGCTCCGATTCGGTTGAGCCGTTAGACTCGCTTGCCCTGCGCCAAAAAGCCCAACTGCTTGAAGAACCCAGTGCGGTAACCGAAGAATTTATTTCAACCTATGAGTCAAAAGGGAAAGATCACCTTACTATGTTTGATGCCACTATCAATACACCTGTATATACACTTTTCCGTCCTGCACGGGGCACTATCCAGCAGCATTATCGGCCTCAGGAAGGCGAGAATGGTATATCTATTCTCACCCCTCCCCACGAAACCGTCTGCACCGTCTTATCAGGGACCATTGTTTATGCGGTGCAAAGCCTTAATCAGAATTGGGTAGTAGTGATTCAGCACGAGGGAGATTATCTATCCGTCTATAAGCAACTTGAGAAGCCGTTTCACAAAATCGGAGACAGTGTGGATGCAGGAGAAGCCATTGCTATTGTCGGGGAAGAACGATTGCTTCAATTTGAATTGTGGCAGAAGGGAACGGCTATCAATCCTGAGGACATTATTGCATTTTTCTAATTAACAGTTTTTAGCAATAACATCCGTACTGCCCTAAACAATATTTCCCCCTTCCCACACTAAACAACACAAACATCCAACAATATCTAAACATATTGCGCCAATATTGGCATTACGATAATTTCCGCCTGCTTCAGGCGGAAATTATTGAAAGTATCGGGACCGGCAACGATACTTTGGCCTTGATGCCTACCGGTGGAGGCAAGTCGCTCTGTTTTCAAGTTCCGACGATGGCAATGGAAGGGCTATGCTTGGTTATCACTCCTCTTATTGCCCTGATGAAAGACCAAGTAGAGAATCTGCATACCCGAGACATTTTTGCCGAAGCCATCTATACAGGACTCACACACAAAGAGATAATGGATATTCTTGATAAGTGTCAGTTTGGCAACCGCAAATTCCTCTATGTCTCTCCCGAACGCCTTGAGTCAAAAGACTTCCGGCAGCGCCTTGTGCAACTGCCTATTTGCCTGATTGCCGTGGATGAAGCCCACTGCATCTCACAATGGGGCTACGATTTCCGACCTGCCTATCTTAAGATTGCCGACATCCGCAAATCCCTACCCGATATACCCGTTCTTGCTCTTACGGCTACCGCCACCCCACAAGTTGTTGAGGACATCCAGAACCGCCTACTCTTTCGCCGGCACAACGTTCTCCAAAAATCTTTTGAGCGTAAGAATCTGCATTATGTGGTGCGCACCACCGACGACAAACTCTCGCAACTTGTGCATATCCTGCAACGAGTAGGCGGAAGCAGCATCGTCTATGTGAGAAACAGACAAAAAGCCAAAGACATTGCAGACTATCTATCACATGAGAATATCAGTGCGACCTACTATCACGCCGGACTAACTCACCAGGAAAAAACTCTACGACAACAAGCATGGAAAACAGGGCAAGCGCGCGTTATGGTTGCAACCAACGCCTTCGGTATGGGAATTGACAAACCGGATGTCCGCACCGTCATCCACCTTGATCTACCGGATACTTTGGAGGCCTATTTTCAAGAAGCAGGACGCGCGGGACGCGACGAACAGACAGCCTATGCCGTGCTTCTATACAACAAAACCGACAAGACCAAAGCCGCGAAACGCATACAAGACAACTACCCGCCCCCTGATTTTATCAAAAAAGTATATGAGGCCGTAGGCAATTGGTTAGAAGTGGGTATCGGTTCCGGACTCAACCACACTTTTGTCTTCCCGTTTGAGAAGTTCTGCATCGACCGGCAGCTCCCCTTTCTGCCCACATTCAGTGCCATACAACTCCTTCAGCAAGCCGGATTCCTCAACTATATTGAAGAAACAGAAACACAACCCAGAGTCCAATTTCTTATGACACGAGAACAATTATATTCTATGGCTATATGCAAAGAACAAGATGAACTCGTCAATATTCTTCTTCGTACATACACTGGAATCTTCTCTGAGTTTGTTTATATCAACGACAATCGCATTGCCGAACAATTATCTACAAACACTCATGAGGTGAATCGCATCTTAGTGGAATTAGCACATGAACATATTATCCAATATATCCCGCGCCGCAAGACCCCCTATATTTCCTACCCCCTTGAGCGACAAGAATTGCGCTATGTAACAATCCCTCAAAACATATATGAAGAACGCAGGAAGCTATACAAACAACGCATTGAGGCAATGGTAGAATATGCAGAACAAGAACAATTCTGCCGTTCGCAACTCTTGCTCTCCTATTTTGGACAAACCGACAGCCTTCCGTGTGGTCAATGCGATGTCTGCCTTAAAAAGAAAAGACAACAAGACAACACCTAATAGCACACCCCACCTAAATTACAAAATGCATTAGCCATACATGAATAACGAAAAAACAGAGGACACAAATTAGATTGTGTCCTCTTCTACTTTTCAATTTAATATAAAATGCGTTGCTTAGCCAGGACTCGAACCCAGACAGACAGAACCAGAATCTGTAGTGCTACCATTACACCACTAAGCAATACCTACTTTCTGTAAGCGCCCGCAAAGATACAGCGTTTTTTTGAAATACGCAAGACTTCTTGAAAAAAAAGTAAAAAAGTTGCGGACTTCATAAAAATATTGTACCTTTGTAGCGTAATAGCCACGTATATATGAAACGCATTTTTTTTATCGAAATATTACTTTGTTTGTATCTGCTTCTGACCGCTCAGACCGCATGGGACGGGACTATAAGCGAAGTCACTCCCACAGGAAACACCTACTATATAAACAATGCACAACAGCTTGCATGGGTTGCGCAACAAAGTCAGACCAACAATTTCAACGGTTATGTGGTCCGTCTGACCAACGACATTGATTTGGGGTGGAAAGAGGTTCCTTCAAAACATTGGACTCCCATTGGCACGGCAGACTTGCCCTTTCAAGGAGAGTTTGATGGACAAAACCATATTATCCGCAACCTATATATCATGGGCTCGTTCTCCTCAGCAGGGTTGTTTGCCGCCATCGGCAACGAAGCTGTAGTTCATAATGTCGGCCTCTCTCAAGGGTTGATTAATACCGATGGAACAAATGATGTAGGCAGTTTCGTCGGCATCAATGCCGGCAACCTGCACCATTGCTTTAGCATGGTTCAAATCATTGCCCACAACGGGAATCGCATAGGGTGTCTGACAGGAACAAATAAAGGAACTATCGAATATTGCTACAATACAGGTATCATCACGGATGCAAATAGTTACATAGGCGGTCTGGTGGGCAGCAATATGGCAGGTGCTGTTGTGCGCGAATGTTACAACACCGGCTACACTAAAGGCTCTAACAATGCAGGAGCACTATTTGGTATAAATCAGGAAGGAACGACACTGGAAAATGTGTATTTTGACCAGCAGATGACCCGCATGCACGCCACAGGATTAGGAGAAACCGACCCTACTGTCAGAAACACCGACCACGCTATAACCACCACCCCTGAATTTATCTTAAGATATAAAGAAAAGGCGGAGTGGGATGTCTCGCTCAATACTTATTACCCGCAACTTGCCTGCTTTGCCGGCAGCGATGCCTCCATAATCTCCACCTATGGCATTTTGCTCAACTCTTCCGACTTGCCCATTGAACGGGCCGATGGTGTCGGGGCACCCGCTAACGGGAATAAGATACGCAAAGAGTTTCTCCTATGCAAAGTGGAAGGGACAGATGTAACATGGGAGTCAGAGAACGAGAGCGTAATCCAATTCGACAACTACTATTTCAAGGGCTTAGTATTCCGCCCTTGCGCTTTGCAAGAAGTCATGTTGCGCATCACCACAGGAAACGACACCAAGACTATCTATACCGTTGTAAAAAACTATGACTCCTTTGATGCCGGCATTCTGGCAGGCAATTATATTGCTTGTTGGAACGAGGCTGTCAAACTGACATCCGCCACCGAGAACCCGACCAAAGAGGCTTCTGGGGGAAAGGATGACGAACAAACAGCCCCCACTGACTATCAATATCTGCTGCACATGTATGAAGTCACCTATGATGAAGACGGAAATGAAATCCGTACATTGCTGCAAAACTTGCACCTCACTTACAGAGAATACCACGCATTCTATCTGCCTACCGACACAAAAGGACACTATGTCTTCACACAGGAGGTGCACGACAGCCAGTGCCATACGGAGTTTGCTGAAACCGAAGGAGAGTTGCATCTGCATGTGATGGAGGAATTTGACCCCGGCAAATTATGCTCGAATACCGATACCATCTACGGAGTTCCGTGCGATACCACCGTATTGAGTTGCAAAGATGCAAGCGGCGGAGGAGGAGAGTTCGAATATATGTGGAATATGACCCAACTTCGTGTGAATTACATAACGGGGGAGGTGGATACAATTAAGAAAAACGACCGTGTTTATCAAGGTTATACAGCCGTTACCACAGCCTCTTGCCCCGTACACATAACCGAGGCCGGCGAATATATTTATCAGCGGCATGTGAAAGAAGCCACCTGCAAGCAACAATTCAGTCCGTCCGACTTTCTGCATAGGATAGTTGTGTTCGAAAACATTCAACCCGGCAGCATTGCCCCTGATAACCAGAATTTATGCACTCCGCAAGTGAGTGATACTATTCACGAAATCCTTCCAGCCCAAGGAGGAAACGGACGATATATATATCGATGGCTGTGCAATGGCATTCCCATCGGGAACTCCGACACTACCGATTTACCGCTCGATGAAATTACTTTAGAAGCCGGCAACACCTACACTTTTGTCCGACAAGTAACAGATGACACAGGGCTTGCCGAATGGCAAACATCCGATGGTGAGGTAGTGCTCTCTATATACGAATCTTACAATGCCGGGGTCATCAAGCAGGAAGAACTATATCTGTGCATGAATACCGAAGAAACACAAACAATAAATCTGAACATCTCTGAGCAACAGGCCATTGAAGGTGAGGGCGAATTTGAGTACTGCTGGCTTCTAACCGCCAATGACAAAGTTTTAGACACCTTGTATATCAACCAAAATTCACTCAACCGACAACTTTTGTTGAAAGACTACCCCGCCCTACAACTACCCGCTATCATCACCATAGAACGACTCGTTCGGAACTCCTACTGCAAGAGCCTGTGGCAACACTCTGCGGGAAAGGCCATTTATTATGTCGGCGTACACGAATACCTGACGGAAATAGTTAGTGTATGCGAAATGGATATGCCCTATACAGGATCCTACCAATTTGAAGATGGCACCGTAAAAGCATACACCCTGTCAAGAGACACCGAAAGCATCATCATGCACGACAAGACAGAATGGGGATGCAACAAAGAGGTCACACTACAATGTGCCGTTAGAAAAGTACCGGTAGTAGAAGTGGCTGAGATGGCGGCTGTATGTCAAACCGATACCGTTATGTATCTGCAATATACACTGAAGGAAGGAGCACCCGACCACTACCTGCTTACCATCAACGAGGCCGCCACAAAAGCCGGTTTTCTCTCGGTGGACACCATGCTGCCGAAAGGCAACGTGATACCGATAGAAATTCCCGCTATTCCGCTTGGCAACTACAACCTGTATATTCAGTTCTACAACGCCACCGAAGGAGAAAATCATTGTATCGGGCATGTGATAGAAGTGCCCTTCACTATTGCATTGGATGGCTATGTGCACAACAAGTGGAGCGATGTTTTGTTTGTGGACAACTCCGACAAAAATTGCGAACCCGATTGCGAAGACGACATCACTTTCAACCATTATCAGTGGTACAAAGATGGCGAACCCGTGGAAGGAGCCAACGGACAATATTACTATGAGGAAGGCGGACTCAACGGAGTATATTATGCCATGCTTACTGCTACCGACGGCACCACATACCGCAGTTGCGACTATGAAATGCGTCCGGGCACCAATCTTCAAAATATTCCCCCAAACAACACTGACAATCTCCTCATTTATCCGGTGCCCGCTACCGCTGGAATGCCAATTCAAATACACCTGCCTCAACGCGGTAGCCTAACCATATATTCCATTGATGGTCAGACACTCCAACAATTCTCATCCGATAACACTATCTGCCAGTTACCTGCACCGCTAACAGCTGGCATATATCTCGTAACCTACACCAATGCAACAGGCAACCGCATTGTGCGAAAACTGATTGTGGAATGAAACGCTTAAACATATATCTGCTGACTGCATGCCTCTTATGCAGTCCCTCCGGTATGACTCAAAAGCGTTATTCAAAAGGGAAAACGCAATATCATAAACATTATATTGACATTTATGCCGGAGGAGGAGTAAGCAGTCTGGGCTATTTTCTCGGAGGAGGTGACACCCAAATCACACCATCTTTCAACGCAGGTGTTGGTTATACCTACTATTTCCTTCCATGGATGGGACTACAAACAGGCTTGAGCATCAGCAGATACGGCACTACTGCCCGCCTGATAGATGATATGCAGTGGCAGGGACTAACCGACTATCAGAACGACATATACAACCATCGTATATCTTTCGACAATTGGAAAGAGCGCGAGCGGCTTTATCTCTTCGAAGTTCCTGTCGGACTTCGTTTCCAACCGCTTAAAAACAAAGCCGGACTATATGCCGCCGTGGGTATTAAAGCAGGCATTCCTGTCTTGGCAGACTACCGGCACAAAGAAGGGTCTATCGAGCATTATGCTTGGTATCCGCGTTGGCAATTGGAGTTGCACGACCTGCCCGGCAGATTCGAAACGGAAACCGTAGAAATTCCGCAAGAAGACTCCTTCAGACAATATCTTAGCAAAATCGATGTGCTTGTCTATGCTGAAATAGGATTTGCCGTACGAACAAGCGAGCGGGCAGATATTTATTTGGCCGCCTATGGACAATACGGAATCAACAACTTCATAGGCAGCACCAAAGAGCCACAACCGTTAGGTTTTGCCAACACCTATCTGCACACCGACGAATTCATGGCACCTTACCTCGGACTTATTGGAACCGACCATGTCGGTGCGTTGCATCCATGGGCTGCAGGACTGAAATTGGGGGTGAGCATTTACCCGGGACTTACAAAGGCACAGCGAAAGCGTCAAGCGAAACGCCTTTCCAGAGAGTTCCCTGAACTTATGCCTAAAGTGCGTGACACTCTTCTGCTTACCGACACCCTATGGCTGCACGATACTATCTATATCCGAGAAAACAAACAGGTTAATCCGCAACCCGCTGCTGCAAAACAAGAGCGACCTACTGCCGAAGAAAAGCGCCTCGCAGCAATGCTCACACAAGCCGTCATCTGGTTCCATTTTGACAAGTACGAACCTATTGTGGAACCCGCTTATATACTGGACTCTGTAGCAAGCATGATGCAACGGTATCCCGAACTCACCATACATGTCAACGGACATGCTTGCATCATCGGCAAAGACGGATATAACCAACGATTGGCCATGAAACGCGCACAAGCAGTAGCTGACCTCCTGCAGGAAAAAGGCATATCGCAAGATCGTATGAGAGTGGTGTCGTACGGTGCCTCACACCCCTATCGCTACAACACACAACACCAACTTTCCATAGATCGCCGAGTGGAAATCGTACCGGAAGGATATGAGTTGCAACCTAAAGAACAACAACTGACTGCCATCAATCAGGCACCTGCCTATGACAGCAAAAAAGAAACAATCAAACCTGCCTATGAACAATATAATGAGTTTATCGGCGAAGAGATTGTCAGAACAGGTTCGAGGCTCGCACAAATTGCACGCCGGTGGTATGGGGTACCACAATATTGGGTGTATATCTACGAAGCCAATGCCGACAAAATCAAAGACTTCTCCAATGTGCACCCCGGACTCGTCGTGATGATTCCCGACTTGAAAAACATACACAAAAATCTGAACGATAAGCAGGCACTCGAACATGCCAAGAAGCTTGAAAACCAATATCTGAATCGCACTAAAGGCCAATAAGCACATACCTATGAAAATACTGCAAAATCAATCCCTACTTGCATGGAATACATTCCATATAGATGTTCAAGCGGATATTTTCGCCGAGTATGACAACATCAACGAGCTCTGCACGCTCTTGCAACGCTACAACTCGCTTCCTATGCTACACATCGGAAGAGGAAGCAATCTGCTATTCACTAACAATTTCAACGGCATCATTCTACACTCGAACATCTGTTTCTATCATCTGAATACTCAAACCGAAGAAGAGGTGCTGCTGGAAGTGGGAGCAGGTGTTGTATTCGACGACTTCATCAGATATGCTGTTGAACATGATTGGGGAGGGGCAGAGAACCTCTCATACATTCCGGGGGAAGTTGGGGCTTCGGCTGTGCAAAACATCGGTGCCTATGGCGTTGAAGTGAAAGACATTATTCATCGAGTCTTCACTATCAACCGGCAAACTCTTGAGCCACGCATCTTCACTAACCAAGAATGTCAATATGCCTATCGGGACAGTATCTTCAAAAACGAAATGAAAAATCAGTATATCGTTACCTCCGTTGAGTTCAAACTGACAAAACAGCCCCGGTTGAGTCTGGATTATGGCAACTTGCGTGCAGCATTGGCAGATATTGCGAAACCCGACATCGCTGATGTGCGAAGAACGGTTACTGCCATCCGCCAACAAAAATTGCCGGAAGTAGCCGAATTGGGCAGTGCCGGCAGTTTCTTCAAAAATCCTGTGATTGACAAGCAACACTTTGATGAGCTCCGGCAACTCTACCCTACCATTCCTCACTACCCTGCCCCGAATGGAGTCAAGATACCCGCCGCATGGCTCATTGAACAATGTGGTTGGAAAGGAAAAACTCTTGGGGGGGCGCAAGTGTATGATAAACAACCGCTTGTTATTGTCAATAAAAACAATGCTACTCCCAAAGACATCGTAACTTTGGCTGACAACATCAGCCGTTCCATTAAAGAAAAATTCTCAATAAGCATCTATCCCGAAGTAAACTACATCTAAAACATACTAAACTGAACCACACTAACAATACCCAATATATCATGGCATCATTTATCGTAGAAGGCGGACACAAACTGCATGGCAGTATCACACCGCAAGGGGCCAAAAACGAGGCATTGCAGATTCTCTGCGCCACCGTTCTTACACAAGAAGAAGTGATTGTGGACAACATCCCTAACATTCTTGACATCAACAATCTTATCAGTCAATTGGAGGAAATGGGGGTGGAGGTGAAACAGCTTTCAGAACATCGCTACAGTTTCTGTGCAGCTCATATCGACACCAATTATCTGGAAACTCCCGAGTTCCTGAAAAAATGCAGCCGACTACGCGGTTCAGTTATGCTTATCGGACCGCTGCTTGCACGCCTGGGGCATATCTGCTATGCCAAACCCGGAGGCGACAAGATCGGGCGACGACGCTTGGACACCCACTTCATCGGCTTACAGAATCTCGGAGCCGACCTCACTTACGATGAGACTGAATCTGTATATATCCTTGATGCCAAGCGTCTGAAAGGAACTTATATGCAGTTGGACGAAGCCTCCGTTACCGGTACTGCCAACATACTTATGGCCGCTGTCTTGGCAGAAGGAACTACCACTATCTACAATGCCGCCTGCGAACCCTACCTGCAGCAGTTGTGCCGATTGCTCAATAATATGGGTGCCCGCATCAGCGGAGTTGGAAGCAATCTGCTCACTATCGAAGGAGTTGAGCGACTGCACGGAGCCACACACACTATGTTACCCGATATGATTGAAGTAGGGTCTTTTATCGGTATGGCAGCCATCACCGGAAGCGAACTCACCATACGCAACACATCCTATAGTAACCTCGGTATTATTCCCGATGTGTTCCGCCACCTGGGCATTCAATTAGAGCAACGAGGAGATGATATCTATATTCCCGCACAAGAACACTATCAGATTGAGACCTTTATGGATGGTAGTATTCTCACTGTTGCAGACGCCCCATGGCCGGGCTTCACACCCGACCTGCTATCTGTCATTCTGGTAGTTGCAACACAAGCAAAAGGATCCGTATTGATACACCAAAAAATGTTCGAGAGCCGCCTCTTCTTTGTGGACAAACTCATTGACATGGGAGCGCAGATTATTCTTTGTGACCCGCACCGCGCAGTGGTTATCGGACACGACCATCAAATTAAACTGCGGCGCAACAACATGGTTTCGCCTGATATTCGTGCCGGTATTGCACTGCTTATAGCCGCCATGTCGGCGGAAGGTACCAGCCGCATTGACCACATCGACCAGATTGACCGTGGCTATGAGAACATTGAAGGTCGTCTCAACGCCATCGGAGCACATATCACCCGCGAAGACTAAAGGAGAAAACTTAATCAAAAAGTACAAAAAGCGCCCTTCATAACTCATTAGTATTCAATAGGTATCTTGGGTTCTTCCAAACCTATATAGCACTCCCATAGGTGCAACAACGATTGCATCGTGTGCGCTGTTCCGCATCAAATGTAAAGAGATACCATCCATGCCGGATATACAAAAATGCGTCCATATTGTATGGACGCATTTGCTTATTACTAACCGATTCACCCTACTCTACTTCAATATGGTGCAACCCTCACAGGGTTTCAACTGTTTGAAAAAATCGTTACCCTTGTCGTCAACAAGAATGAACGCAGGAAAATCCTTCACCTCTATCTTCCATATCGCTTCCATGCCCAACTCCGGATATTCCACACACTCTATACTCTTGATGTTATTCTGTGCCAAAATAGCAGCCGGACCGCCTATAGACCCAAGATAAAAACCACCATGTTTTTTGCAAGCATTGGTCACATCAATAGAACGATTACCCTTTGCAAGCATAATCATCGAACCTCCTGCATCCTGAAATTCATCAACATAAGGGTCCATTCTGCCCGCTGTAGTTGGTCCCATCGAGCCGCATGCCATACCCGCCGGTGTCTTGGCAGGACCTGCATAATAAATAGGATGGTTCTTCAAATATTCCGGCATCGCCTCGCCGGCATCCAAACGGGCCTTTATCTTGGCATGAGCAATATCTCTGCCTACAATGATGGTGCCGTTCAAACTTAGGCGAGTACCTATCGGATATTTAGTCAGAATGTGGCACACATCACGCATCGGCTGATTGAGATCTATTTTCACTGCATCACCCTCACCTGCCTGACGCAATTCTTCCGGAATCAATTCATAGGGCTTATCATCCATCTTCTCTATCCAGATACCGTCTTTGTTGATTTTGCATTTGATATTACGGTCAGCCGAACAACTTACACCCAACCCTATCGGGCAACTGGCCCCATGTCGCGGCAGACGGACTACGCGAATGTCGTGTGCCATATATTTGCCACCGAACTGT
>CAJOPG010000055.1 GCA_905236355.1 Paludibacteraceae bacterium | reverse complement strand
TTTGATTCTGATGCAACTGCCGTAAGGGTAACGCACTGTTCTGTTATATTTCACTATTTTTAGGGATTGCATGTTAGTACCATATTCCATACCTTTGCGGCTCGATTGGAATTTTAATGTGAAGAATGTTAAATTCGCAGAATACACTAATGGATACGGATAGTCTTATATCAGATAACGCAACCCTTACATTGGCACAAGTGCCTACGGGAGAACGATGCGTGATAGTCAAGGTCCATGGGCATGGGGGCTTTCGGCATCGTATCCTTGAACTCGGCTTTGTGCGGGGCGAAGAGGTGCGGGTCCTCAAAAATGCCCCCCTCCTTGACCCCGTAGAGTACGAAATAATGGGCACACATGTCTCCCTGCGCCATCGTGAAGCCGCTATGATAGATGTCATCTCGCTCCGCGAAGATGCACACGGGGATATTCCCGACGATTTTCATGGAACATTGGAAGAACATGTCCGGCAAGAGGCCGAAAACTTGGGGAAAGAGATAACCGTGGCGTTGGTTGGCAATCCCAACTGCGGCAAAACCAGTTTCTTCAACTACGCCACAGGTATGCGGGAGAAAGTAGGTAACTATAGCGGGGTCACTGTTGATTCCAAAATAGGAACCTTCCACCATCGGGGATTCACCATCAATCTGGTTGACCTCCCCGGTACCTATTCGCTTACTGAATACTCGCCCGAAGAACTCTATGTGCGCGACTATCTTGATAATCAGCCGCTGGATGTCGTGCTCAATATTGTCAATGCAGGCAATCTTGAGCGCAACATGTTGCTCACTACCCAACTCATCGACCGAAACCAGCCCATGGTGATGGCACTCAATATGTACGACGAGTTGCAGCAATCGGGGGACACTCTCGACCACGAGGCCCTCGCCACGCTGCTCGGTTTCCCCATCGTACCCGTTATCGCCCGTACAGGATGGGGCATAGAAGAAGTGCTTGAGGCTATTGTTCAGGTGTATGAGGGGAAGGCTGTCATGACCAAACATATTCACATCAACTATGGTGCGGATATGGAAGCCGCTATCGAAGATATAAAAACGCTGCTCAATGAAAATAAGGAAATTGAGGGACTATTCCACTCTCGGTATGTGGCACTTAAACTTATCGAACACGACAAAACCACATGGCAGCAGTTCTCTGCACTCCCAAACAGTGCTGCATTGCAGGCCGCTGCCGATAAATACAAGCAGCAGTTTGAGAAGGAATATGATGAGGATGTCTCGTCTGTCATCTCCGACCTTAAGTTTGGTTTTATACGGGGGGCGTTGCAGGAAACAATGACGCATGCACAGCAGAAGGAAAAGACACAAATGGGCTATGCGTTGGACAAGGTGCTCACCAACCGTTGGCTGGGTTTCCCCATCCTGTTTGTCTTCCTGTTCCTGATGTTTGAAATAACCTTTGTTGCAGGAGCCTATCCGCAAAAATGGTTGGAAGCAGGTATCGGTTGCTTGGGCGAATGGTTGCGTAGTGTGATACCGGCAGGCATCCTCACCGACCTTTTGGTGGACGGCGTGCTCGCCGGTGCAAGTGCCGTGTTGGTGTTCTTGCCGCAAATACTCCTCCTGTTTTTCTTTATCTCTATCTTGGAGGACACAGGATATATGGCAAGGGCGGCATTTATAATGGATAAACTTATGCATCGTATGGGACTTCACGGCAAGTCATTCATACCCTACATTATCGGCTTCGGGTGCTCTGTCCCCGCAGTATTGGCAGCGCGCACTCTGGAGAACCCGAGAGACAGAATCCTTACCATTCTTACCGTTCCTTTTATCTCATGTTCCGCACGGTTGCCGGTATATCTGCTGTTAGTGGCGGCTTTCTTCCCGCATCATCAGGCACTGGTGCTGCTTGCTATCTATATGATAGGATTGGTGTTCGCCATTCTGACATCACTGTTGTTGAGCAAAGTGCACTTTGAGAAACAGGCGAACCCCTTTGTGATGGAATTGCCTCCTTATCGCGTCCCGACAATGCGGAATGCGTTGATACACATGTGGGACAAGACAAGCGAGTGGCTGAAGCGGGTTAGCACAATAGTACTGATAGCCTCCGTAATAATATGGGCATTGGGCTATTTCCCACGCAGAGGAGAAGAGATGAGTAAGGCGGAACAATTGGAGCAATCCTATTTGGGCAAAGCGGGACATTTTATAGAACCTGTATTCCGTCCGCTTGGTATGGAGTGGCGCGCCGCCGTGAGTCTGGTGGCAGGGGCTACTGCTAAAGAAGTGATAGCCTCATCGATGGCCGTGTTGTATGGAGTGGAAGAAACAGATGTTGCGGATGAAGAAGTTGTCAGCATGTCGCTTGCGGAGAAACTGCAGAATCTGCGCAATGCCGATGGCAGTCCGGTATATTCCCCTGTTGCGGCATTCTCCATGTTGCTATTCATACTTCTCTACTTCCCTTGCATTTCCACCCTTGCCACTATTCGGCAAGAGATAGGGCGGCGCTGGATGTGGTTCTCAATGGTGTATAACACCCTTTTGGCATGGATCGTCTCTTTCGGATTCTATCAGATTGCTTCTCTCTTTTGAAACTGATGCAGACAATAGCGGTATATATCATAGTGACAGTGGCCGTAGTGGCGGCAGGGGTGATGCTCTACTGGCATCTTACCCGACCCGGGGAATGCTCACAAAGAGAAGGGTGCACCAACTGCCCTTTAGCAGAACATTGCGACAAAAAAACGGAGGACAGATAATCCTCCGTTTCTGCTCTATGTATAGAGCGATATATTTCTAATAGAAGTGTTCCCTGTTCAACCCCAATCGGTCATTAGCGTTTTGATGATTATGGCTTTATTTTTGATTAGATTTTTTGTCGGTTAGAAGGCGCAATGGGGTTCCA
>CAJOPG010000054.1 GCA_905236355.1 Paludibacteraceae bacterium | reverse complement strand
CCACCTATAATCCCGTCCGGATTAATAACCAAAGTAAGAAAATTGAGGTATATAAGTGCCGCAAAGGTGTCAGCAAAAATCTTAATAGCATGCTCTTTTGATTCTATTATTTCAATATAAAGTAGGGCACATATTGCAAAGGAATTAAGCATATATGACAACCATACATTAACGGCGGCGTGCTTAATAATAGTGATTCCCCCCAATATTGTATAAAAAAAGAGGACTAAATATGTGAATTTTCCTACTACTCTTTGCTTAAGCATACGCATCAGTATGTATATCACAGCAATGAGTCTCAGAAACGAAAAAATAAGATGAACAGCAGGCCATTCCTCAAGATAGAAAACAGAATTTCCTAAAATGAAAAACAGAAAACCACTGGAGATAATATCATGAGGATAGATTTTGTTCATTTAGACTTTGGCAACTGAATTTTATTTCCGATAGCAATATCGGTCGAATATAGTTTTGTTGTATCCATACCAGCAGCAGGTGTGAAAGTTAGTTCCCCAAATATCACCTTCCCTTGTTCAAGGTAGAAATCCGCTCGAACAAACGGAAATGGCTGGGAAAGTTTTTGGGCATATTCAATCATCTTATCCCATCCAGATGGAATGTCATAGTGAAAATCGGATGGAGCATTTTGCCCATCGGATGTAAGTTCGCGCTGTAAGGTTCCTTTTATATCAAAATAGTAGAATTTAGGTATCACATTCTGCTCACGACCGATACATACCATTACATAAGTCGGATTGCCATTGCAGCAGTATATTTTGTAATCTGCGGGGGCGGAACCATCTTTTGTCTCAATGAGTTTCTCCGCAATAATTTTCTTGTGTATAGCTGCATATTGCATTTCTGAGCGAAGCAAATGTCCATCACTTCGTAGCCATTTTTTTAACTCTTTGCGTGTGGCAGGAATATCCAATTTAGATTTATCGGTGACCACCAAGTTCATGTGGTAGAAATAGTTATTTTTTAGCACAAACTTATCCGGCAACTGGTTAAAGTCAATATCATCCGGATTCGTCCAATAACCATATAGTTCATTGAGAATTTCTCCGCAGCCACATTGTTTCACATATTCCCGCACCGCATATTTGTCTGCACATTGTGTGATGAGTGGATTCTTGTAGTAGGTATTCAACTTCAACCAAAGTACTTTCTCGTTTGATGTTTGGGGATTATTCAGATCCAACCATTTACCAAAACGGTGTCGATACAATAATTGTGTATTCAGTGTGGGTGAGATACGTGTAATCAGTTTTAATATGGAGGCTATCAATCGCATATTTATGATATATAGTTCTTTATTTGAGTTTGAGTTAGATTTTGCATGTGGAGGGCAGATAATGTCCTTCCTTTTTGACGAAAATCTGTCTGCAGCAGAGCACTTGCTATCGAAACGAGAGACGATGCTATGGGGGTCTTGATTCCCGCTTTTTCTGCGAGTGACTCTAATAAGCACAATCCCATTGGTACATCTTCGTATATAAACCTTGTTTGCAGGTTCTTTGGACCTTTCGGACCTCCATGCAAGGCATATTCTTTGAATACGGCATATGGATCTTTCTGCAAATCTTCTTCATTCCGCCAACGACAAGCTTCTACATATGCCATAGGCTTTCCGCCATAGGCTTCTATCACCTGGTTTTTTTCTGTGTCCAAGTCCTTGATCAAATTCCAAACGGAAGGAGAAAAACTCTCACGATACATCCAAAATTCCCCGTTCATTTGTTCTATTCTGCTAGCCGACATGATTGACCCAACGGTGTGGACAATCATATTCGGGTTATGCATCGCGCTTTCAATAATATTACTCCTAAGATACTTGTGCGTGCCAAAGAGAGAGTCTATGTCAGGGAGAAATTTTTCGTCTGCTTTATGTAGAAAAGCAACTGCATTGCGCACATTCTTAAATAGTATGTCTACATGACCCGGACGTCCAATCCTCGCATCATAAGGTGTGGATTCGCTTTCTAATAGTCGAAGCGGTTCGTTGTGCAGTTGTTGAAAATACACGGACCCCATATTCCCGGGAATCAGCCATATCATCATATTGGGTTGAATATATGGAGATAATAGATTCGCTATATTTTCATGTTGCAGGCTCTGGGTCAATACTAACACCACATCGGCTCCGTGCAATGCTTGCTCAACATCGCGAGTTACTAATTCTAAAGGAGCAAAATGGAATTCATCTTCGTTGTTATATGAGTTCTTATAATATATGCCTTTCTGTTCACAGAGTGCATCGAAATTTTCTTCATGCACCGAGTGAGAAGTCTTTAGTAGAGAAACGGTGTGCTGCCTTTCTACAAGTTTTGCTGCTTGTGCGCACGCTGAGTTACCTGTACCAACGATTGTTATTTTCATTTCTTATGCAGTATTTTGTTGTCTATAATATTGTGGAGTATTCTCTTCTCATCGCTCGACAAGCCGAATATGCCTATTGCAACTAAATATGCTATCACTGATGTGATAATAGTGACAACAAACCGATACTTAAAATCACAATAATGTATCATTGCGTAACATACAACTACTATGGTTATTGTGGGTATTAGCAATGGAACAAACACTTCTTTGGCAAAGTGACGAATACTTATGCCCGCTGTTATCTTCAAAAATGGCAACCGGATTATCATGCATGCGGTCTCAAAGCCGACAAAACAATACATAACCGTTTCTATCGGCAATCCTAAATGCAAACAGATCCACACCGCAGGAAGCGTGAGAATTTTAATGGAATTTACAGTCAAGGAATAGTTTCGAATCTGTCCAATTGCTTGGTTGGCAATACCCAGACCAATAGTGAGTTGGTCTATCATGGAAGCAATCAAGGCAAATCGGCAAAACATTACGGAACCCTCGGGGACATCTCCTAACCAAAACGATAGCACGGATGGCATCTCTGCTATCAAAGGAATGGCTATCATTGAGAGTAGTAGATAGGCATATTTGCTGGCTGTCTCTGCCAAATTGATCATCCGTGGCCTGTTACCGGCTCCTTCCGCTTTTGTTATTTGAGGATTCATGGCATTCAGTATGGCTTGGGACAAGAAATATGTAGCTCCGTTAACCTGCAGTGCAATCCCATATGCGGCATTCATTGCGCTTCCAAAGAAGCGGTTTATCAATACGGCAACACCTTGGGTGCGGCCGATAATGCAGCCCGTTGAATATATCGTCCATCCTGCGAAACTACTTAAATTTTTAATATGCTCTTTGTCCCACTCATGTATGCGGGGTATATGGCATTCTTCGAACCTCAATAGCGCATAAATGGCGAATGCAAGCATATTAAAAAGTGAGATGCCCACTAATAGTCCTGCGTAAGTGATCAATTTGTCCCAATGCGTCACATGAGTAAGGAATATTGCTATTATCAAACGCAAGATACCATCAATTACATCTATGATAGATATGTATACGATATTTTCTCTGGCAATAAAGAGAGCTCTAAATGGAGCTGTGGTAAATGAGAGACAGAGCATCACAATGGTGGCAAAATATACCCAAATAGCCGCGTTTAAACGCTCAGGTTCTATATGAAGGAAAGAGTATATAATAGGATGGTAAATTGCTCCTAATACAACAAATAGCCCTATGGCAATTAGTAGATGTAGCAGAACGCTGTTGCCAAAGATGTGGTATACAATGTCTAGATCTCCTTTACCATGATTATAGGAAAGATACCGTTGTGTTGTAGTAACCAATGCGTTTGTCACAAATGATAACATAGCGACAACGCCGGCAACTACACTATAGATGCCGTAATCAGTTTGTCCCAGAGCGGCTAAGATCAGGCGAGTGGAGTATAGCGAGAGGCACACGTTGATAATTGTGCGTGTGTATTGTGCAGTTGTATTTACTATGATTCGTTGTGAAGATGTCATCTAATCGTGCTCTTTTGCCGCTTGTCGTTTAATGTCTGTTAGTTGTCGATGGTGAGGGGGGATTTTTTGGCTATAGTTGTGTCGTTTATTCTTATTCGTCGTGCTATAGTTGAATGTCGGGATTTCGAGGGTGGTTCGAAAGTGATTCAAAGGTGGTCTAAAAATGGTTTGAAGGTCGTGTATCAATCACGTTGGAAGATATCGCGAGTGTAGACCTTGGACCGAACATCGTCGAGGACGGAATCGTAACGGTTGGCAATGATTGCCTGACTTTGACGCTTGAATTCGCTCAAGTCATTCACCACCTTGCTGCCGAAGAAAGTGCTACCATCGGGAAGGGTGGGCTCATATACTATAACATTGGCTCCTTTGGCTTTGATGCGCTTCATGATGCCTTGTATACTGCTTTGACGGAAGTTGTCGGAATTGGATTTCATGGTCAGCCGATATACACCGATAGTTACTGACTTTTCCTGCTTGATATCCCAATTATTTTCTTCGCTATAGGCATAATAGCCTGCTTTGGCGAGTACGCGGTCGGCAATAAAGTCTTTTCGGGTACGGTTGGATTCGACGATTGCCTCAATGAGGTTTTCCGGCACATCTTGGTAGTTGGCCAGGAGTTGTTTGGTGTCTTTGGGCAAGCAATAACCGCCATAGCCGAATGAAGGATTGTTGTAGTGCATACCGATGCGAGGATCAAGACATACCCCCTCAATTATCTTTTTTGTGTCAAGTCCCTTCATTTCGGCATATGTATCCAATTCATTGAAGTAACTCACTCGCAGTGCCAGATAGGTGTTGGCAAACAGTTTAACTGCTTCTGCTTCAGTGAATCCCATGTATAAAGTGTCGATGTCGGGTTTCAGTGCTCCTTCCTGCAGAAGGGAGGCAAATTGCTGTGCCGCATTCATAAGGCGTTCATCCTGCATGTCAGTGCCTACAATAATGCGCGAAGGATACAGATTGTCATACAGAGCCTTGCTTTCACGCAAGAATTCGGGTGAGAACAAGATATTCTTGCTACCTATCTTTTCCCGGATACTCTCGGTGTAGCCTACAGGAATAGTGGATTTAATGACCATGATAGCAGTAGAATTAAGGCTCATTACCAAATTAATAACCGATTCTACTGCCGAAGTGTCGAAATAGTTTTTCTGTGGGTCATAGTTGGTTGGTGCTGCAATTACCACAAATTCAGCATCGCTGTATGCGGTCTTTGCATCAAGAGTAGCGACAAGGTTCAGATTTTTTTCTTTCAGGTATTTTTCAATATATTCATCCTGAATAGGGGATAAGCGTTTGTTTATCATATCCACCTTTTCCGGCACGATATCAACGGCCACAACCTCATTGTGTTGGGCGAGTAGGGTGGCAATAGAAAGCCCTACATATCCAGTTCCTGCTACAGCTATTTTCATAATTATAATCTTGCATCTACTAATTCACGCGGCACAAACCCTTTCACATCAAAAATAACTGCCCCGTTTCCTTTGTATTTTTTGAAGTCGAATGTCTTAAACTGATTATGGCTGACGCATGCAATGATTGCTGCATATTGCTTTTGCGGGTCGATATCAGGGATGAGTTGCTTGTTATATTCGTGTTTTACAACTTCTGCCGATGCCCATGGATCGTAGATATCTACTTTGCAGCCAAAATCCTCTAACTCGGTTGCAATATCCACGACCTTTGTATTTCTGCAATCGGGGCAGTTTTCTTTAAAGGTTACGCCCAGCATCAGTACATTGGCATCTTTTATCTTGTGGTCATGCTGAATCATCAGTTTCAATGTCTTGTCTGCAATAAACTTGGCGATGGAGTTATTGACGCGTCTCCCCGACAATATCACCTGTGGTTCATACCCGAGCGATTTTGCTTTGTGGGCGAGATAGTAGGGGTCAACCGATATGCAGTGTCCGCCTACCAGTCCGGGTCGATATTTCAGGAAGTTCCATTTTGTGCCGGCAGCTTCAATCACGTCGTTGGTGTCAATACCTATACGGTCACAAATGAGTGCCAACTCATTCATAAAACTGATGTTTACATCGCGTTGTGAGTTCTCCACCGCCTTTGCGGCCTCTGCCACCTTCATGTTTGGGGCCTTGTGCGTTCCGTTTTCTAAGATGCTGTTATATAGAGCGTCTACTATGTCAGCAATTTCGGGAGTAGAACCGGATGTGATTTTCTTTATTTTGGTAAGAGTGTTGACCTTATCTCCCGGGTTGATGCGTTCGGGGGAGTAGCCGCAATAGAAATCCTGATTAAATTTTAGTCTGGAGAACTTTTCCAAAACAGGGACACAATCTTCTTCGGTGCAACCGGGATACACGGTGCTTTCATAAATCACGATATCACCCTTATTGAGTGTTCTGCCAATAATTTCGCTTGCCTTGAGAATAGGCATCAAGTCGGGGTTGTTGAAGCAATCAATGGGGGTTGGGACCGTGACGATGTAGGTGTTCGCTTCTTTTAATTCTTCACAATCCGAAGTGAATGTAAGTCCTTTCTGCTGTCTACTTTGTTCATAGAGAGCCCGGGCTTGTTTCATACCTTCAATATCGGCTTCTAATGTATGGTCTTCTCCCCGTTCCAATTCTTCAATGCGAGTACGATTGACATCAAAACCGATAACTCTATATTTTTTGCCATACTCTATTGCTAACGGCAATCCTACATAGCCTAATCCAATGACGGCAATTTTACAATCAGAAACAATCATGACTTAGTATATCATACTTTTTGAATTATTCATCCTTTTCCCTGAAATAGTAGCCTGCAAAGATACAAAAGTTTTATGAATTATGCAATACTATGTTTAAATTCGGGAATTGTATCAAAATTATGCGTTCCGGCATCAATTAGAGTATTTAGTATTCTTTTGTTCAGGGTTTGCAGGGGCTTTTGATGTTTCGATGATTCTTCGATGATGTAGCGATATCGTTAGCTGCGTTGTTCGGTTCGGGATTGTTTAGGATTGTATAGGATTGTTTAGTGTGTGTGGTTTTAGAATTTTTCCTAACTGCAATAAGAAGGCTAATGCAAAAGCATCCGCCTCCTTACTGAACTACTCAAATAATAATCTGTCGGTTATAGGATTAAAGCAGGTGAAAACTTACCGTGAGACCTGCCATCACGATGCTTACCATAGACATGAGTTTGATAAGTATGTTGAGTGATGGTCCGGATGTGTCCTTAAACGGGTCGCCAACGGTGTCACCGACAACTGTAGCCTTATGACAATCGGAACCTTTTCCTCCGAAGTGACCTTCCTCCACATACTTCTTGGCATTATCCCAGGCACCACCGGCATTTGCCATGAAAATGGCAAGTACGAAGCCTGTAGCTAGTCCGCCGATAAGAAGACCGAGTACGCCAGCCACGCCCAGAATCAGTCCGGTCAAGATTGGCACAACAATGGCTAAGATTGCGGGGAGCAACATTTCATGCTGGGCCCCTTTAGTAGAGATTTCCACGCATCGTGCATAATCGGGATCGGCTTTACCTTCCAAGATACCTTTGATGGTACGGAACTGTCTTCGCACTTCCTCCACCATTTTTTGTGCAGCGCGTCCCACGGCATTCATTGTAAGACCACAGAATAGGAACGCCATCATGGAGCCGATGAAGATACCCACCAATACCATAGGGTTCATCAGATTGACATTGTATGCTTCCATAAAATCGACCAGAGTAGCTTGGGTGGCCTCTACACCATTGGGGAGGTCCTGACCGATGCGAATGAGTGCTATTTTAATTTCTTCTACATACGAAGCAAGTAGGGCAAGGGCAGTAAGTGCCGCCGAACCGATGGCAAATCCTTTGCCTGTGGCAGCAGTCGTGTTGCCGAGAGCATCCAAAGCGTCCGTGCGTTGTCGTACTTCTGCGGGCAGACCTGCCATTTCTGCA
Source organism: Paludibacteraceae bacterium (assembly GCA_905236355.1). Taxonomy (GTDB): domain Bacteria; phylum Bacteroidota; class Bacteroidia; order Bacteroidales; family Paludibacteraceae; genus Colicola. The sequence goes on along the minus strand of CAJOPG010000054.1, from coordinate 5,286 downwards.
TTGCCGCCTGCATTATCAGCGATAGGCCCGTAGGCATCAGTGGCAAGTGTAATTCCTAATGTGGAGAGCATGCCGACAGCGGCAATACCGATTCCGTATAGTCCCATAGAGAGATTCTGTGCAGTAAATTCAACCTGGAATCCGTTGGCGCAAAGATAGGCCAATACAATGGCGATGCCGACCGTGATGACCGGAATGGCGGTGGAGAGCATACCCAATCCCAAACCGCTAATGATGACGGTGGCAGGCCCTGTCTGGCTGCTTTCAGAAACCTTCTGTGTCGGTTTGTATGATTGCGAAGTGTAGTACTCTGTGGATTGCCCTATTATAACTCCGGCGGCAAGACCAACTACAACCGAGAGGCTTACCTGCCACCATTGGTTAGTATCCGTGCCGAACAAGAGTGCAAAAATGCCGAAGGTGGCACCTGCTATGAGGACGGCAGCAGTATTGGTGCCTACAGAAAGAGCTCGGAGAAGTTCTTTCATACCGGCATTTTCTTTGGTTTTAACAAGATAAATTCCGATGATAGAGAGCAGAACCCCGCAAGCGGCAATCAGCGATGGAGCAAGAACCGCTTTGAGTTGCATATCACTATTGGCAGCCGAAGTTGCAAATGCTGAGGCTCCGAGGGCCATAGTAGCAAGGATAGAACCTGCATAAGACTCATATAAGTCGGCTCCCATTCCTGCAACATCGCCTACATTGTCACCCACATTATCAGCGATGGTGGCGGGGTTGCGGGGGTCATCTTCGGGAATGTTGTACTCGGTTTTTCCGACGAGGTCGGCTCCAACATCAGCGGCTTTAGTATAGATACCTCCCCCCACACGTGCAAACAAAGCCTGAGTAGAAGCACCCATGCCGAAGGTCAGCATGGTGGTTGTTATGGTGATTAGGTCGGCCTCTGCGCCCACAAGGTTAAGCAGTCCTGTGCATTTAAGAATCAGAAACCATCCTGCGATGTCAAGCAGAGCAAGTCCGACAACCGTGAGTCCCATCACAGCCCCAGAGCGGAAAGCCACTTGCAGTCCGGAGTTGAGCGACTGACGGGCCGCATTAGCGGTTCTGGCAGAGGCATAAGTGGCTGTCTTCATTCCGAAAAATCCGGCTAATCCTGAAAAGAACCCACCTGTCAGGAATGCAAACCAAACAATGCCGTTTTGAAGATGGAAGACTGCCATAATAGCAAAGATGGCAGCCAAAATGACAAATACAATAGTCACCACTTTGTATTGTTGCTTCAGATATGCCATTGCTCCGGAGCGTACGTGGGCAGCAATCTTTTTCATCAAATCAGTGCCTTCATCCTTTTTGAGCATAGAGCGATAGAAATAGAAGGCAAATCCCAGTGCCAGCAATGATGCCGCTAACACGCAGTAAATAAGATTTGTGTATTCCATAATATTAGATATTATTAAGTTTGGTAATGCTTATACTTTCTTAATATAGGTCGCAAAAGTAGTACATTTTATTGATATATGCAAGTAACAAATAAGGAGAGACTGCAAAGGGCAGTCTCTCCTTAGAATTAAGAAACGCTTATTCACTATCTTCTTGTTGGTTTTCTTCTTTTTTATGTTCCGTAGTGTGAAGCAGCAGTTGTTTGCCATTGCGGTCGGTCAACTGATACTGGAGGAATGCCAGTTGCTCACTCTCTAATGTCTTGATGCCATACTTGCGTCTCCAGGCCGCTTTGATAGAGCAGATGCCTTTGGATACATAGGCATAGACATAGGGGTGTATATACAGCCGCAGATGTCTGCCGAATTGCTCGGTATAGGCGGAAATCTCTTCTTCCAGACGATCGGTAAAGAATATGGAAGATTGTATTTTCCCTTTTCCCATACAGGTAGGGCATACTTCTTGTGTTGTCACTTCAACAGCGGGGCGCACGCGTTGACGCGTTATCTGCATAAGCCCGAATTTGCTTAGTTTAAGCACATTGTGCTTGGCTCTATCTAATTCGAGCAACTCCTTCATTCGCTCATAGAGTGCTTGTTGATGCTCTGCGGAATCCATATCAATAAAGTCAATGATAATGATACCTCCGATATCTCTCAATCTAACCTGATGTGCGATTTCTTCTGCAGCGAGCATATTCACATTGAAGGCATTCTCTTCTTGGTCGTTGCTGTTCTTGTTTTTGCTTCCGCTGTTGACATCAATAGACCAAAGAGCTTCAGTTTTTTCAACGATAAGGTATCCGCCGTTTTTGAATCCGACCGTTCTTCCGAGCCCGATCTTCATTTGCCGTGAGACTTGGAAATGGTCGAAAATAGGTTGTGTCCCGTTGTATTGGTGTACAATCTTTTTGCTTCCCGGAGCGATGAGTTCCACATAATCCCTCACATCTTTATATACTTCAGCATCGTTGATGTGAATATTTTCGAATGTAGGATTATAAATATCGCGCAGGAGTCCGATGGTTCGTCCTATTTCTTCAGAAACCATTGTTACACCCGGTTCTTTGAGTTGCTGTAGTCGGTGTATGGTGTCTTCCCACCGCTTTACGAGCAGTTGGAGCTCTCCGTCAAGTTCGGCAACTCTTTTTCCTTCAGCCACAGTGCGCACAATCACACCATATCCGGATGGTTTGATGGATTGCATCAGTTGGCGTAGTCGACTCCGCTCGGACTCAGACTTGATTTTGTTAGAAACCATTACTTTGTCGCCAAAGGGGATGAGAACAATGTTGCGCCCCGCAAGAGATATTTCAGCAGTGGTGCGCGGGCCTTTGGTGTTGATAGGTTCTTTGGCTATTTGAACCAAGATATGGTCTCCCACATTCAGATAGTCGGTAATAAGTCCTTCTTTGGTCACTTCAGGCATATTGTAAATCTTTCCCATAGCGGGTGATTTTTCATGCCTAAGAATGGCCTGCGTGAATGAGTTGATTCGTTGAAAACCTTCCCCTAAATCAAGATAGTGAAGAAAAGCGTCCTTTTCATAGCCGACATCAACAAAGGCTGCATTCAGGGCGGGCATAATTTTCTTGATGCGTCCGAGATAGATGTTCCCCACGACATAGGTGAGTTCTCTTTTTTCCCGGTTCACTTCCATAAGTCGTCCGTCTTCGAGCAGAACCATTGCAATCTCTTTAGGCTGTACATCAACAATAAGTTCGCTTTTCACTTTATTAAAATGTTTATTCTTGTCAGTCACCCCTTTGCGCCCAAAGCAGGTTGCTACTAACCGACAAAATGGTTATTATTAAAACGATAATTGATAATTGATAGTTGATATTGCATAGGCAGATATCAATAATTATCAATTATCAACTATCATTCATTCTTCTTCCCGTCCTGATTACTTCTTCTTATGACGGTTCTTGCGCAAACGTTTTTTACGTTTGTGCGTTGACATCTTGTGTCTCTTATGCTTTTTTCCGTTAGGCATAGCAAAATTCCTTTCCGAAATTATTTAACAGCTTTAGCAAATTCTCTTGAGGGCTTGAAGGCAGGGATAGCGTGTTCAGGAACAACGATAGTGGTGTTCTTGGAAATGTTGCGAGCCACTTTTTCTTTACGAACTTTGGTCTGGAAGGTACCGAAGCCACGGAGATACACATTTTCCTTAGCCACGATAGAATCCTTAACATTCTTCATGAACGACTCAACAACTGCGAGCACTGCTGTCTTCTCAATGCCGGTTTGTGCTGCAATTTGGTTTACAAGATCTGCTTTAGTCATAGTTGTACTAAATTTTATTAAGTGAAACTTAAATGTATTTATTGTTTTTATTTTGGTCTTTTTGAGCGAAATCGGCTGCAAAAATACATAAACTTTCTGATTTACACAAGTCTTTTCTGAAAAAAAAGTAATTTTTTATTCGGAAAGTATCATTTTTATATCTTCTACTTCCATGTTTCTTCCGATAATTATTCCTTCTTTGTTAATCAAGACAGTAGCGGGAATGGCGCTGATTCCGTACAATTCGGCCGGTACGCTCTGCCAGCCTTGCAAGTCGCTGATATGTTTCCACGGCAGACCTAATGATTGGATGGCTTCTTTCCATTGAGCTTCATCGTTATCTAAAGAAACTCCGAGTATCTGCAGTTTGTCTTGATATTGCTCATAAAACTCTTTTATTGTCGGCATGCTCCGGCGGCATGGTCCGCACCATGATGCCCAGAAATCAACCAGTACATAGTCGGTTTGTCCTACTAAATCAGACAATGACAAGTTTTCTCCTTCCGGAGTAAGAGCACTGAAATCAGTAAACTGAGTTCCCTCTTCCGTTTGTTTGAGTAGTTTGAACTTGGCATAGACGGGAGCCACCTCTTCACGCTCCAATGTTTTGTGGTCCATCTTACTGAAGATTTTTTCCAACTGTTGAGTGGAGAACAGGTAGTAAGTTTGGCGCAATATTGCGATACCTTGTTCAGAGTCGGCATAGTTGAGCAGGTACTGTTCAACCAGAGAGAGATAGGTTGTGAACAGTTCTTCAGCTTCTGCTTCATCGGTGGTTTGCTGCAAACTCTCCATGATACTTTGTGTTTGTTCTTCTAACTCTGCAGTGGCTTTCTCCACATTTTTAGCGCACGACAACATCAGGCATGCCGTCAGTAGTAAACTTATTGTCCTTTTCATAAATTTATTGTATTTTTGCACGCAAAAGTACAATAATTATTGTGAATACGCAATATTTTCATAAGGAATTGTCGGAATGGTTCTTGTCGCACCATCGTGTTTTGCCGTGGCGTGAAACCGATGACCCTTATAAAATATGGATATCAGAAATTATTCTTCAGCAAACCCGTGTGGCACAGGGCTATGAATACTATATGCGGTTTGTCGAGCATTTTCCGGAGGTTGGTCAATTGGCACAAGCCGATGAAAAAGAAGTCCTGTTGTTGTGGCAGGGATTGGGATACTATTCTCGTGCACGGAACTTGCATGCTGCCGCCCGACAGATAATAGAAAAATTCGGGGGGCGTTTCCCGACAAATTATACGGACATTCACTCTTTGAAGGGAGTGGGTGACTATACTGCTTCGGCAATAGCTTCTTTTGCTTATAACGCTCCTTATGCAGTTCTTGACGGAAATGTGTATCGTGTGTTGTCACGCATGTTGGATGATGAGACTCCGATAGATACAACTTATGGAAAAAAACATTTTCAAGAGTGCGCAAATCAACTGCTTGATACCGACAATTCTCGTGTTTACAATCAGGCTGTCATGGAATTGGGGGCTATTTGCTGCACTCCTCTTTCTCCGCAATGTGCCCGGTGTCCTGTCAATACCCTATGTAAGGCGCACTTGCACAATACGGTCAGGCTGCT
>CAJOPG010000053.1 GCA_905236355.1 Paludibacteraceae bacterium | reverse complement strand
TAGAGAAATAAAGCAGAACTAATGTTCTGCTCATCTTTCATAAAGAGCGGCAAACGAGACTCGAACTCGCGACCCCGACCTTGGCAAGGTCGTGCTCTACCAACTGAGCTATTGCCGCATTATGTCGTAGAACGTATGCTTTGTCTTACCAAAGCGGGTGCAAAAGTACAACAAGTTTTTTAATTGTGCAAGAACTTAATGAAAAAAAATGAAAAAATCTCACTTCCCTGCCTTCTTTGCTATTATCACTTCTGCTATCTGAACTGCATTCAAAGCTGCTCCTTTCCTGATTTGGTCGCTCACACACCAGAATGTCAACCCGTTCTTGCGAGAGATGTCCCGCCTGATACGCCCGACAAACACCTCATCCCGTCCCGAAAGAAACAAGGGCATAGGATAGGGCAGTCTGTCGGCAGAACCTACGGCCTGCACATCGTCTATCAGTTGGCAACCCGCTGCTGTGCGGAAAGCCTCGCGTGCCGTTTCCACGCTTATAGTCTCCTCCGTCTCTACCCATACGGCTTCTGAATGAGCACGAAGCGAAGGTACACGCACACAAGTGGCACTCACCTCAATGTCAGAATGCATAATCTTCCGAGTCTCATTATACATCTTCATCTCTTCTTTGGTATAATCGTTCTCCGTGAAGACATCTATATGCGGTATCAGGTTGAAGGCAAGCTGGTATGCAAACTTGCTGACAGTCGGAGTCTCGCCCCGTAGAACCTGTCGGTACTGCTCCTCCAATTCTTTCATCGCTTGTGCACCGGCACCCGAGGCTGCCTGATAGGTAGCCACATGAACCCGTTGTATATGCGACAACCGCTCGATTGCCTGCAGTGCTACCACCATCTGTATCGTCGTACAGTTAGGATTGGCAATGATATTGCGCGGACATATCAAGGCATCTGCGGCATTCACCTCAGGTACCACCAACGGCACATCCTTATCCATGCGGAATGCACTGGAGTTGTCTATCATTACAGCACCGAAGCGTGTAATGTCAGCGGCATATTCTTTGCTCACAGAGGCACCTGCCGAAGTAAAGGCTATGTCAATGCCTCTAAACAAATCGCCATGCACCAACTCCTCTACTTCTATCTCTTTGCCTGCAAACACATAACGCTGCCCCGCACTGCGCTTCGAACCGAACAGACGCAGACTGCTTACAGGAAACTCCCGTTCTGCCAATACTTTAAGCAGTTCCTGCCCTACGGCACCACTTGCACCTACAATTGCTATGTTCATAAGTATGTGTCTGTTGATTATTTTTTATCCTTTTTCTCACTCCCCACCCTTCACTCGTCATGCCCATCCTCCTCTGTGGAGAGGGGCAGGGTGGGCTTACTCCCCTTACAACCTCTGTTGCAGCATCGGCAGCACGCTGCCTTTCCATGTCTTGAAGTCGCCGGCAAGTATATGTTTGCGTGCCTCACCCACAAGGTTCAGATAGAATGCCAGATTGTGCAATGAGAGTATCTCCAATCCTAACATCTCCTCTGCATGTATCAGGTGGCGTACATACGCACGCGTATAAATATGGTCCACAAACGATGTCCCCGTCGGGTCCAACTCGTCGAAATCGTCTTCCCACTTCTTGTTGCGCATGTTCATCACCCCCTGCCATGTGAATATCATGCCGTTGCGCCCGTTGCGTGTCGGCATCACGCAGTCGAACATGTCCACACCCAACTCTATCGCATTCAGTATGTTCCATGGTGTGCCCACGCCCATTAAGTAGCGGGGTCTGTCCTTCGGGAGTATGCCGTTCACCACTTCTATCATCTCATACATCTTCTCTTCCGGTTCCCCCACTGCCAACCCGCCTATAGCATAGCCGTCGCGGTCCAAATCGGTCAGTCGTGAAGCCGCCTCTCTTCTTAAATCAGGATATACACATCCTTGCACAATGGGGAATAAGTGTTGCTTGTAGCCGTAAGGACATTCTGTCGAATCGAAGCGGCTGATGCAGCGGTCAAGCCAACGATTGGTGCGCTCCATCGACTGCTTGGCGTATGCGTAGTCCGCAGTGCCGGGAGTACATTCGTCAAACGCCATCACGATGTCTGCACCTATCTCACGCTCTATATCCATCACACTCTCCGGAGTGAAAAACAACTTCCTGCCGTCTATGTGTGAGGAAAACTTTACACCTTCCTCAGTCATCTTCCTCAAACCGGTCAGCGAGAATACCTGATAGCCGCCGGAGTCGGTCAAGATGGGACGATGCCAGCCCTCAAACAAATGAAGCCCGCCTGCCTTGTGCAGTATCTCTGTGCCGGGGCGAAGATACAAATGATAGGTGTTGCCGAGTATGATTTGGGCGTGAATGTCTTCTTCCAAATCTCTGAAATGAATACCCTTTACGGTTCCCACAGTACCCACAGGCATGAAAATCGGCGTTTGAATATCACCATGGTCGGTGTGAACAACACCTGCTCGTGCAGAAGTCCGGAGGTCGGTATGTTGAAGAGTGAAGAACATGCCGTTATGCTAAATGATTGTTGTCGGGAAATACAATATGAGGTCTGAACGATTGAGCCTCATCGGGAGTCATCAGGGCATAGGCCATAATAATGATGATGTCACCCGGATGAACCAGATGCGCTGCCGCACCATTCATGCAGATGCAACCGCTACCGCGCTTCCCCGCTATTGCATAGGTCTCAAGACGGGCGCCGTTAGTGTTGTCCACCACACTTACTTTCTCGCCCGGTAATATACCGACAGCATCCATAAGGTCTTCGTCTATGGTGATACTGCCTATGTAGTCCAAGTTGGCTTCTGTCACCGCCACGCGGTGTATCTTCGATTTTAGTATTGTAAGTAACATCGTTCGAATTGTCTTCTTGTTCCACTCTTTCCGGTGTCTCCTTCAGTTGGGTGCTTTCCGCACTTTGCGTGTTTCATGTATTTCAGCTTGCAAAGATACAAAGAATAATGAAATACGAAAAATGAAAAATTATACCTGCAAAATGACACTTATGCATTGTCTTTAATCCCGCCAATAAGTTTATTATCCCTCTCTCTTGGAGAGGGTATGCGGCAACCGCGGTGACCGAGCATCGGGTTGCTCTCTGCCAGTCGGGCAACACATGCCTGAATCTCCTCTGCAGAAATGCCCATTCCCTTAGCCATTGCCTGCTGACCTGCGAGGTCATGGGGGATGTTTCATCTTGGAAAATCTGATTTCTTTTGTATATTTGAGAAAAAAGTTGTACCTTTACACCCGATTTACAACTATCATCCTTCTATTAATCAGCAATCGTCAAGCTATGTGCAAGCAGATTGTAGGCTTTCTATAGTAGGTTATTAGTAGGTGATTACTATGTTATTGGTAGGTGAGTCAGCCGACCGCAAGCCTGTCACAGCATAATGAAATAACAGTATCCGCCAAGTTTGGCGGATTAAAAAACACTCAACAATATGGCAAAAACTATCCTTGAACACCCGGTCCGTGAGATTCACGGCGCATTGGAACGCAAGGGCATCATCAACCGTCAGAAGAAATACCGCGATGATGACGGTCGTATCATCCACGAAGGCGTACAGGAATCCTACGCCGTCCG
>CAJOPG010000052.1 GCA_905236355.1 Paludibacteraceae bacterium | reverse complement strand
CAAAGTAAATCAAAAGGGCTGACTCCACAAAGGAATCAGCCCACTTTTTTTTAACGTACAATAAAGTTTTATCGGACAGTAATAATTGCCAAACTATCCTTTTGCTGCTGGCTACATATATAGGCCATGTTATAGTATAGTCTTCCTTGCAGATTGTTGTCTTTCGGTTTCAGCCGGGTGGCGGCGATATAGTAATCCACGGCATTGTCATCCCTGCCGGCAATTGACAGGTTACGGCCGAGATAGTAATACACGCGAGCAAGTTCTTCTTTGTGAGTGATGCGACTGAAGGCATCGGCGGCATGCTGCAGACGGACGGTGTCCTGCAGCAGTTCACCCGCTGCACGCAGGCTGTCGGCCTCGTGCAGGGTCCGCTCTGCCTCACGCACCGCCCGAGGCGTGCAGGAAACCGCCAAGCAGAGGAATAATATAGCGTACAGGTGCTTCATGGAGTGTGGTTGGGTGTGGTATTGTTTAGAGTTGTTTAGTGTGGTTTAGAGTGGTTTAGGGTGGTTATAGATTGATTTCTGATTTATATGTTTCCCACTGATAAAACTGATTTATATACGGATGAGACAGATGATTTTGATTTGTTCTTTCGGAGAACGGGCACACTGCGCTATTGCTGCCGCCCCTACACTATTCGCTCTTCATTCCTACCGTCTCCAGCCATTGGATGAAGGTCTGCTGCCATTGTGCAGTTTCCGGTGTGAACTTCTGCGGGTTGGCTCCGAAACCATGGTCGCCAAAGTTGTAAACGGTGGTGCTATGCGGTATCTGCATAGCCGTGAGTGCACTGTCCATCATAAGCGTGTTTTCATAGTCCACGGTACGGTCGTCTTTGCATGCGAGGAGGAAGACGGGCGGCATGTCGGCGGGGACATGCTGTTCCAGGCTCAACTCCGCCTGCCGTTTGCGGTTGAACTGGTAATAGATGCCGATTGCCGCCCTCCGCGTGCGCCGGTGCGCGTGCTTTCGGTCGGTGAAAGTGACGACGGGATAGACGGCGGCGGTGAAGTCAGGGCGGAGCGAATCGGCGGAGTGCCATTCGGCAAGCATCAGACTCAAATGTCCGCCTGCAGAAAAACCGATAGTGCCCACCTGACCGGCGTTGATATTGTATTCACGGGCATGTTGTCTGACATACAGTATTGCAGCCTCGGCGTCATTGAGCATCTTGGGATAGATGCGTTCTCCAGTAAGGAGGCGTATTCCCGTAGCGAACTTGGCGGGAGTGACGACACGGTAGGTGAGCACGAAGGCTGCAATACCTTGCGATTGGAGCCATCGGGCAACCATGTGTCCCTCCGTTTCTTTGTCAAGCCAGCAGTATGACCCTCCGGGGAAGACGATAATGGCGGGTGCGGGTGCGGCTGCTGAATCGGGCAAATAGGGAGTGAGCGTCACCACCTTTCGCAGCGAGCGCAGCGAGTCACCGTAAAGCGGGAATTGTGCAAAGGCGAATTGCAAAGAAAGGGCTAACAGGGACAAGGTTATCAGGGTCTTTTTCATAAGTTCTTGCAAGTCTTTTGATAATATGTTCATCTTATGTTGATGTTATGTTGATCTTATGTTCATCTTATGTTTGCGGGTACTGATTTACAAGAGTTTACGATAGGTTTTTCACCTCACATCATCTATTTACAGATTGATTTTCAACGGATTGAAAAGGGTACTGGTATTCTGATATGAATCGGGAGACATATCAGTTTTTGTCTTCCAGCAGTTGTCTGTAGTATCGTTCAAACTGCTTTGCGCGATGACGGAATCCTTCACCGAAAGAGGTGTCATCGGCAGGTATGCGCGGCATCACCTGCATGTGTGCAATGCCTTTATGCGGGAAATAGCAGCCTTTTGGCCAGAGTTGGTAGGAGTTTTCCATCAGGCAAGGGACGATATCCAGATTCAACTGCTCCGCCAGATAGAAGGCTCCCCGGTGAAAGCGTTGGATTTTACCTGTGCGCGTACGAGTACCTTCAGGAAAGACACAGACAGAATATCCCTGTTTCACTTTTTCCTGCAAGAGAAGAGTGAGTTGTTCATATCCTTCGGAAACGGTATAGAAGCCTGCGAAATGGAGAATAGGTGCCAGAATGGGATGATGTGCATAACTTGGTTTGGCAAGCATAATCAGTTTGGGAGTGAGCGACAATGTGGTGAGTATATCCACCATTGACTGATGGTTGCAGATAATCATGGCAGGTTTTGAGAAGTCTTCTTTCACATCGTTGTGCACCTGCGCCTTGAAATAGCCTTTTATATCAATAGGATGCAATGCGACTCTTTGTAGTATGCGATGATAGTGCTCTTGTGCCTGCGGGTTGTTGCCTTTGAAAAGGAAGTAGAAGAAAGAGGCGGGGACAAGAATAAAGAGGACATCGAGGGCAAAGACCAACCATTTGAAAGCGACATGCGGATAATGCGCCCACTCCTGTCTCCAGAGCCAGCGTAGCGCCATACTCGGATATCCATACAGGAATGCCCCGACGAGCATGATGGTGTTGAATATGCTGATACGGGTGAAGTCTTTAGCAGGTTGAAAATGGCTGATGCGCTCTTCCCGAGGCGGATAATAGACATTGACGGGCACCGATTGGATGTTTACTCCGCGCCATGCGCTCCAGACGAGCAACTCCAATTCCGCCTCATAGCGCGAAGTCAGCAGACTGAGTGCCGGCAGATGAAGGAGGGGATAGATGCGAAGTCCTGTCTGCGTATCTTTCAGCCGGTGGAGAGTCTGCACGGCGAACCAGAAGTTGGAGAAGCGGTTGGCGAATTTTGCTCCGCGTGTCTGTCCCCGCTGTGTGCGTTTTCCCACAATCAACGAATCGGGGTGTTCTTTCAGTCGATTTATCAATGCGGGGATATCTTCGGGTAAGTGTTGTCCATCGGCATCTATTGTCAGCGCATATCGGAACCCCATCTCTCTTGCTTTGCGCATACCTGTCCGGAGTGCCCCCCCCTTTCCTTTGTTGTCAGCATAGGAGATGAGGATAATTTTGTCCTTCAATGGCTCCAAGCGGGCGAGGGTATCATCGGTGGAACCGTCGTTGACCACCATGACATAAGGCAGTTGTTGCAGACATTTTTGAGCCACCTGTGCCACAGTGGCGGCATTGTTGTAGGCAGGAATGATGCAACAAACATGCGTGATGTCGAATTGATATGGTGCGCTATAGAAGTGCATAGGAGAAGGGGAATAAAGGGAAAGTGAGATTTTCGGTTTAGAATTTATGATTCAAGATTATTGAAAAAGTGTTGCGGGGACGGGCTTGTTGAGTTGGAGATTACTAAAGCGGATGGTGGTACAATCGCCGGATTTCTCCCACATTCTGACATATTTGGCGATCACCCCTGTTTTGTCGAGACAAATCTGCATTCGGGTAAACATCTGCCGGTTGCCTCGTTTAGCAGGTGTCAGGGTCAGTAGTGTTTCATTGTCTCCGGTTTCCTTTTCCACCACAAACTGCCCGTTATCTGCAGTCAGATTGCCTGTGATAGTCTGCATTATCATTTTCACCATAGCCTGCAGTGCATAGGCATTGCTGTTTTGTGTCTGCCCATTCTGTCTGAGCAATCGTATATTTTTGCCATTGGCGATGATACCCAAGGACGCAGGTTGGGTATATTCCCATCTCAGGAGCGAGTCGGCAACGAAATAGAAGACCCCTTTGCTTTCTTGCGGCTCGGCAAACATCGCCTGCTCGCGCACTTGCAGGAAGTTGCCTTGCAGTGTTTTCACTTCGGTGGCATTGACGAGAACTGACATTGTCATTGCCAAGAATAATAAATATATGGTTGATTTTCCCACTTTTTTATTTTCCCACGGACGGGATGAATTGACAGACGGATAAGACCGATGATTTCTAATTTGTTTTTTCGGATGTCGGGCACACGGGCATCGCCCCTGCGCTATTACCTATTTTCTATTATTCCCTTTCTGAGGGGTTCGCTGCAATCTGACGACAGTGAGTGAACCTGTGTACGAATAGTTGACAAAGACTATGCCGTTTGCTTTTGTTTGTTTATTTCCTTTGTAATGCAGTACTGCGGGGAGTGTGTTATGCAGCAGACACCGGGCCGCCACATAAATGCCCATAGCCGAAGAAGAGAGGCTTTCTCCGAACAGGTGTTTATAGTGCAATATTGTCCTGTCGCAGTAATATGCGAGCAAGGAATCATATTGTCTGTCGTAGTCAGCATCGCCATTAGCACCTATCAACAATACATCTTCGGTTTGCAAGAGGTTTTCAAGATATTTAATATTGCAGTCAGCCGTATCGGGCAGCAGTACATCTGTGATTTCACAATCGGAGGGTTGGGTGGACAGCAACATGGAGACGGCTGTTTCGCCCAACGGCACTTCGGTTTTACCTCCGAATTCTGCTTTACGGAGCAGGTTATAGACGGCGGGGGTCAGTTCATCGTAAGCGCCAAGAAGGATATTTCGCCAGGTGCAATCAGGTTCTGCCAGATGTGCTACCACATCCACGAGCGCACTATCGAAGGAAGTGTCGAGATGGGAAAAAGTGTTGTTGTAGGCATGTGCTTTGAGCCAGATAGCAAGCGAGGAACTGATGGTGTTGTGGGTAGATTGTATGAAGGGTGTAGGATTGAGCAATTCCTCCCCGTTGTTTTTGATTTGATTGAGGAAAGTTTCCGTGCTGGCAATACAACCTAATCCTGTTCCCGCAATGATAGCATCAGGCACTATTGTTTCATCATCGTTTTGCAGGCATTGGAGTGCTGTTGCAAGAGAGCGTTTGAGCAGGGGTCCCAATCTGCGAGCCTGTCCTGCGGGAATAAACTGCGAATAGTCGGGCTCCTGCACCGGCAACTTCCGGTCGGTTTGCAGCAAGGGAGAAGTCATCCAATCGTCAGACAGAGGTAGCGCAGAAGAAATCTGAGCCGCCCTATGCACATACAGATGCCTTTCAGAGATTGCGACGGTAGCGGGCGTTGCAGGTTGAGCGCTGAATATGACAGAAGAGTCGTTGCCGCCGAAGCCGAAGGCATTGCACATTATATGCTTCAGTTGGATTGGCTTATTGCTTTCCACATAAGGTATGATGCCATTCTCCATAGGTTTTTCCCAATTCAGATTGACAGGAACGAATCCGTTTTGCATGGCGAGCAGGCAGATGACGCTTTCTATTGCGCCAGAAGCCGCCGTGGTGTGTCCGGTGAAACCTTTGGTAGAGCTGATGACAGGCAGTTTGTCGGTGAATACCCGCTGTATGGCATGTGTTTCGGAAAGGTCGTTGTTGGGTGTGGCAGTGCCGTGTGCGTTGAGATAGTCGATTTGGTTAGGCTTCAGACCTGCAGATTTCAGGGCCTCGCGCATAGCACGGCAGGCACCTTCGCCATCCTCGGAAGAGGCTGTTTGATGGAAAGCATCGCAGGCATTGCCCATTCCCGTAAGCCAGGCGATAGGTTGCTTTCCTCTTCTGGCCGCTGAAGTTGCAGATTCCAAGACCAGATAGGCAGCGCCCTCACCGAGGTTGATGCCATTACGATTATCATCAAAGGGTCGGCAGGGTTGTTCTGAGAGGATATGCAGTGTGCGGAAGCCGTTGAAATGATAGTTGGTGAGACACTCGGCACTACCTGCAACTACAATATCCACCAAGCCTTGCTGTATGAGTCGGGCTCCATGGATAAGAGCATTCAGGGCTGAACTGCATGCGGTAGAGATGGTGGTTATATAGCCAAAGCCTCCCAGTGCATCGGATATAAAACGGGTATGTTCTCCACAGGGATGTTGCCGGATCAATTGGTTGCAGTCATCCGTATTCAGCAGTTGTTCCCAACAGTTTTCTGTCAGGTCCATACCGCCGACGCAAGTGCCCGATACGAGTGCAGTCAGTGGCATATCATCCGGAGTAAGGCCAGCCTGCATAACAGCCTCTTTTGCTGCTACCAGCCCTAACAAAGCGGCCCGTGAGATATTCTCATCCGCAGCGACACTATCGCCACACAGGGTACGCAACTGCTGATTGCTGAGCGGCACTTCGCCTACGGGATACTGTCTGTGTTTGGTGTGCAGGTAACGCATCTGAGTGATGCCACTATGACCATCACGCAGGCTACGGAGCACTTCCTGCCGGTTGTTACCAATAGCAGACACAATGCCCATTCCTGTCACCAATACCGCTTTCATACGTTATTTCCGATTTTTTTGAATATAATCAGCCATCACATTGAAGTTAGCAAATACGCTTTTGCCCTCCTTGGGGTCCGCAATACGGATGCCATACTGACGCTCGAGGAGCACAATCAGTTCAAGGACATCTATTGAGTCAAGTCCCAATCCCTCCTCACCAAAGAGAGGAGCGTTGTCATCAATTTGTTCAGGCGTCAGGTCAAGATTAAGCGCCTCAATCACTTGTTGCTTTAATTCTTCTTTGAAATCCATAATATTTTATTAATATATCAATTATAATCTCTCTATCAGTCTCATGTCGGCATAGAAGGTATCAGTACCGGTCTCCACCCATCCGCACAGCATCTGTTTGTTTGGCTTCTCGCAGAAAGTGGCCTTTGCGATTTGTTGCATCAGAGTCCAATCTTCTTCGGGCAGCAGATAGCATGAGGTTTCTGCCAGCAAGTGATGCCTGATGGCGATTTCGCCGGTAACGATGTTGGGTAGTGTATAAACGAACAAAGCCGGACTGGGGAAACTCCCGATGGTCTGCTGATAGCGCAGGTCGTTCTGCAGAGAACCTGAGTGTGTAAAGATGAGTACGCTACAATCTTCTCTCAAAGGCTGCTGCCGTGCCAACATCTCCGCCGCCATAAATCCCACCTTACTCAAGACATCCATTTTCAGGAATTTAGGATAGTCAGCCGCATAGCGGTGATACAACTCTATCAAGTCGGTGTTGTCCGACGATAAGACTATGCGTTTTTTTTCTTCCGTCTTCACCTCTGAGCATTGTGCCGGCCGTTTTTCTCCTGAAGCATTCAGTTTATACACCAATGCAGCATTGCATCCTCCGAAACCTGAAAGCAGTTTGACGAAACAGTCTTTCTCTTGCCCAACCGCTTGAGCGCTACGGCTGACTTTCAGCGAGTGAGTAGTGCCTGCTGTTTCAAAATTGCGTGTAGGAAGAACAATGCCTTGTGTCATGGCATAATGTGTGAGCAATGTTTCCAATATGCCGGCTGCGCCCATGGTATGTCCGAAGACACTCTTCAGACTATTGACCGGTATATTTTGCAACCCCGCCCTCCAAAGAGCGAGACTCTCCATCTCGTCGTTATAGAGGGTGGCAGTGCCATGGGCATTGACGACCCCTATTCTCTGTTTATCTATATTTTTTGTTACTTCATCCAACACCCGCCACGAGCCCTCTGCAGTGCGTGAAGGTCCTGAGATATGATTGGCATCGTTGCAGACAGCCCCTGTCAGCAACTCCAAAGAACCTCTTTTTGCCTTGTTGCTTATAACCATACATGCGGCAGCTTCTCCCAGATTAAGTCCTTTTCTTGCTGCATCATAAGGTCGGCAAGGTTCATCGGAGAGAGCTTTCAGACACTGAAAACCTGAAATGATAAATTCCGACTGCACATCTGCTCCTATTACCACGGCCGTATCGTACAAGCCAGCCCTCAGCAAGCGCATTGCCAAGATTTGCGCACATACTCCTGAAGTGCAAGCATTGCTTACTACGACGGAAGTATTATTGTTGCCGAAACAGAGTGCTATACGCCTTGCGCTATCCGCCAGACCGACTTGCGCAACCGATTGTGTGTGGTTTAGAGCCTCAATATTGCCCTTTGTGGTTGAAAGGATGAATATCACCCGCTCCGAGGTTGTATCCGTCTGCGCCTCCTCTACGGCTCTCTTTGCACAGCGCACACACAAAGCCTCAAAGCGGTTGGCAAATGTCTCAACGGGAATATCATCAAACAAAGAAGCATAGAAAGGATCAGGCAGGATGGTTTTGTCATGGTGTAGTTTAACAGACACTTCGCCCTGCATTACAGCCTCGAAATTTTGCTGCACCCCTTCTCCTAACGGAGTGATAATATTTGCACCTATCAGATACATTCCGGTTGTCAGTCTTTCCAGAAGTTGAAATAGTTATACCATTGATGCGGGTAGCGTTTTACCACATCCCCTACTGCCTGAGCATATTCTTCTGCCAGAGCCTGCGGAGTTTTGCCTTGTAGCGGTGTTGTCACTATTGTGTACTCGTATCTGCCTGTTTTCATGGCAAACATAGCGCATCGGTGCGCCTCATGCAGCAGAGCCACTTTGAAAGGTCCTTGCGGGAGTTGTGTTTCCTTCCCCAACAAAGGTACCGTCAGTGTTTTTGCGCTACCAAACACTCTGTCTGCGAACAATCCGAGCACTTGACCATTGTTCAATGTATTGTTGATTTCAAACAGATAATTCATGTCTGAGAGGGCAAATAATATGTTAATCCCGTTCTCTGCAAAGAATTTAGCTCTATTGTGCAGCACCACTTCTTTCTCTCCGCTATAGAGCAACACTTGCATTTTTTTGCCATGAGGGCTCACGAAGTAGCCCGCCAACTCGAAGTTACCCGTATGCCCGGTCAGGATGACCAAAGGCAATCCGGTTTGGCAACTCTTGTTCACCCACTCTTCATTTTCTATGTTTATTGTGAATTGTTTGCCAGCATACACGGCAAATCTATCCATTATCGCCCGTCCGAACTGACGCATATTTTTATAAGAGGCGCGTATTGATTCCTTCCTTTCCCATCCTAACCGCAGCCGGAACAGCCGGTATTGAGACTTTCTTGCTTCTCTACTGAACAGCCAATAAAACAGCACTAATACATCTACGAATCCATACATTATTTCTAACGGCAAATGCTTAAGAAGCCAGATAAGGCTCTTAAGCATCCAAGGCATACCATCGGTACGACCCGACCATTCTTGTGACGCGCGCTTGTTCAACCCAATTTGCTTTCTATATAATCACAAAATTCCCGTACTGTTTTCGCTATCCCCATTTCCTGGGGAGTTGGTTTGAATCCGAACTCACGATGCACGATGACAATGATGTCCACAAAATCAAGGCTGTCAATCCCCAGGTCTTCTTCCAAACGAGCATCCATTGTAACAAGTGAAGGTTCCAATTCAAGATCATTCAGCAAAAAGCCCGTCACTTTTTTTTCTATTTCACTTCTATTCATAGTTGTGATGATATTATATTCGGTTTTTCAGATAATTGATTACTGACTCTATCTCCTCATAGAAGGGTTTATCTTCCACCCGTTCACCGATGCACTGCCGTATACCTTTGTATGCTTCCCTTGATGCGCTGCAGAAATCGTAGAACGGCACAGGAGCGGCTCCGTTGTAGCCTCCTGCTGTGAGACAGTCGGTAGCCTGAGCCAATGCGACAAACAATATAGCCATCACCTGATAGCTATTATCCACCACCTGACGACAAAGCAGTGCCGAGTTGGTACCCATGCTCACTATATCTTGATTGTCATTGTTGTTGGGGATACTATGAACATAATTCGGCATAGAGAGAGTCTGACATTCTGCCGTAGTGGATGTGGCGGTGAACTGACATGCCTGCATGCCATAGTTGAGTCCCAATACACCACGGTTGAGGAAGGGCGGCAATATATCATCGTTGATTCGGTTGTGGAACAGATAGTTCAGTTGGCGTTCCGCCGTCATTGTCAGTTTCGTCAAGGCGATTTTGACTTTATCTTGTTCTAAAGAGATATAGTCACCATGGAAATTGCCTCCATGAAAGACATTTTGAGCCTCATAGTCCACAATCGGGTTATCGCTGGCGGCATTCAGTTCCTGCTCCAATATTCCGCGGGCCACTTGCAGGGTTTCACTAACGGGTCCTAATATTTGCGGTGTGCAGCGCAGCGAATAATAAGCCTGCACTTTATGTTCCAATATCCGCTCCGTATGATGTTGTTCATACAATGCATGTTCTCGTTTCGGGAGGCGCTTACTGTCGGCCACCATCTGCCGCATCTGTGCGGCAACTTGCTGTTGTCCTTCATGTCTCCGCACGCAGTTCAGTTCCTCCGATATCATATCGTCATACGACTCAGCCACCTCATTCATCCACACCGATGCCAATATTGCCCAATGCAAGAGGTTTTCCGCATGAATCTGGTTCACTACTCCTATTCCTGTCATCACGGAGGTGCCGTTGGTAGCACTCAATCCCTCACGAATATAAATTTCGGCCGGCTTCAGTCCCAACTCATCCAGCACCTGTTTCGTGGGACGCCACTCGTTTTTGTAATGCACTTTGCCTTCACCTATCAAGCACAATGCGATGTGTGCCAGTTGCACTAAATCGCCGCTTGCGCCCACGGAACCATGGCGTGGGATGAAGGGGATAATATCTTCGTTAATGAACTGTTGCAACAGTTTCACCAGAGAGACATGCACTCCGGAGCGTGCCTGCAAGAAAGAGCCCAAGCGAGCCATCATAGCGGCACGCACATCCTCATCGGGCAAAGCCTCGCCTGCACCCGTAGAATGGCTACGAATAATGTTGTATTGCAGCTCTTTCAGATAGGCATCATCCACACGCCACTGTGCCATAGGACCAAAGCCTGTATTGATACCGTAGATTATTTTGTCGTGTGCGAAATTCTGCAAGAACGCATAACTCTGCTCTACACGGTTCAATGTCGGCCCATCTATCTCAAGACGCTTGCCATGAAAAATAACATCCCGTATATCATCAATTGTCAAATACATATCAACTTCTCTTCTTTTTACATACCAATAGTGAATGTCCGCCCTTGCCGATATTGTCATGTATTGTATCTATTATCAGCCCTGCGTCTTCTATCAGCCGCGTCATATCATCCGTATTGTACATTTTGCTGTTGCCGTTGGCAAGAGCCGTGAAATACAGACTGGTCTGTGTCAGTGCCATTGCAGCAGGAGCATACGGTTGTCTGTCCCATAATGTTTCCATTATCAGCAGACGGCTGTTATTGTCCATTATTTTATCGGCCCTGCTTAAGATATTGGTTATATCTTCTTCACCAAAACAATCAAGGAACTGACTCATCCAAATGATATCGTAGTGCCGGTCGGTCGGGAATGTCTGTGTCTGGTCAAGCAGATTCATTCCGTAGCCGCTGATGCGTTCAGCACCGGGTTTACCGTTTGTGGCATGGTGCATCATTGCTATCTGTTGCGGCAGGTCGCAAATGGTTACTTCCACTTGTTTGTTGTGTTCCACCACGCGCAAAGCGAATCTTCCCGTGTTACCTCCCACATCCAGCAAGGTATTCACCTTGCGCCCCGTAATACCCACTCCGCCTTCTTTCCCGAATATCAAGTCTAATGCATCTTCAAAACTATTGTCGGAATAGTAGTGGTCAAAGCCGAACCAACTTTTTTGCACCTGCGGTGGCAGTTGTGATAATCCTTCGTATATGGTAGGCCAATCGCCGAAGTGCTTCAATCCTGCCGGCTTGCCTGTTTCGAGGGCTTTATCCAGCACAAACCAGCCTTCATAATTCACATCATGGTTGAAGTCTATGTCAACGCGAATCATCTTGTCGTTCAGCAAGAACCACCCTATCTTTGACAGTTTGTAGCGTTCTGTTTGCATATCCAGCAGCAACACTCCCATTGTCAGTGATGCCTCTAACAGACATTTGACGGCATATTCAGACAGACCGGTTTTTTTTACCACTTCCTGCTGCGTCAGCCCCTCCTTTTCATTCTGCAACATCTCCAGAATGCCATAATGCAACATCAAACGCGCAGTTTGAAACACCGATGGGCCAAAAGCAATCAGGTAAGCCATTTGCTGTGCCTGCACTGCATTAAACCGGTCTTTAGAAAACAGAGTTTGTAAATTCGGATGTAACTTCATACTTTTTCTATTATTCACTCATCAGCAACCCATTTTCCACCCCTATTTATAGGGCTCGCAAAGGTACAATAATTATTTGATATAGCAAAATACCCCCATAATGGGGCAAAAATACTACATCTTTATTCCGCCAACGGGTTATAGTTTTGGTATAGTTTAGGATAGTCTAACGGAAAATCTACAGGTCAAAAAAGAATGAATTAACCCCGAAAGTCATAGATACCGATTTCCGGGGTTAATTGTTGTATCTTATATAAGAAACACAGCTATGCTTGTATGTTATCAGGGTGTGGCGATATTGTTAGTTTTTCCATGTGGAATGCCCGTGGCGGTGTATGTTGCTCCGCCTTTTTCGATATAGACAATGCCATTGCTCAGCGTTTTGCGTATTGAAGAGTGTGCGTTGGCAGCAGAAGTTATGTCATTCAGTGTAGAAGGATTTTTTGAGCACCATTGGGAAGAAATAGAAGGTACAGACCAGTTGCCACGATCGTCGGAGGCAAAGGCAGCATAATAGTATATTTGAGAGGTTGACACATTAGGGTCAGTACATTGTTCTGCCGTGCCTCTATATATTTCCGTTCCATCGGTAACCGACTGCGGGAAGGAGTTATCCTTACGGACAATAACGGTCTCCAAATAATCGGGAGCCGGATAGATATCACCGGACAGACGGATGTCGTCCAGATAGAAGGTACCGGTTGCAGTAGTTTCGGCAGACAATCCGAAGGAGATTCTCACAACGCCCTCTGCATGATTCCACTCGTCGGAATTGATCCACCAATCGAATGCTGTCAGCGACTGCATATTCAGCGTTACTGTCTGCCAATCGGCAGAAGCAAGTGTATATTTCTCCGTGTACCACCAGTCTTCATGTCCCGAAGACATGTTTTTGCACACGATGCGCAACGGGAGAGAGCTACCGTTGCCTTTCAGACGGAAAGAAAGCACAGGTGTCTTCTGCAAATCAACCGCTTCTGCAAATACATATTCTGCAGCCGCTGTTGCCCATGCTGTTGTGAGATTGTAGTCACATTTTAAGACACCATCGGTAACGGAAACTGCCATTACTGCCCCCTCTTCAATTACCTCCTCTATGTTTTCTGCGCTTTGTTCAAAGTCAGCCAAAAGAGAATCCAGATGCACTAAGTGTGTAGGGTTTTTCCATGTCAAGGAATAATGACCGTTTTGCACAGTTCCGCTCATATCGGTTGGAGCCGGCGGCGGAGTGAGGTCTTCAAGCAGCGTCAGGACCACCTTGTTTTTGCTCAAGTAGGTTTCCCCGCCGGACCGGATGGCAGCATATATATAATATTTTCCTTTGGGCATTATATCACGCGTGTGCCATATATATCTTTCAGTTGTATTGGGCAGATTTTCCACAATAGGTGTCATGCCTGACACATCAGTAGCAGCAGCATTTTGTGAATAATAGAGCGACACCGTTGCATCTTTTTTAGGGTCGAAGGCATACCACTGCAGTTTGACAGAATCTTCCACCTGTACCTCAGTAGTAGGAAAAGTGAAGTTAACAGACGGTGTGATGACCTCACCGTTAAGCAGGAAGTCGTAAGTGTAGAACACATTTCCCACTGAGTCGTATGCTGTGAGGGAAATCTTGGATGCATCTGCCGCCATATCTAAAGTGGAGAAGCATGACACTTTCCGGTAGAACATAGAATATTTGTAGTCTATCAGTTGTTTCTGCTGGTTATAATTGGCATCGCGTCCGCAACCGGGTCGCACATAGTGCACACCGTCTTTATACAGATGTTCAAACGAGTGGTCGTCACCTGACAGAGAGATGATATGTTTGCCTTGAGCAGCATACTTCTCCAACAACGGCGCCGCTTGTTTGGGTTCTTCCGACCATTGCCCGTGGTAGCCTGTAGTGTAGATACCTACATGGTGGCATACAAGAATCCAAGGTCGGGTACAAGTGTTCAACACCGAGTCTGCCCATTGATACTGTCGGGTGCCGGGTGCAAATGCGGGACTGGACTCATCAAAATTAAGGTTGAGGACAACCACATCGGCATTGCCATAGACGAAATGAAAATAGGACTCTCCACGCGGGTCGATGGTATCTCCTTCCGACTTCCCTTCGTGTGAGAATTGATGGAAATAGTCATAGAACGATGACCAGCGGAGGCCTCTCGGATCGCCCGTTTCATGATTACCCGGCGAAGACATACATGGGACCTGCCCTAAGAACTGTGCCCCGGGGGTAAAGTAATAATTATTCCAGTTGCGGTCGTTGCCCTTACTGCTGACGAAATCACCGTTCATAAGTGCGATGTCGCAATTCAGATTGCAGATAAAATCTTGCATATTCACCCAGTTGTTGCAAGCGTTGCCATGGATGTCGCTAATGGAGAAGATGCGATATGCCGTCCCTTGTTCGGGGGCAGTTTTTGTCCAACTTATTTTTGAGCAACGGCGGGTGGCATTCTGTCCTACAGTGAAGTAATAGCGTGTGTTAGGTTGCAGCCCGGTGAGGGTTACTACATGCACATAGCCCTCATCTGCCACATTCCAGCCGTCACCGGTGGAAATCTGCATATTGAGATTGGCGGAGTCAGTGCCGTAATAGACCAGAGCCTCTTTAGCTTCCAGTTCTTCCGCCATTTGCCATAGCACTTTCACAGACGAAGTGGTGGGTGCCATTGAGTAGGGCATTTTGTAAGGCACATAGGGGTCGGAACTATTGTCGTACGCTTCTGTGGACACTCCCCAACGCGGGTCACCAATAGTGGTGCCATCGGTTCCTGCATTCACAGCAGGACTGTTTTTGTACAACATGAAGTTCCCGTTGACAGCATCCACAAAATACGGATTACGGCTCATGCAATTGGTGGCAGTAGCACCAGTGCCGGTCTTCACAGGTGCATTCCACACCAGACTATTAGATATAGCAGATAGCGAACCATAAAGAGCAAAACTATTGGTATTAGTTTTTTCCTCTGTATTCATAAAGATACAATTGGTAACATGGCAGTTGTTGATGTTTGCCAAATATACTCCGCGCGTATCTGCACTATTATAGAAAGTGCAGTGGTCTATCTCAACCGCCCCTTCTATCTCCGTCAGGTCTTCAATTTCCTCACCCGGATGCAAGTATATCATGCGGCCCGCTCCCGGAATACCGCCATCAAAGGTGCTGTTTATGACGAATAGACTCTTCATCTGTTGAGGCATTTTAGTAGCGGCTATTGCACGGGGCAGGTTATCTTCATTCTGTTTCTCCATACGGAAGATACAATTGTCCACTGTCAACCGATTGATGTATGCACTCGATTGGTCTGTATTGTACGCTCGGATGAAATAGGCCGGACAGCCGCTCAACCGGCAATCACGTATTGTCACATCATACACATTGTTTCCCGGCACCATACGGACCGCCTCTGCGGTGCTTTGTAGTTCTATACCTTCCAATGTGAAATCGGCTTTGACTTCAAACCGGCTTGTCAGGTTGATAACGGGCTTCGCCCCATCGGCCGCTTTAATGGTAAGAGCCACCGTCGGTTTGAGAGACGACTCTGAATATTCGCCTGTTGACAAAATCAGCACATCGCCCGCAGCAGCATTATTGATAGCACTTCTTAATGTTCCCGAACCGGGAGATACTGAAACATTGGCTGCCGAAATGAACATACAACATGCGGCAAACACAATAAAGAGAGATACACATTTTTTCATAGTATACAGATTTTAGAGAATTCTTAACTGAACGCAAAATTAACATAAACATAACAAACATCAAAACAGGGGACCACCATTTTGCAGACAAACAAAAACCGTCCCTACAAAGAGACGGTTAAATATTAGATTATAAACTATTTCTGTTTTTCTCACCATTCCCCTTTTACTTTCATTCCCTTTCGCATGAGTATGACCTTTCCCTTACTTATAACTATGCAACCCACCTAATATGAAGTTTACGCCAAAATAGGTGAATAGTACAAACAGGAACGCCACAAACATATAAATATGAAAGGCGAGCGGCTTTTGCAGAAATCTTATTGACTTGCTATGCAGTCCTGCTGCATAGACCAACATAGTTATGAGTGCCCACACTTCCTTTGGGTCCCAGCCCCAATACCTACCCCAACTGATGTTGGCCCAAACAGCCCCGATAAAGATTCCTGTTGTCAGACAAAATACTGCCGGATAGAGCAAAAGTTGAGATACCAATTGCAACCGCTCCGCCTGAACCCTACCATTATCAAAAGAATAGAGTATCAAAGCCGCTACCGCATTAAGCATCACAAACGCCAACAGACAATAGGCAACCATAATCACTGCCACATGCATAGTTAGCAGTGGAGATTGGAGAACCGGCATTAAATTGGTTATTTGCGGATTAGACGCCGACATCATACCTACCATCAGCGTCATAGAACTTACTAAATAGCCAAATGGGAGATATAAGGAGGCTCCTATAGAACCAGACTTCGGCACATTGAATATAGCCAACACCGATGTAATAAGCGATGTAAGCCATGCCATAAACTGCATAGTTTCAAAACCATTACTCAACGGCACATGCCCGCTCACTATCCAGCGTAAAGTAAGCAATAGTGTCAGCACCAAACATAAAAGGATAATACCACCCGTAAGAGTGAGATGTACCCATGAATTAAGCGCTTTGCCCTGTGCCAACAACATGCAGCATATAAAGAAGAGCACTAATCCGATAGCGGCATATCCCATTGCCAACGGGCGAGTCAAATTCAGGTTGTTATATAGTTTCTCCGCCTTGAAACGCAAAGTTGTCGGGAGTTGTTCCACTCCCACTTTCTCCGTCTGCCATGCTTTAATCTTGCTTAAGGCATCGCGGGCCTCACTATTGGCGTTTTGTGCCACGCATAATGCCACATAGTCCATGCTTCGTGTCACGAACCTCCAATCTTCAAAATCCATGTCAGCAGGCAGTTGTTCTGCCCAAGAATACCAATACAACACAGAGTCTTTATCTCTTATCGGATAACACCGTAGCATCTGCGCCGTACACACCATACTCACCAGTCTGAATTTTTCATCTGCCGCCTTCGCATTTTTGTCTCCACGCCTTAAGGCTTCATCCAACTTATACTTCCCCTTACCCGCGAAATCATTCAGACAAGCATACTTGCCGTCTATACCCAACAATGTCTGTGTCTTTTTGCCTTTAATCTTGATGCACGGCTCCTGTGCCCATTGGTCATAATAGAACAACCATCCGCAGAACACCTCTTCAGCCGATAGTCCTTTGTACGACGATTTGCCATAAAGTTTGGTAGTAAAATCTACCGCTAAGGTCTGCATCGGGCACACCCGGTTGTTGTAATACACATATAGGTCACACAACTTCTCCGCCGTTTCACGGTTGAGAGTAGGAGGTACTTGTACATTCGCTGCGAAAACGCCTATAGGCAACATCAAAAGTAACAATACGGCTATTGCCTGTTTCCCTCCATTCCCTGACAATTTAAGTTGCGTGAGCAAATCACGAAAATATGTCCGTTTCTGCACAAAAAACAACATCATGCTCAATAGCAGAAGGACATAACCCGAATAAGTAACCCCTATGCCCCATGGGTCGTAACTTATTCTAAGCGTAACACCCCTCCCATCGGAATCATACTGTGCCTGATAAAAGCGATAGTGCCGATAGGAGAAGATATTGTTCATGCTAACCTGCCCCTTTGTCTGTTTTTCTCCATCAGTTATTATTATCTCACTCACAAAGTCCATAGGAGCATTGGTACCTGGATAATATTCAAGTTTGAAATCCTGCAAGCTGACTTCAAACGGCAACTGCACCCCTGTTGTTTGTTCTGCTTCCTCCTCCGGGCCTGTTAGACGCAGATGCGCCACCCCCTGCTTCCCGAACAAATGTGTCAGCAATGCCCCACCTAATATCACAACAAAAGAGAAATGAAGCAGACAGGTTATTACCTGTTTATACATCCGCACCGTCAGCATATATGCCAACGCTGACACCACTGCAGCCGCCCATAAGGCTATCGTCCACGGTGCCGTATAGAAATATTTCACGGCGAAGTCGCTGCCCTTTAGTTGTTCTGCAATGGAAGCCGCTATGAGCAGCAGAATAACCACTCCCATCAGAGAGAATGAAAGCGGACGAAGTAGTTTTTTCATAATGATGAGATATTAGGTATATATCACTATACGGATGATTATAATCGTTTTGTTTATTACAAGTTACAGCCCGCATTGCTGCGAGCCATAACCTGTAAATATCCGTCAACAATCAAATGGCATTGATAAATGCTACTACAGCATCTCTGTCTTCTTTTGACAGTTTATAGAACTCCTGCGTGGGATAGTAAGCATCGCTCTCTTCACTATAGCCGTGCCACATGATAGCCTCTATCACATTGCGGGCTCGCGTGTCGTGCAACCGGGCCTCACTCGCATCGCCCGTCGCCTTTTTGTGCAATCCTCTACCCCAAAGCGGAGTAGTACGGCACCAGCCGGTGCGGATATCATTCTCCATGTGCAGTTTGTGTTGCACCATGTCTGTATAAGGCCATATCTTCTGATTCGGATAGCGAGGTAACTGGCGGTTAGGATCGGTGAAAAACTGATTTGGGTCGCGGATGTCATCGGAGCCTGTGGTCCAACTCGGACGGTGGCAATAGTCGCAACCTATCTTGCTAAACAACTCTCGCCCACGAAGTACTGACGAATCCGTCACA
Organism: Paludibacteraceae bacterium; assembly: GCA_905236355.1. Classification (GTDB taxonomy): domain Bacteria; phylum Bacteroidota; class Bacteroidia; order Bacteroidales; family Paludibacteraceae; genus Colicola. The sequence continues at coordinate 4,570 of CAJOPG010000052.1, read as the reverse complement.
TTACGCGCAGCGGGAACCGCCAAACCACGATGCCATATCATCATCTGCGTAAACTCGTCGTCCGACATCTCTATCGGCAGATTATACGATGTCAGATAAGAGTAGATATTCTTCTCTACATCATCCGTAAACCATTCCGGATGTTCTTCACGAGTGGTTACCTGTGAAATATAAGCTTCAAAACCGGCTTGTACATCCGGATCCTTGGAAGAATACAACGCATAAGTGCCGGCAGCATCCGTATAATGATTGCGACGGTCTTTTCTTGTTACATTGGGGATATTCCAAATGGCATTGGCACCCGCACCATCCTGCAGAGGTCCGCGTGTCATAGCATAAGTAAAACGACGCACATATTCTACACCATCACCATTATAAATGGTTTCACCCTCATCGTTCACATACCGGTTGCCATTCTTGTAAGGATTGCCGAACCATGCCCAATTCAAGCCGTTTCTCATTTTCCCATCGGCTTCCTCTTTGTCCCATTGTGCCTGGATATCTGCATCGGGTATGGCATCCAACAAACCGCTACCATAAATTCCGATGGTATTTTCTAACAATACATCATAGTCACCCAACTCTTTAAAGCCTTGGTTATATACATACACGGCCTCAGGCGGCAAATTCACCACCGGATATTGCAACTCATACTCTTCCCCATCTTCAAACTTGTTGCCATGCGCGTCTTTCACTGTCTTCCATTCCACCGTTATCTTACTCTCGTCAAGCGGAGCCTTGAATGGTGCCACTGCGTGCAATTGAGGCATACCCGCCAACCATGGCACATAACCATTGGTAGCCGGATAATACACCACAAGCAAGGTACCATTACCCACATGCACCGACTCGTATGTACCGGCCGGCACTGACATGCCGTGAGAATAATTGGGGTGACAATGTTGGCACGATGAGCGTACATACGCCGGACCCAAACCACTACGGGTGCCCTTCTGAGTAGCCGTAAAAGGGCGCTCTGCCAATTGGTCACCCAAAGTGAAAGACCCTGCCATACCTGCCTTGTCAACTGCAGGAGTGGATTGGGAAAAACAGTTGGAGGTGTTGAAGTAAGTAGTACCTAACTTACCTCCCGTGTAATACCACTCCGGCAAATCGGTTTTCTCTTCATTAGGGTCAACCGTAATGGAAGGATTACAACTACCCAGTAGCAATGCAGTTGCTACTGCAGAGAGCATCAAAAAGTGTTTCTTCATAATATCTTTGTTTTTAGACGCACAATAGTAAGAGTCCTATAGCCCCCACTATCATGCATCGGTTTCTATTTGTTCTTACAATTTTCTATTCTTCATCTTCATCAACCCACTGTTGACCAGCCACCACTTCCCAAGCCTTAGTCAAATTGTCGAGAAGCGTGTTCACTACCTCTATAGCCGACTTTGCCTCGGCATCCTTTGCATGTTCAACAAACGGTTCTTGTATCTTCCCGATTGCCTCAATGGCAGCCTCGGCAGAAGTCTTCACTGCCTCCGACACCCCTTTGTTCTTCTGACTTACAAAATCGTTTACGCTGTTGTCGTTCTTGCCGGAACCAAAGAAAGCATTCTGGATGGAGCGGATGTTGTTTTGAAAATCAATAATAGAGTGCAGCGAATAAGGCGACTCAATGTTATCATGGTCTTCTTGATAGTTAGCAGAACCCGGAGTTGCATTGGCAGCGGCACCTATCTTTGAGTTGCCCACCTCATCGGCGATATCTATCGCACCGGCTATCAGTTCTTCTGCAGCCTCCTGATAACTATGATATATCACATCACCGATACCCGGAGCCAACATGTATTGGGCATAACCATTTGACAGATAGGGAAACTTACCCTCCGTCATGCCGGCAGCCTTCAGATAGCCTTGTTTGGCACTGCTCACACGCTCCATACCGCGCCATGCTGCCTCAAGCAGGACTGACTGGTTACGCAGATCGTTGGCTACAACCGTCATGTAGGTCCATTGTGCCACACTGAAGTCACCCACCTTGTGAGCCAATGATGTCTGACCATCCTCGCTCAAAGCAAACAGCACATACTCCAACGCATGAAAGCCCATCAAACCATATTCCTCTTCTTCCAGACTTGCACCGCTCTCCAGTTTGTCGGTATATGTATTCATCATATCCGCATTGTTGATGAGGTCGTCAAAGGCCGCCTGGTCAAAGGGCCATGAGTCAATATGCGGGTCAATGTCATAGTCGCCCGCAGGACCATACAAAAAGGCTTCCGACAACTCCCAGTATTTGCGAGCCTCTGTCCAATACTCACCGGCCTTCTCTATCAATGCCGTATTTTCATTGTCACCATTCTGAGCGGCCTTCAGCACCAACGCCATCTGGTCTGCCAGTTTGATAGCACCGTTTGCCATACCCTCATAGGTGGGGAATATAGTATTGCCGGTGTAATTTACAATCGCACGCTTGAAGATAATCTCGTTGTTACTCAAGTCGGCATCATCAATAACCTCAAAGTCTTTGGTTACATCCGTTTCAACGGGTTTGCAGGCGTTTATTCCCGCTAACAGCATAGCACCACAGGCTAATGCAATAAATGATTTTTTCTTCATTGTTGTTCGTATTTATTTATTGTTAATTAATGTGATTTATTATTATTGTTAATTAATGTGATTTTTATTCTATAACACAATTAGGGGTTTTCTGTAACGAAACCGTCTTTCATCTTTGCTTATAACTTGAAAAATCCCGCATACACGATTCCGAATGCCAACATCGGCTCATCGTTGTAGAAACGCACCAAATCACCCGCACTATTCTTCTTTTTGTTCAATATTGAGTAGGAAAACTCCGCTTTCACACCCACTTCCTTCAACGGGAAATAGTTCACACCTACCGACATCTTCTGCCTTCCGCACCATGCGTATGTGGTACTCCTATTGCCGTTATAGCGGAACATACTGTCATAGTAGTCATACCTTCCCCATAGATAGAAACGCTGATGACGCTCTCGTAAAGTTGAGTTCAGTGAAAAAAAGTCATACCCCAACTCCACACCGGCTGATATCACATCACTCGCCACCCATTGTTTGCTTGACGGCGAGTCCTTGCGCTGCACCTTGTTGTATGCCACTATCGCTGCAGCATCGCCTAAATGACCATATACGGCACTGCCGCGGAATATCCAGTTGTGGCCGTTGTAGGCAAAATCAAACGAGCCTATTGACACGGTACCGCGTATGGTGTCATATTCCTCACTACGAACATTACTCAAGGTGTTCTTAAATGAATTGCCACAATAGCCCGACAACGACAAGCGCAAGCCTTGCACACCCGTATAATCCAAACGCACCGCACCCGCATATACATTTGCCAGTTTGAACTCATAAGGACTCCCCGCACCCGGATTTATCCAACCTTTACGATTGAAACGATCACTGTCCAAACCCGGCAGAAACATGGCTTGATAATGCAAACCGGACTTTGTCTTACCCATAAAAGCCAATCCCACCTCATGCCAGGTGCTCGGTAGTATGGTAAACTCGCCCTCCGGACGATACACCCCGAAAAACTCCGTGGGCTCATGATGAGCATTCAACCCTCCAACAGGTATCACCTGCATTCCGGCACGGATAATGGCGTAGTCGTTGAACTTTTTCTGAAGCCAAAACTGCTCCAAAGCCACTTCACCACCACGCTCTATCTCACTCTCATACTCGCCCCCTTCTTCCTCTTCTATCTCCATAGCCGATTCCGTACCGCCATGCTCAAATTCTATCTCACTACCCATACTCCAACCCCGACCGAAATCGTAGCCTAAATATATCACTACATGCGGCAGATCCACCTCGCCATATTGGTCGTTGACATATTTCGACGGAGTCAGATAACGCAAGTAGTTGTTTGAATAGAAGCAACGTTTCATCGCCACTTCACCATAGCCGCCTATAGTCAAGCGTTCGGGTCTCCATTTCGCACGTCCGCCTTCCTTCTTCGATTGTGATGTCACATCCTCGGCATATTCATCTCTATTACCTTCCTCCATCGGTTCCTCCCTATTCAGACGGGTTGCTCCGCTTGTTGCATCTACCCTGCGCGTTGCCCCACTCTCTGCATCCGCCTGCTTCTGTTCCAATGCGTCTAAACGCTGCAATATCTGCAAGTATTCATCCTCTGTCAATGTTATAGTTTGATTTTGTACTTGCGATGATGATTCTTGGGCATATAACCTCGTCGCCCCTAAAAACGCCAATAATGGCACAACTATAACAGCCTTACATATAAAAAGTTTCATCTCTTTTGATTTTTTTCTTTCAGCAGTACAAAAGTATTGCTTCCTGCACAATGACGCAATCCCTATTTGTGGCTAAATTTCACCTCCTAATCCTTCTGCCCTTCCCTATTCAATCACACTTTTTCGCTATTCCGCGCCACTCTTTTTCCCTCCTTTAGACCTATTGGTCATCGCTAATGGACTACATGATTATTTCGATAACCCGTTTGCGGAATAAAAAAATGCAGTATTCATGCTGCCGATTGGCAGCAACATAACAGCAATAAATCTTTAGTGATTCATTAGTGATTCGTTAGTGATTCAGCAGGCCACACAATACT